>JBAXAO010000011.1:0-33585 GCA_037142435.1 Actinomycetes bacterium | reverse complement strand
GAGAAGCCAATCGGTCTTCCTACGCATGAGTAGATTTTAATCTCCACTTACCTAAAGGGAGCAGTGGTTAACACTCCTATCTGGACAAAATGCGCAGAATGTTTCTAATCACTTAGGGCTAGCACTCCAGCCTCTCCAGAATGTCTAAAATCAGCGTAAATCAATGCTTTTGAGTAATACGCTTCAAGGGTGTTTCAAGTTCGAATCCACGGGAGAGGTGGACAAGGCGTCGTTACTGCCGCCGAGTTACTGAGCGTTGCCGCATTTCTTGACGGCTCGCACGCACAAGCATTCCCTAGCTTTGGTTCCGAGCGTACTGGTGCGCCGGTCGTTGCATATTGCCGAATCAGTGAAAATCAGATTCGTTTGCGTGAGCCAATCCTGCAGCCAGATGCCATCATCATTCAAGATCCAACCTTGTTGCACTCGGTCGATGTCTTTTCCGGTGCTCATCAAGATGGATATTTGATAATTAATACCACCAAGTCATTTAGCGAATTAGGGCTTAATGATTATGTGGAAGGCCGTTCGGCAAATCGAAACCTCATAGTTCCCGCATCGGACATTGCCTTTAAGCATGTGGGTCGAGCAATGCCAAATGCGGCGCTTTTGGGTGGCTTCGCCGCTGCTACGGGAAGAGTCAAACTGGAATCAGTTGTTGCCGCGATCAAAGATCGTTTTCCAGAGAAGATTGCCAACGGGAATATTGCCGCGGCCCAAGAAGCATATGAATTCGTCATCGGAGAGCTTGAGGAATTAAAACATGCGCAAGCAAATTGAAGGATCTCGCGCCGTAGCCGAGACCATCGCCGCCTGTCGTCCGGCAGTAATTTGTGCCTATCCCATTTCTCCGCAAACCCACATTGTTGAAGCGCTTGATGAGATTGTGCGCTTAGGTGAGATCGACAATTGCGAATTTGTAAACGTCGAATCCGAGTATTCGGCAATGTCGGTGGCCATTGGATCCTCTGCAACTGGCGCTCGAACCTACACCGCCACCGCCAGCCAAGGATTGTTGTTTATGGTCGAACCCGTATACAACGCTTCTGGTCTTGGACTTCCGATTGTTATGACCTTGGCAAACCGGGCCATCGGCGCACCCATTAATATTTGGAACGATCACAGCGATTCCATGAGCCAACGCGATTCGGGTTGGATTCAACTGTATGCGCAAGACAACCAATCCGCCGCTGACCTTCATATCTTGGCTTTCCGCTTGGCCGAAGAAATCTCCTTGCCGGTTATGGTCTGTATGGATGGCTTTGTTTTAACCCACGCTATGGAAGAGATCGATATCGTCGAACGCGATCAAGTGGATTTGTTCTTGCCACCGTACGTACCTCGTCAGGTTTTGGACCCTATGGATCCAGTCTCTATCGGCGCCATGGTCGGGCCAGAGGCATTTACCGAAGTTCGGTATTTGGCGCATGTAAAGCAACTCCAGGCGCTGGATCTACTTCCAGAACTTTCTTCAAAATTTACCGAAATCTTTGGTCGCCCAGCCGCTGGCGAGCACGATGTCGACGGACTAGTCACCAGCTATATGGTCGATGGCGCCGAGGTCGTTCTAGTGGCGTTGGGATCAGTACTCGGAACGATCAAAGATGTGGTCGATGAACTGCGTGCAACTGGAGTCAAAGTCGGAGTCATGGGCATTACTTCCTTCCGCCCATTCCCACTGGATGCAGTCCATGCTCAACTCAAGAACGCGCAAAAGATTGTCGTCGTCGAACGAGCATTCGCCCCGGGTATCGGCGGAATAGTTTCCTCCAATGTCCGCACTGCGATGGGCGGAACATCGATTCCTATTTCAACTGCCATTGCAGGTCTAGGCGGTCGCCCAATTACTCGTGAATTAATTCGCAACCTCATTCAAAGCGCCTTTGATGGCACCATGCCCGATCTGACTTTCACAGACTTAAATCAAGAACTTATTCAACGCGAGATGGAACGAAATAAGAGTGAAAGACGATCAGGGCCAATGGCGGAAAACCTGCTTAAAGATTTGGGACGGATATGAGCACACCACTGAAGTTTTATCAGGTTGGCTCCTTTGCTGTCGGCAACCGACTGCTTGCTGAGGAACAACTTTCCGAACAATCCCGTCCTGGTCGCACCAACTCCTTAACCTCCGGTCACCGCGCCTGCCAGGGATGCGGCGAAGCTCTTGGTGCTCGTTATGCACTCGATGCCGCAATGGCCGCCACCGATGGCAAAATCGTTGCAGTCAATGCCACCGGCTGTTTAGAAGTTTTCTCTACGCCCTATCCCGAAACATCATGGCGTTTGCCGTGGCTGCACTCTCTCTTCGGAAATGCTGCCGCTGTTGCCACAGGTGTTTCCGCCGCACTTCGTGCCCAAGGCAAAACCGATATTCGCGTTATCGCCCAAGGTGGCGACGGCGGAACCGTCGATATTGGTTTTGGTCCCTTGTCTGGAATGTTCGAGCGTAATGATGATGTGCTCTACATCTGCTACGACAACGAGGCTTATATGAACACCGGCGTGCAGCGTTCAGGTGCGACACCTCCTGCTGCTCGTACCAACACTACTCATGCCGTCGGAGCAAACCCCGGCGCTTCATTTTCGCAAGGTAAGAACTTGCCGGTCATCGCAATGGCTCACGGAATTCCTTATGTTGCCACAGCAACTGTGGCAGATCTGCATGATCTAGAAGAGAAGGTCAAAAAAGCTATGACTTTCCGCGGTGCCAGATACCTACATATCTTGGTTCCGTGCCCATTGGGTTGGGGATCCAGGTCGGAGGAGACCATTCAATTAGCGCGCTTGGCCAAAGAATCCGGTTTGTTCCCGGTCTTTGAAGCCGAGTACGGCGAAGTCACCGAAACTAAACCTATTCGTCGCTTGGTAAAAGTTGATGAGTACTTGAAACCTCAGAAACGCTTTGCACACTTGTTTGGACCTAAAGCCCATCCAGAACAATTGATCGGCATCCAAGCAATCGCCGATCGCAATATTGCTAAATACAAATTAATTAACGAACAAACGCAACTGCCTGCAGATCAAGAGGTTTCCCGTGGATAAGCCCTTTGCCATCACGTTAAATATTGGCTCCTCCCTTGCCAACCACACTGGTTCGTGGCGCAACGAACGTCCGGTCTACGTTAATCGCCTGCCACCTTGCAATGATGCTTGCCCTGCCGGCGAGGATGTTCAAGGTTGGTTATATGAAGGTGAAGCCGGAAATTACGAGCACGCCTGGCGCAATCTAGTTCGGGACAATCCGCTACCTGCCATTATGGGACGTATCTGTTATCACCCCTGCCAGACTGCATGTAATCGCGCGCAGGTAGATGAAGCTGTTGGAATTAATTCAGTCGAACGATTTTTGGGCGATGAAGCCATCAAGCAAGGTTGGCAGTTCAAGATCACCGCACCCGCAACTGGCAAAAAGATTTTGATCGTCGGTTCTGGCCCCTCAGGTTTATCGGCCGCATATCACTTGGCTATGCGCGGCCACACGGTCACGATTCGTGAAAGCGCAGCAGCTGCTGGCGGAATGATGCGCTACGGAATCCCGGCTTACCGATTGCCACGGGAAGTACTCGATGCCGAAATTTCACGCATTACCAATATGGGCGTCAGTATTGAGTGCAATGCCAAAGTCGACAGTGCCGAAGCCGCACTTGCCGAAGGTTTTGATGCGGTCTTCCTCGCCATCGGTGCTCACTTAGGTAAGCGCGCCTTTATTCCAGCCGGGGACACGGCTCGAATTTTGGACGCGGTCTCAGTTCTGCACATGACCGCGGATGGCCAACCGCCCATGCTCGGCCGTCGGGTCGTGGTTTACGGAGGTGGAAACACCGCCCTGGATGCAGCCCGTACCGCACGTCGCCTAGGTGCTTACGAAGCGATCGTTGTCTATCGCCGAACCCAAGAAAAGATGCCAGCCCATGAGATCGAACTCAAAGAGGCGTTGGATGAAGGCATTGTTATGCGCTGGTTATCTACGGTCTCGCGCGTCGATGAAGGCAAAGTAACCATCGAGAAGATGGCTTTGGACGATAGCGGCTTTCCACAACCAACTGGTGAATTTGAAGATTTGGATGCCGATTCCGTCATCTTGGCTCTAGGTCAAGAAGTCGATCTTTCAGTAATTGAAGGCATGAAGGAAATCAAAGTTGAAGATGGTGTCATCGAAGTTGATGAATACCTCATGACTGGACGTACCGGATTATTCGCCGGGGGAGATGCCGTTCCTGGAGAGCGCACTGCTACCAACGCCATTGGTCATGGCAAGCAAGCTGCTCGCGCCATTGATGCTTGGTTACAAGGACAGAACTTCGTGCATGCACCTCGTCCTGATCTAGCATCCTTCGACAAACTAAATACTTGGTATTACTCCGATGCTCCTAAAACCGTCAGGCCAAAGTTGGATGCGGCACGCCGCGCCTCTAACTTCTCGGAAGTTGTCCAAGGGTTAGATGCTGAGACTGCAGTCTTTGAAGCCAGACGTTGTTTATCCTGCGGAAATTGTTTTGGATGCGATAACTGCTTTGGCGTCTGCCCCGACAATGCTGTTATCAAGTTAGAGGGCGGAAAGTACGAGATCAATCTCGATTACTGCAAGGGTTGCGGAATTTGTGCCAACGAATGTCCATGTGGTGCTATCGATATGGAACTGGAACGCTCTTAATCAAATAAAAGTTTGGTTAACTCTTCACTTTTATCGCTGGTAAATAGCCAACGCTTAAATTCGCCGCCTGTTAATTCGATAACAAATCCTGGACGCTTTTTGTAAATCGCACAGAAATCTCGACCACCCTTGTGACGAAGTGTCCCCAACAGTATGAAAAGAAAGAGACCAGTTCCGGGGGCTCTTACCCCTCGCAGAATTCCGCGTTGCCACAGATTGTCATAATGGGTTAACGAAATAAATTGCGAAACGTCCATCGTGGGCGAACTATGAAGAGCGCCAACTTTCTCCCATCGACTCAGTTGCAGAGCGATGGTATCTCCGGATCGAACGAGCTCGGCCATAAAAGAAGTCTACGACCGAACTAGTTCGAAGGCAGAGAAATTAGAGACCAGTTGCGACGCAGCCACCAGTGTTGTTATTGGCTGCATTCGACCATTCCAATTGCAACGCATAGTTATGGCCGTTAATTGTTTGGTTGTACCAAGTGGTATTAAGAACGCCCACGGTGCCATTGGTAGCGCCTGTCGAAGTGGTCGAATTTCCGACCACGATGTAGGTAGCTGTCGCTGCTGCCACCGTGAAATAACCGTTATATGTGGTCCCTACGCCTGCGATTTGAACCAGCTGACCCACTTTGAGCGTGTTTGCGACGGAGTAGGTGACGTATCCGGCGCGTCTTGTAGTTCCAACATAGCCTGGTGTGACTTTGGTGATGTTGAGCGTTGAATTGATGGTTCCGCTGGGGGTTCCGAAGAACCAAGCGCAGTTATCGCCGTTTTCGTAACCAGTTGATGCATACCAACCGGTGCCCGTTGGATCGGTGATTGCTTCAGCATGCTCGTGACTGGTTAGGTTAACCAGACCATCGCCGGCGACATCGCCGTTAGGTGATGTTCCACTGGCGCAACCATTGATGTTGTCGGCGTAAGGCATGTTGGCGTACAGGGTCGCGGTATTACCGGTGCCAATCCAGCTGTGATACGCACAATATGCAGTGTAGGAGCAAGACGTTCCGGAACAACTGCCAACGCCTTGTCCGGTGTAAATAAAGTACAGCTTGTGGTTATCGCCAGTCCAACCTTGAAGTGACATGACTCGCTTCAACTCAGTTTGCAACTGTGCATCGGTAAGGCAGAGATTGACTCCTGGCTGGCCAGTGAAAGAACAACCGCTGCCTGGGAAAGCTTGGGCATTGTCGATGAAAATGTTGGTGCTTGGGTTGAAGGAAGAAGCGTTTTGAATCATGGTCTTAGGTGTCGAGGAAGTAGCGGTGCCGCTGGAGTAGTAAGTGCTTGCCCCGGTACCCGTGGCAGTCAAAGTAAATGTTGTTGAAGTAGCGGCAAGCACCGCGCCGGTAATGTTGTAAAAGGTTGAAAGTGCGGTGGAGGTGCTCTTTACCTTTGTCACTGCAACTACATCGCCGGCTTTAAAAGTGTTCTTTGCCGTATAGGTGTTAACACCAGAGAGAGTTGTTGCTTTCGTGATGGTGGCACTGTTAGTGACTTGGCTGTAGTACTGGGTCGTCGATTGATAGACATTGGTTGTGGCTGGAACCGTTAGATCGCTCAAATATTGAGTCACAATGTTTTGGGTCGTCGAACTAATGGGGTGGGTTGCATCTGTCCAAAAAATTGCAAAGGTCTGATTGATATCCATGACTGGGCCGTTGTGGTAGGTCAGCTGGTTGGCAGCGGTTGAGGCTGCCGCGGCAAAGGTGTGGGCAGTATCGCCACGGGATTGGTGGTCGCTGGAAACTTCACCCAGGACATTGCCGTGTGGGTTATGAATTTCTTGGGAATCAGAGTTTGCATTGCCAGATCCGCCATCTTCAGCGGCAACTGGGCCGACGGCAAAGAGGCCGGCCAGGGCGATGGTTGAAACTAGAGTCAGGATCTGAAAGCGTTTCACTGAAGTTCTCCGATTGCTCGCGATTAGATTGCAAATACCTCGCGGAAATGTACCTTCCGTCTATCCGGGTGGCAACTTCATCCTCCCAATTCTTCTAACCCGAATCTCGCGAATATTTTCCGACTTTGCGCTCGCCTCGTTAGGCTGGCCCCATGTCAAAGGTTTTAGCCTCATTACCGGTCGGAGAACGAGTCGGAATCGCCTTTTCAGGAGGTCTCGACACCTCTGTGGCGGTCGCCTGGATGCGTGCCAAGGGCGCCTTTCCCTATACCTACACCGCAGATTTAGGCCAGTACGACGAGCCTGATATCGGATCGATCCCGGGGCGTGCAAAACAATATGGTGCAGAACATTCTCGACTGGTCGATTGCAAGCTCTACCTGGTCGAAGAAGGGCTAGCTGCGATTGCCTGCGGCGCCTTCCATATTCGCGCTGGCGGCAAGCAGTACTTCAACACCACCCCGCTGGGTCGCGCAGTAACTGGCACCCTGTTAGTTCGAGCCATGTTGGAAGATGGCGTCTCGATCTGGGGCGATGGCTCAACCTACAAAGGCAATGACATTGAACGTTTCTATCGCTATGGATTGCTGGCCAATCCGGCCCTCCGCATTTACAAGCCATGGCTGGATGCTGACTTTGTTCAAGAATTGGGCGGTCGCACAGAGATGTCGGAATGGCTGGTTGCTAATAACCTGCCCTATCGCGACAGCGTTGAAAAAGCTTATTCAACCGATGCCAACATTTTGGGTGCAACCCATGAGGCCAAGCGGTTAGAGCATCTTGATACATCCGTTGAACTTGTCGAGCCCATCATGGGGGTTCGCTTCTGGGATGAAAGTGTGGCTATACCTTCCGAAGATGTCGTTATCTCCTACGTTCAAGGACGTCCTGTTGCGATTAACGGTAAAGAATTTCCCTCCTCTGTCGAACTCATCCAAGAGGCCAATGCCATCGGCGGTCGTCACGGTTTAGGTATGGCCGATCAAATTGAGAATCGAATTATTGAAGCGAAAAGTCGCGGCATCTACGAAGCGCCCGGAATGGCTCTTCTCTTCATTGCTTATGAACGTTTGATCAGTGCAATTCACAATGAAGACACCATTGCTAACTACCATGCTGAAGGTCGACGTCTAGGACGTTTGCTTTACGAAGGTCGTTGGTTGGATCCCCAAGCCTTGATGCTTCGTGAATCTCTGCAACGTTGGGTTGCCTCTGCCGTCACAGGTGAGGTCACTTTACGTTTGCGCCGAGGCGATGACTACTCTGTCATCAATACCGAAGGTCCAGCATTTAGTTACCATCCAGATAAACTCTCCATGGAACGCACTGAAGACGCTGCTTTTGGCCCAGTTGATCGCATCGGCCAATTAACCATGCGCAATCTAGATATTGCAGATACCCGTGCGAAATTAGAGCTGTATACCCAACAAGGACAATTAGGCGACGGGCAGTTCCGCCTAGTCGGTGAATTGGAAGCGGGCGGTGCTACCGCTATCGCTCAGCGTTCACCTAAAGGGGGTTCTCTGCCGGATGGATCGTTAGACCGGGCAGCAATGGAAGCCGGTTCGGACTAAGGTAAAAATAAAACTTAGGTCCAAGAAATCTCTCGTTTTCGTGAGGAATGGATAGGACAATCTCCCAATGAGGGCCAGCAGAAAATTGATCACCAAAGTGGTGGTGGCGATTCTGGCTGTGGCGCTCGCTACTGTGGCGGTTTCACCGAACTTGCTTTCCAAAGCCGAAGCCGCCTGGATGAATTATCAAACCTCTCCATCGCATTTGAAGATCAAAGCCAACATCGATATTCAATATGACGTTCAGCAAATCCATTTCGGAATCACGGATGTGGATCCTGGCCGGCTCTATTTTTATTTAAACTTCGTGAAGCCAATTCTTGCTCATCAGTTTGCCGATGGCCTGGGCTCATATGCCAACGTTTCTCTGGATATCAACGGCGATGACAAGCCCGAATATGTGATGCAAACTGATCCTTCCAGACCATACGAAGCCAATCTCATTCATTCTGGGCTTTTCATCGACAAGACTTCTGGTTCTGATGTAGTTAGCAATAAATGTGATGTGCAAACATTCTCTGATCTCGCTAAGCAAGTGGACTGGATTGGTTTTTCCATCCTTAAAGCTTGCCTTCCCTTCAATAGCACCGTCGGCGTCTTGGGGTATTCAATTCTTGATCCCAAAGGCAAGGATCAATTCGATCAAGTTCCAGAAGCTCCCTGGAAACTCATCTTTCCAGGTGTACCAACCGCATCAGGCGTTACTCCGACAACATCGAAATCCTCGACCGACCTTCCAACTGCTCCCAGCTTGGGAACCAATTCGATTTCCACTCCAGCAAACGCTCCAGATAACTTGGTCACCCTGGCGGCAAATGAAACAAAATCTGTGGTCACGATTAACTGCGCGACTACTTCTGGCAGCGGTTGGGCAGCGAAAGTGACACTTTCCTCAGCAATGACCAACGCGGGTTATCGCTCGTATGTTGTGACTAATCACCACGTTATTAAAGATTGCATTGCCTCTCGAGAAGTCACCATCGTTCTTGCAAATCAATCGTCAGTGTCAGGTTATCTATGGGCGTGGGATGAAGTAAATGATGTCGCTGGCATTGCCATGCGCACGGATATCCCCGCTATTCCTTTCGAAGGAGTCGCCCCCGAACAAGGGTGGTGGACTGGCGTCGAAGGCAGCCCGCTTGGCTTCCCAGGAGTGCTTACTGAAGGAATTATTTCCAGTGTCAATCTCAAAGGTTTCTTAGCCACGACTACCGCTCATATCAACCCCGGAAACTCCGGGGGACCGGCCTTTGACCGAATGGGCAGAGTAATCGGAATTGCGACTGCCAAATATGTCGATGCCGAGGGTTTTGGAATTATTCATGGCTCACCCATGCTCTGTGGCAAAGTAATTTCTTGCACGAGCACCGCCGAAATTTGGACTACGAATTCTGATTCAGGCAACTCAACGACCACCCAACTCAATCAGAATTTGGCCAGCCAAACGGAAGCGTTGCATGCAGCTGGGCAAATGTTGCTAGAAGGTGCCAAGAACGTACTTGCTCATTCGATCGATGCTTTAAATCTGGCCACCAAGGACTACCCTTCAGCGAAATCAGAACTCCTTCAGTTCCTAGCTCTTGCCCCCAAGATCCCGGTTCCCAATCCCGATGACTTAAAAGAGGTCGATGAGATCTCCGCTTTTGCCAATCAGGTAACTTCGTATGAAAAACTCGTCGATGCCAAGCTCGGCTCGTTAAGGGCATCCGATCCAATTGTCGTAGCCAAACCCATCATTGCCGTCAGCCCTAGCCCTAAAACCACCCCAAAACCGGTGGTCAAGATCAAAACCATCACTTGCACAAAGGGCACAACTGTCAAAAAAGTGACGGGAACCAGCCCAAAATGCCCGACAGGCTATAAATTAAAGGCTTGAACCTCCCACACCTTTAGCCCTAACAGGCGTAAATTACACTCAACCTCACCTAGAGGTATACATTTCCTCACTTTTCCCTCACAATAGGGGAGTGAGCGCAACTTCCCCCAAAGCGCGACACTTTGTTGTCGCTGCGTTTTTCGCAACCCTTTTTTCTGCCATCGCAGGGATATCCCCCGCACAAGCAACCTGGCTGAACTATCAATCGGCGCCCCCAAGCGTTTCTGCCGTTGAGGGAATTCCTGCGAACTACAACCTGCAACAAATGCACTTCGGAATCAACGATTTCGATCAGAGCAAGTTCTATTTCTATCTAACCTTTCAGAGCGCCTTAACGGCTGACCAGTATTCCAATGGAACCGGTTCGTTCGCAGCGGTCAACTTGGATATCAATGGTGATGGTGTGGCCGACTTCGCGCTGCAAACCAGTGCGACTTTGAAATACGAGAGTGATCGCGTTCATCCAGGGCTGTTGTTAGATAAGTCCACAGGTGTCGATCAAGTCATTACAAAATGCGATATCCAAACTTTTACTAATCTCACAACATCAGCTGACTGGTTGGGATTCTCCATTCCTGCCAATTGTTTGTCTTTAGGATCGACTGTTGGCGTTCAAGGTGTCTCTCACTTTGCAGCGAATTCTGCTTCGGCAACAATTCTAACCAAGACGAACCCCGCTGGTTTTTGGAGTGTCACAGTTCCAAATTCCTCCACACTTACTAAAGTGGAGAGCATCGCCAATGTGAACCTGTCACAGGCGCCCACCTCTGGTACTCAAAGTTCGTTGACAATCAATTCTCCGGCAGCAGCTCCTGTTGACTTAGTTGCTCTCTCTGCCAACGAGTCCAAGTCGGTAGTAACTATTAAATGCAATACCAGCCAGGGAAGCGGTTGGTCGGCAAAGGTCAAAATTACTGCGGCAATGACCGCCGCGGGCGTGAAGTCCTACATTGTTACCAACCAACACGTTGTTACTGATTGCTTGAAGAACAAGTTGGTTTCAGTCGTTCTGGCTGATCAAACAGAAGTACAAGGTTCGATCGTTGTTGCAGATGACACGAATGACCTTGTTGGTATTGCGGTATTGGTTGATATCCCAGCGCTGGAATGGCAAGGATCGGCACCTCAACAAGGTTGGTGGATGGGCATTATCGGAAGTCCGCTGGGATTCCCAGGCGTACTTACTGAAGGAATTGTCTCGAGCATTTCGATTTCAACATCAACTGGAACAACGACTGCACACATCAATCCAGGTAACTCCGGTGGACCTGCGTTCGATCGCAATGGCAGAGTCATTGGAATTGCGACGGCAAAGTATGCAGCGGCTGAGGCTTTCGGTATTTTCCACGGCGCACCAATGATGTGTTCCAAGATCGTAGTTTGCGAGTCAGCTCCAAAGGTATGGGATTCGCAGTTAGTTCCAACGCAGGCCTCCCTCAACACCGCGCCTGTGGCGGTTGCATCGACACAAAGCGCTGTCGATAGCGCCAAGATTCAAAATGAATCCAATGTCGTGAAGTCGGCTGGTGCCCAGCTGCTCAATGGCGCTCAAAACGTCTTAGATCAGAGCGTTGCCATGATTAGCCAAACGGCCGCAAAGATTCCTACGGCTGTCAGTACTCTCAATCGAGTTAAGGCCGTTGCCCCTCAGGCGCCGACCCTAACTGGCGATATGAGCAAAGATATTCAGGCCATTGCCGATTTCTCCACGGCGGTATCGGATTACCAAAGAATTGTGGTATCGACAATTACCAGTGTTGAGAAGAGTCTCAAGAAGATCGTTGCCAAGGTATCGATCACTTGCGTAAAAGGCTCAACAGCAAAAATCGTAACCGGAACTTCTCCCAAGTGTCCCGTCGGTTTCAATGTGAAGAAGGCGACTTCGGCCGTAACAAAGATGTAATTTCAGGTGGTTAAACTGGCCCGATGAGTGCAGAACGCGAAGTCTTGACCTACTCCGAATTCGGAATTGCCACACGAGAACTTGCTCAAGATATTGCTGATTCTGGTTATAGGCCAGACATCATTCTCTCTATTGCGCGAGGTGGCTTCTTTCTTGGAGCTGGCCTTGGTTATGCCTTAGGGGTTAAAAACTCTTTCACCATCAGCGTCGAGTTCTATACTGGAATTGACGAGCGATTGGCGATGCCTATTGTTCTCCCTCCTGTTCCCAATCGAGTCGATCTGACTGGCGCGACCGTGCTTGTGGCTGACGATGTAGCCGATTCGGGGGAGACCTTGCGTTTGGTTCAAGATTTTTGTGCTGGTTATGTAAAAGATGTGAAGAGCGCAGTGCTCTACGAAAAGTCCACGACGATCATCAAGCCAGATTTTTCTTGGCGCAAAACCGATAAATGGATTGATTTTCCATGGTCGGCTCAACCACCAGTTATTTCGGGATTAGCTCACTGATTTAATATTGTATTAAACCGCCGAATTTATTACTTGGCAGATTTAACAGGTTTGACTGGAGCGGCAGGCTTCTCGGGGCGAGTTGGCAATATGCCCATCGCTGCAATTGCATTGTCACGAGCCAATGTTGCAGAAACTAATGCTGAGTCTCTAGTCGACCTAAGTTTTGCCTTGGCTGCGGCGGTCTTGGCACCTGCAGAACCAGTCTGGAAATTATCGCGCGCTGCCAACGCTGCATCTTTAAAGGTTTGGTTAATCGCTTTTACTTGATCTTTATATGCTTTTTGAAATGTTATGAAGGCGGTCAACACATTTTTGTAATCTGCCCCATTTTGTTTGCTGGCAGCGAAGGTATCAACTGCGGCTTTATAGGCGGCTTGGGCGCCGGCGAAATCCACAGATGAGGTGGCGGTAGCTGCGGCCGTCGCAACAGGGGAGGCGCTCACATCGGCTTGCGCCATTATTGGAGAGAAAGATGAAACCAGAACAAGGGCCACGGCGGATCTAGTCGTCAGCTTCCTTAAGGTCATCATGGGCATATTCTTTCTCATAGGAGGTCTAAAGCGATATTCCTATGGTCCGCTTAATCTTTGTGAATATCTTGTGAAATGCCGAAGGAGCGCCAGCGAAGAGCAGGCTTCGGGTAACCTGCTGTTGGAGGCAATGTGAAAAAAGCACATATTTTGGTCGTAGATGACGAGGTCGGTATACGCGACCTATTGACGGATGCGCTCTCTATGGGCGAGTACGAAGTCACGACCGCCGAAGATGGTCAGAAGGCTATTAATCTCTTGCGGACACATAGTTTTGACTTGATCATCGCCGATATAAATATGCCGAATATGGATGGCTATTCCATGCTCGAGCGAATCCGTGGCGCTGATGATCAGACCCCGGTTTTAATCCTCACAGCGCGCAACGATCGTAAGGACATTGCCACTGGCTTGCGAATCGGTGCCGATGACTACGTACTCAAACCATTTGGTCTTGAAGAACTTATGTTGCGCGTGGCCGCGATCTTGCGACGCACGGGCAAAGGGTCTTCCGAGATCGAACAGGTCGTTTGTGGCCCTATTGTCTTAAATGATCAATTCCACCAGGTCACCTTTAACGATGAAAATATCGATCTCTCTCCAACTGAATACAGATTGTTGCAATATTTGATGGAACGTGTTGGCAAAGTCGTAAGAAAGGAAACCCTCCTTTCCGCCATCTGGGGAATTGAATTCGAGACCAATACCTCGGTAGTTGACACCTATATTTCCTATTTACGAAAGAAACTCCACCGAGATGGCTTTGAAGGTATAAAGACCGTTCGCGGCGTGGGCTTCCAATTGCTGGCGCCAAAAGAATGAAAGGTCGCAACCTCTACTGGTCCGCTATAGCTCTTTTAGTTTCCCTAATTGCGGTAATTATTGGTGTCTCCCTGATTCAAACTAACTATGCCGCTGAAATTAAATCCATGGACAAACTTCTTACGCAAGATATTCACGATATAAAGCGTTCGATAACGGGTTACCCTTCGGCAGCTCTCTTGTTAACGCAAGACAGCCCCATTCCAATAACGGTCGGGTTTTCGGCTGATGCCGGCTTGCCCGTTGAAATTAGGGATTCTGGCGCGCGTGTATCCCGTCGGCTCACAACAAGTGAATTAGCCAAAGCCGGAGTAACGCCTATTACGGCGAAGATGGTGACTCGAAACCGAGTACGCGCGATTGATATGGGTGATGACCAACAACTTATTTTGGCCATAAATGTAGACAATTTAACTCGGAATCGAACTAACGGGCTGCGACTAACTTTTGTCTTTGCGCTATTGCTCTTCGTTTTTTCTCAAACCATTTCCCGATTTTCATCCTCCCGGCGGGATCTCAAGTTGGCCCAACAAAACCTTGAGATTGAGCAGCAACGCCAACGCCGAATGCAGGAGTTTCTGGGCGATGCTTCACACGAATTACGCACACCGCTGACTGTTATCAAAGGTTATACAGAATTACTACGGATGCGTGACCGTGGCGAGAACCCCGAAGTATCCAAGCAAATTGATCGCATGCACGCTGAAATTGTGCGCATGGAAGAGTTAATTAATGACTTACTTTTGCTTGCCGAATTGGGTGAGCATCCGGCACTTGAACTTGCGCCCTTTAATGTTTCGCTCCAAGCCTTGGGTTTCATCGAGGATGCCCAGCTATTACAGCCTGGACGAGAAATTAGTTACTCGATAGAGCCTGGTCTGATTGTGAATGCTTCCGAAAAGCTGGTAGCTCAGATATTTAGCAATATTTTTTCAAATGCTAGGAGACATACGCCAGAAGATGCACAGATCCACTTCGCACTCTTTCGAGAAGGTTCAACCTTGCATATCGACTATGACGATGCAGGTCTCGGCTTCCCCGAAGGATTTGTATCTCATGGGGTCCGTCATTTTGCCCGATTCGATAAATCTCGATCGCGGGCTACGGGTGGTTCTGGGTTAGGTCTTAGTTTGGTCGAGGCGATCGTCAAAGCCTTCAACGGGACGATTTTCTTTGGTAAGAGCGACCTCGGGGGAGTCCAGATGAGAATCGAACTCCCGATTTAAATTTTGTTACTTGTGAACGAGGAGCACGCCAACTACCAGGGCCAGGGCAACAATTCCGATTCCAAGCATCGTCAGTTGGGTCCTGCTCCAAGATTTTGTTGCATGGGGAGTCAGCGGCGAAACAGGTGGAACATAGTCGCGCACCTGGCTCAGATAAATCTGAGCGGTTTTCTCACTGATAACCTTTTCGGCTTTGAGTTTGTCGAGTTCGGCAATAATGTCGTCGTCGGCCATAGGGGATACCTCTCTGTAAACAAACAAGAAGGTCAATTTTCACACACGATCTCGGCTTTTTAGAGGAGGCGCGAGCCAAAGCGGCGACCTAAGATGAAGTCCTTATGAGTAGCGAGATCACGCTCGATCCTCGGTTGGTGAAGCTGACCGTGCGGTCTGGCATAGCGATCCGCCGCACCTTGCCCCATCGGGAGATCAAATCCATTGGCGCTTGGTGTTTTGTTGATCATTATGGTCCGACCAATCAGCTAGAGGCTATGAGCGTGGCGGCTCATCCGCACACGGGTTTGCAGACCGCGTCGTGGCTTTTCTCGGGCGAGATTGAACACCGTGATTCTCTTCAACATGTTCAAATAATCAATCCTGGTGAGCTCAATTTGATGTCTGCCGGCGCAGGTATCGCTCACTCGGAACTTTCGATCAACGCTAGTAGTGATCTCCATGGCGTTCAGCTGTGGATTGCACTGCCTGACGAAAAGCGAAACATGGCGCCCGAATTCAACCATTATGCAAAGCTGCCAATCTTCGAGCACGATGGCGCCACCATCCGTGTCTTTGTGGGCGAGATCTTGGGTAACCGTTCTCCTGCAAAAGTTTTTTCAGAACTTGTCGGCGCTGAAATAAATATTGAGCCGGACGTTATCTTTTCCCTCCCCCTCCAGAACAACTTTGAATATGGCTTCCTGGTCGACGGCGGCGAAGTGCTGATAAATGGCACCCCCGTTCCAGAAGGGTCGTTGCGTTACTTACCCACCACGATTGATTCGGTATCAATCGAGACGAGGAGTCCGGCCCGCATCCTGATGCTGGGTGGCGTTCCTTTTCCTGAAGAGATCATCATGTGGTGGAATTTCATTGGTCGCACCCATGAGGAAATAATTCAAATGCGCCAAGATTGGGAGAGCGGGTCTTCGCGCTTTCCAACATTCGCCGACGGTTTGGGCGAACGTATTCCGGCACCGGTGATGCCCAATATTCGATTGGCACCGAGAGGGCGAAGAAAACCCTTGCGCTAATAGGTTAGCCACTGCTAACGTATTTCCATGCTCGATCTATTGGAAGTTGTAGCCGAACCAAATCGGCGAAAGCTGCTGCAGTTACTCACTTCAGGCGAAAAATCAGTCTCTGAACTTGCCGCAGATTTTTCGGTAAGTCGCTCTGCCATCTCACAACAGCTGCTGCTCTTGTTGGAGGCTCGCCTCATTTCGGTGCGGAAGCACGGTCGAAACCGTTTTTACGCCATCGAGCCGGCAGGAATGGCGCGCTTAAAAAAATTCTTTCTCGATGAATTCTGGTCGCATGAATTAGACCAATTGGTAACTGAAGCCCAAGCAATCCACTCCAAGCGAACCGGGAGATAGATATGGCCTACGACAAAACGGTATTTCTGCCCTTGGATACGCACGCAGCCTTTGAGCTCGTGACGCAGCCAGAAAGATTGCGGCGATGGAAGACGGTGGCTGCTCGCATTGATCTGCAGGTAGGCGGTGATTATCGCTGGACCATAACGCCAGGACATTCGGCAATGGGATCTGTCTTGGAGTTAGAAGCAGGAAAGCGGATGATCTTTAGTTGGGGCTGGGAAGGATCCGCTGATCTTCCACCGGGTGCCTCGACCGTCACGATTACTCTAGAACCAACGACGGGCGGCACAAATCTGCGTTTAGTTCACGATGGGCTGAATGCAGAGCAAGAAGTCGGGCATGGCGAAGGGTGGAGCCATTACCTAGATCGTCTCGTCGCATTTGTTCAGAATGGAGCAGTCGAAGCAGACCCATGGAGTTATGCGCCTGATCCCATCGATGAAATCACCAGCGCCGAAGCTGCTTTGTCGGTAACCGAGCGCACCTTGTATGCAATAACAAACGATGATCTTTCCAAGCCAACACCGTGTGCCGGAATGAATGTCGGGCAGATGGTAGATCATTTGTTCTTCTCTATTTCCAATGTGGCGCAAGGTCTAGGAATAGATATTTCAGAGCACCACGATTTGTCCCCGGAAGAACGGATTGCCAATTTAGCTCAAACGACTCTGGAGGCTCTTCGTCAGAAACCAGTTGATGAAATTATTGATCTTGGATTCACAAAGTTGCCAGCACAGATAGCCGCTGCGCTCATGAGTATGGAAATTTTGGTTCACGGCTGGGATATAGCTAGCGCAATCGGCGTACCTTTTGCGCCTTCAGCGGTGCTTTCAAATTACGTCAATCGTAATGCGCATTTGATCATTAATGATCGAGTGCGGCAGAGCGGTCTGTTCGGTCCTGAAATTCCGACTTCTGATGCAACCGAAAGTTTGCAAAAGTTGTTGGCATTCACTGGTCGGGAGCCAGTGAGCAATTAACTAATCTAACGAGGAGAGGCGCAAAGATGGGTAAGTACATATTGTTATACAGAGGTCCGTCTGTCGAGTTCACGCCAGAAATGAATGAAGCCTGGGGTATGGCTTGGGGAAAATGGATGGAAAAGATCGGGAGTGCCTTGCTAGATGAAGGTGCACCGTTTGGCGAACGTGGGGTCGTTGCGGAAAGTGGAGCAGGTGGCATTCCATCTGAATTCACTGGGTACACCATCATTCAAGCGAATAGCTTGAGTGCGGCCCAGTCGCTTGCACAAGGAAATCCATGGATTGTCGGCTCGAGCACAAACAAGATGGATATATTTGAACTAGTGGCCATGTAACAACAGAAAAATAGCGAACAGCTCAACCAATCAATTCTCGGTCGGGCTGTTTGCTATTTTCATGGGTGCAATCTCGGCTACCTGAGATCTTCGAGCAAGGCTCACAGAGGAGAACTAATTCGTGACAGGTAACTGTCGCGCAGTTATAAAACTGTTTTGTGGGATCGCCACATTTTTCACACTCGCCAATGACCTTGGTCTTGGTCGAAAAGTCGATGGCCATTCGAGCGTCAAAGGTATAAAGCGAACCTTCCCAAAGCCCTTTGTCCCCAAATTTATTGCCATAGCGGACGATCCCGCCCTTGATTTGGTAGACCTCCTTGAAGCCGCGCTTTTTCATGACTGAGGAAAGAATCTCGCAACGAATTCCACCGGTGCAGTAAGTAACTATCGGTTTATCTTTAAGGTGATCGTATTTTCCGCTTTCAATCTCGCTGACGAAATCGTGAGAAGTTGTTACGTCGGGAACGATGGCATTCTTGAATTTGCCAATCTTGGCTTCAAACGCATTTCGGCCGTCAAAAAAGACAACATCATCGCCCTTTTCCTCAACCAGCTTGTTCACTTCTTCCGGTCGCAGATGCACGCCACCGCCAACAACGCCGGTTTGATCAACTTTTAATTCGCCAGGAGCGCCGAAGGCAACTAATTCGTCACGAACGCGAATTCGCAACCGTGGGAAATCCTCGCCTGTGCCCTCAGACCATTTGAAATCGATCTTTTTGAAGCCTGGATAGCTCTTGGTTGTTCTCACATATTTCTTGAGCGCAGACATATCTCCGCCCAACGTGCCATTGATCCCATGTGGCGAGATAAGGATTCGACCTTTTATACCAAGTGACTCGCAAAGAGCCTGTTGCCACAGTTTGATGGCTTCGGGGTCCTCGAGTGGTGTGAAGCAGTAATAAAGAATGATCTTTTGAAGTTCCATAATTACTTCACAACAAACTTCTTGTTGAGCACCACAAGGTCTTGAAAAGTAATGGTCACGGTGCGGATGCCGGGAAGCAAGCGATTTACACCAACTACAGCAGGGTTGCCGTTGATTTTTACAGATACATCTGGGTTGTCGGATTTAATGGTGAGGACTCGACCCTTCAGCGCCGCCGAAACATGTGGTTTGACGACTGGGGGAGGTGGCGCTGGAGTCACAGTCAAGATCGAAGTAACTGCTGCAGATTGGTTATAAACCGTTGTGCCTTCTTGCGTGGCTGTAATTACGGTTGTACCTGCAGAGATTGGCTTGATTAAGCCATCGACGATTGTTGCGACTCGTGGATTGGATGATTCGTAATCCCAAATTCCCGTTGAATTTGAAGTTGGAGGCACAGGAGTAAATGCAGGTTGACCAACGTGTACGGTCATCGCGGGAAGCGAGCCAACAGTTGGAGAGTTCCTTTTAATAGTGAGATTCGCATCGATCGTGGCGCTTCCCCAGATGATGCTGGCCGCCTGATTCGCTGTAACGGTGACCTTGCCCGCCTTGTGAAATGTGGCTTGATTTCCATCGAACGAGAGAATCGATGGATCGCTGGAAACGAAACTCCAGAGGCCATTTGAGGGAGATTTTGGTGGAGCAATCGTGGCAGGCGAATCGCTAATGAAGTAGGTCATGTCGGACCATGAATCAATGGTTGGAGAGGGGCCAGTAACCGTTACCGTCATAGTGACAGGGGCAGATTGCGCAAAATTAACATTTGCAGATTGCACGGCGGTTATTGGCGCAGCTCCTAAAGAGAGGATAGAGAGAACATTGCCATCAACCGTTGCTACGGTGGGATTTAGAGACGTAAAAACCCAATCAGCGGTGGAATTTGAAATTGGAGGAGTAATGGTTTTGGTGACTACCTTGGAAGAAGGCATTTGCACCAAAAGATCTTTGAATGGTCCAACGACGGGTGTTCCTCGCAAAATGGTTAGCGTGGCGGTAACGCTCGTTGCTGCATAGGTTCCATCGGATGCCTGCATAGCAGTGATCGTGGTTGTTCCAACGGATACCGGAATGATGCTGGTCTTATTAACCGTTGCAACGGAAGTATTTGACGAGGTAAAGGTCCAAGTTCCAATTCCGCTGGAAGTTGGTGCAGCCATTGGCACGGTATTGGCCGAGCCGTAAATAAAGGTGACATTGGGGAATTTACCAAGATCGGGAGTTGCAGCCTGTGCCGGGGCAAAAGTTGCGGAAGTTGCTACGAGCAACGTTCCGATCGATACCCAGAATCGTCGCTTGGCAAGAGATTGTGCGCTAAAGGGGAGGCTGGGGTTCATATGGGAAGGATACCTCAGGCGATATTTGGGGTTTTCTTAGAGTTTTATGTCAATCTGGGAGAACGGTCAATAGTCCACCAATCGCGTGTAAGGATTGCTGGTAGAAGGGCCAGGTGAGATGAAACGAACCGGTACGGCAAGTTTATTGACTCTCTGCCTGCTCGCCTTTTCTGCCCTTGCTGCTCAAAGCGGCCGCGCCGACGATTCGATACCGGCCCCGACAGATAGCCCAGCACCTATCGTTTTATCTGATCCATCTGCCTCTCCGGGCGCAGCAACGACGATGTTGTCAGTGTCCAATCGCTCGGTTGCTACGACAGCAATTCCGGCGTTGATAGATGCTCCGGTTCCTAAGGTCCTCATACCGTCCATCCTCGATTCTCCGCTAGATCGCCCTACGCCGTACGTGGATCGGTGTCATACCCAACAAGATCAAACCGCCTCAAAATCTCCGTGTATTTACGGAAACCTCAAATCCAAAACCACCATCGTTCTTTTTGGTGACAGCCATGCGCTCTCTTGGTTTCCTGCCATCGAAAAATTAGCAATTGCGAAAAATTGGCGGATGTACTCGTGGACCATGTCTTCCTGTTGGCCGGCAGATATTCCTGCCTGGAATTCTACGAAATCAATTTTGATGACAAACTGTGCTGTATGGCGCGCAAACATCGTCAAAAAGATTGTTGCACTCCAACCAAAAATGGTTTTCATCGCCGGAACCCGCGGTTTCGCAACTATCGACAGTGACGGCAATATTTTACAAGGAGAAGTTCGGGCTTCAACTTGGGTCGCCGGCATGAAACGCACGGTTGAATCTCTCAAGAAGTCTTCAGCTAAATTAATCTATATCGCAGATACGCCATTATCTATTTTTGATCCACATGTTTGCATGACCGCGCATCCAACGAGCCTCGAAGCCTGCAGCACGCCGTATGAAAAAGCGGTTTCATCCGATTGGCTATCGCTTGAACACCAAGTGGCCGCGGATGAAAATATTTCTTGGGTAGATCCCACGGCTTGGATTTGTGCCACCGATCCATGCTCGCCAATTAAAGGGAAAAATATGATTTATGTGGATGGCGGTCACCTCACAGCTACATTTGCACGCACCTTGGAGCCCGCTCTTTGGGCGCAGGTTTCGAAGAGTTAGCCATTTCCGTTTTCTTTCTTGTCTAACCTTTGACAAACTGGGTCAGTGACAACTTCCGATCCGATGACTTTCTCCATCGACTGTGGGGGATTGAGCCTCAAAGCTTCAGTCCTGGACAGCGCTGGCACGCTGCACGCCCAACCAATAAATATCCCTACCCCTTACCCGTTATCTCCAACACGTTTGCTCGAAGCCATCATGGAACTTAGCTTGGCACTGCCTAAATTTGATCGCATCACCGTCGGAATGCCGGGGATGATTCGACACGGCGTTGTTGTCTATACCCCGCATTACATAAATACCAAAGGTCCGCGAACTCGAATCGACCCTGAACTTAATGAAGCGTGGCGCGGATTTGATATGCAAAGTGCGGTCTCTGCAAAATTTGGGAAGCCGGCACTTGTTCTCAACGACGCAGAAGTCCATGGAGCCGGATTGGTCATTGGTTCGGGCTTGGAAGTCGTTATTACTTTAGGTACTGGGTTAGGTTTTTCAGTATTTGACGGTGGAAAATTGGCGCCACATTTTGAACTTTCGCACGCACCAATTCGAAGGTCTACCAGTTATGACACCTGGATTGGTGAACACGAACGACGTCGGCTGGGAGACTTGTTCTGGTCACGACGCATTAGATCGATGGTCGAAGATTTGCGCCCCGTTTTTTGGTGGGATCGGTTATATATCGGCGGCGGAAATTCTCGACGAATTCGACCAGAGATAATTCAACAACTAGGTGATGATGTGGTCATTGTCTCAAACACCGCCGGAATTTTAGGTGGAGTTCGTGCTTGGACTTTACAAAAAGAAAGTAATTAAAGTATTTCTCACATTCTCCATAACTCATTTGCCGACAGTTCACTATCCGTCCACCTAGCCAGCAATAAGGTCGGCACACGGACTTGAGTCGAAGGCATCTGCCTCGTCTTCAATATATTTGGAGGAAATTAGTGTTCAAGAATAAATTCGCTAAGGCGTTGGCAGTTGCTGCAGCCTCAGTTTTGGCAATTGGCGCCACTGCCCAAAGCAGCCATGCAGCTAGCCAGACAATTCAGGTTTATATTTCTGCAGATACCAACATCCAGGATCTTTGGGTCAAGAGCTTGGTCCCTGCATTCAAAGCCCAATACCCAGGCTATGACGTCAACGTCACCTTTGATCTTCACGGCGACCACGACGCACAAGAGACCGCAAAAATTACCGCAGCTGCTGTTCTCCACAAGAACCCAGGCGTAGACCTTATTGACGGTGGATTCGTTACCACCTTAGGTGCAGCCGGACTCCTCTACCGTCCAACTGCTGGACTTCTACCTAACATTAAAGATGTCAACAAGACCGTGCTTGCCGCTGGCAAGGGTGGAATTCCTTACCGTGGATCATCAGTTCTTCTTGCTTACAACACCAAGAACGTTCCAACCCCGCCAAAGACTCTTGATGAGTTGTTGACCTGGATCAAGGCCAACCCAGGCAAATTCACCTATAACGCACCAAACGGTGGCGGAAGTGGATATTCATTCGTTCAGACCGTTGTTGATAAGTACCTGACCGATGCCGATCGCAAGACCCTCGTTCAGGTTGCATCTCCTGACCTAGAGTCCAAGTGGGCACAAGGTCTTGAAACACTTCGTCAGTTGAACAAGTACACCTATGGACAGAATGGCACCTACCCAGCAAACAACGCTGAAACTTTGAAGGATCTCGCAACTGGCTTGGTTGATATGGGATCTGTTTGGTCAGATCAGTTTGCTTCCGCGGTCAAGGCTGGCACCATGCCTGCCAACATCAAGGTTGCTCAGATCTCCAACCCATCATTCACTGGTGGCGCTTCCTACCTTGGAATTCCCAACAGCTCACAGAACAAGGTCGGCGCTCGCTTGCTAGCTAACTGGGTCTTGTCACCAGCCGCACAGAACTTGATCGTTGGTGGAACCCTTAACGGTTTCCCAGTGATCCCTCTGTCGAAGTTGGATTCAACCATCACAGCAGCATTCGCCGGCGTGGATATCCAGAACCTACGTCCTGGCTACCTCAGCGCCAACGCTAACGATTTGAAGAGCAAGTGGGCTTCAACCGTTCCAGGAAAGTAATACGTAACAAAAGTTGAGTTCAACTAGTTCTACAAAAGAGAGCCTTGTGGCCAAATCGGCCCCAAGGCTCTCTTTTTTGGGCTTCAGCATGGCGCTACCACCAGCTTTGTTGGTGGTTGGCTTCGTGGGATTGCCCATTCTTATCGGCTTTACTTTTAGTTTGGGTTTCACCACCGGACCCAACAGAGTTGTTTCCCTCATCGGACAACAAATCCATACCAAGAGCCATTGGTGGGGAACTCTCGATGCATATCGCGATGTCATTCATGATTCTCGATTTGCCGGCGACTTTGCGCTGACGCTCTTGGTCACTTTGATTTCCACGACTCTCGTGATTTTGATGTCCCTTGGTATTGGTGTCTATCAACGAATGATCGGTGGCCGAATTGCTTCGATCATGAGCACGCTAACTTTGATCCCACTCTTTGTTCCCGTGGTGATTTCTTCCTGGGCAATTCATACGTTCTATGCAGGCGACGGATTTATGCGTAGCTTCTTCGCGACTTTTGGAATTAACGTTCCAACTCTGACATCGACCACATCGGCGATCATTATCGGAACGATTTGGACTTCATTGCCATTTGCCATTTTGATGGTGACTTCGGGTCTGCAATCTATTCCGGATGCGTTGATCGAAAGCGCTCAAGATGCCGGAGCGGGATTCTTTCGAATTATTAGAACTGTTTTAATTCCGCTGGCGCTGACACCAATTGTGATCGCTACGACATTTACAGCGATTGGCATCCTTGGTTCATTCACAATTCCATATTTCTTAGGGCCAAATCAGCCCACGATGCTCGGGGTTGAGATCTCCAACTTCTTTGGTTCATATAACCGCCCCCAACAATCGATAGTTATGGCGTTTATCGTATTCATGGCAGCTTCTGGAATTGCAGTGGCGTATATCTGGGCCAACGTCAAAAGTGCCAAACAAAGTGGGCGTATCTAGTGGCCAAGCAGACCCGATCTCGTGCCAAGACCAGTTCACCACTCGTAAAAGCATCGCTCTACACCTTCATTGCAGCTATGGCCGTTTTCATTCTTGGACCGTTGATCTGGCTAGCCCTTCACGCATTCGTCACCAATTGGACCTACCCCCATCTGTATCCCGATGGATTGACTTGGTCTTGGTGGTCAAAGGTCTTTCTGGACAGTGCTCTAGCGGAAGCGATCAAAAATTCGCTCATTATCAGCCCGATCGTTGTACTCCTTTCGATGGTTATATGTTTGCCAGCTGCCTATGCGGCAGGGCGGATGAACTACTTTGGACGGAAGACTTTCCTCATTGGCATGTTTGCCGCCAATTCTTTTCCGAAGATTGGGCTTTTTGCCGCGATCGCCACTTTGTATTACACGCTAAACCTCATGGGAACTTTTCTCGGAGTTGTCATCATTCAATTGCTGGGCACGATTATTTACATGACCTGGATTCCAGCGGCGGCGTTTGCTGCCATTCCTCGAAATCTTGAAGAAGCCGCACGTGATGCAGGGGCTTCTAAATTCACCGTCTTTCGAACAATTACCTTGCGCCTAGCTATGCCGGGTATTTTGGTCGCCGTCGTCATGTCATTCTTGGCTTCATTCGATGAAGCGCAGGGTTCGTATCTCGTTGGTGCCCCAAATATCTACACCATGCCGACTGAGATGTATTCACTTGTTCAGAATTATCCGATTCAAGTGGCGGCGGTTTTTTCCCTCTTGCTCGCATTCCCTTCCGTATTGCTTATCAGCGTTGCCCGCAAACACATCATTGGCGGGCAACTCGCTGAAGGTTTTCAGATCAAGTAATGAAAGGCAGACAAAATGACTGACTCGACCAATGAGGGCCTCGTGCTGAGTGGTCTCACAAAGATTTTAGGTGGCCGCGTCATCATCGACAATCTTGATCTCACTGTCCACAAAGGAGAGATGGTCTCTCTTTTAGGGCCTTCTGGTTGTGGCAAAACCACCACTTTACGAATGATCGCCGGCTTCCTCATTCCGGACAAGGGTAGTGTCAACGTTGCCAACAAAGATGTGACCGAACTAGGACCAGAGAAGCGCCCCAGCGCCATGGTTTTTCAGAATTATGCCCTCTGGCCACATATGAGTGTTTTCAAGAATGTGGCCTACCCACTCAAGGTTAGAAAACTTTCGCACGAGGAAATCACCAAGAAAGTGCATTCGGCCTTGGAACTGGTAAATCTGATGCACCATAAAGATTCTCGCCCCAGCCAAATTTCTGGTGGCGAACAACAGCGCGTTGCTTTGGCTCGCGCCTTGGTTCAAGAGCCCGATATCTTGTTGCTGGATGAGCCACTTTCGAACCTGGATGCCAAGTTGCGAGTCAAGGTTCGTGAAGATATTCGCGAGCTTCAGCGCCGATTGGGAATTACGACCGTGATTGTTACTCACGATCAGGATGAAGCGTTGTCAATCTCTGATCGAATTGCGGTTATGAACAATGGCAAGATCGAACAGTTCAGCACACCGCAAGAGTTATACGACCGGCCGGAGACGGAATACGTTGCCAACTTCATTGGCAGTCTGAACCGAGTTGAAGGCGGTTATTCGGAAGGCCGAGTCACGGCAGGAGATGAAATTGTCGGAATTCGTCCAGAAGATGTCATCTATAGCGCGCATCAAACTCCTGGAAGCTACCCAGCTACGGTGACTTTAGTCGTGCCTCGGGGCCATTTTTCTGAAATTTATTTGCAACGCGAGGATGTTCAGCTCCGCGCCTTTATCTCAGTAGATGTTCCCAAAACTGGAGATTCGGGTTTTGTCCGCATCGCTAAAGCCCTGGTCTATAAAGACGGCCAGCTAGTTCGGGTTGCATAATTTGAATATGACCAAAACTCTCGTCTGTGCACATCGCGGTGATTCAAGTCGCCATCGCGAAAACACAGTAATCGCCATTCAATCAGCAATAGAAGCGGGCGCTGACATAGTTGAAATTGATGTGCGCCTTACTTCGGATGGTCAGGTTGTGGTGATTCACGATCCCACGTTGGATCGGTTATGGGGGGTTAATGCGCAGATCAACGCTAAAACCTGGGCTGAAGTTGAAAAGATCGGCGAAGGATCAGATCGAATTCCCTTGCTCGAAGATGTCCTCCGCATATTCGTTGGTACTTCATCGATGTTGATGATTGACATGGATGCCGAAGATCCGGCTTTGCCTTCACTTGATGTCGTGCGGAAGAGCGAACTGGATTTATCTCAAATTTTTTGGTGTGGAAATCTTGAAGCTATGCTGCAGATTAGGGCTGCTGACGCATCCGCAAGAGTTTGGATGCCTTGGAATTCTTTAATTTTGCCTACCAAAGACGATCTCGCGGAACTCAACCCAGATTTTGTAAATTTGCATTATTCATTTGTAACAGCAAAATCAGTGGCGGCAATCCATAACCTTGGGCAAAAAGTTGCGGTCTGGACCATCGATGATGAAGCCACAATGAACTGGGCAATCCATATCGGCGTTGATTCGGTAACTTCAAATCAACTTTCCCTCCTCCAAGAGCGTATTTCTATCGCACCTCAAAAAGGTGGCGTTAAGTCTGAATCCAGTATTGCTGAAGTAGATGTGGATCGTGCGATGGTTGTGGCCCGAGGCTTGGGATCTTGGGCCATCATGGTCGCCAGTCATATGGATCCAGGCGAAATTTCTGTGAAGGCTAACCCGGCCGACATAGTTACCGAAATCGATGTGATGATTGAAGCCCATGTCCGTGAAGTTATTGCCGCCAATTTCCCCGGACATAACTTTATTGGCGAAGAAATGGGTGGAGCTTTCGAGAGCGATATACCTTCCTGGTACCTCGATCCCATTGATGGCACAACCAATTTTGCCAACCGAGTTCCTTGGACATCGATGAGCTTGGCTTTGGCTTTCAATCGCACACCATTGGTGGCAGTGGTCATTGATCCTTGGCGTAATTCACTCTTTGAAGCTCAAGCTAGCAAAGGGGCAAAATTGAATGGAAAACCGTTAATCATTCAAACTCAAACGGGGGACTCCAACCCACTAGCGAGCCGAATTGTTTCCACCGAACTTGCGGCCTACCAGGCTTGGCCCGGAATGCTGGAATTACTGGAAGGCTTGGCTGAGAACTATTGCACGATGCGCATTATGGGTTCGGGCACCCTGACACTAGTCGGACCTGCCGCCTCACGTGGAGTCGGCGCCGTCATAGGTTATTTCAGCCCCATTGATCATCTAGCTGCCGCCTTGATCGTGCACGAATCTGGTGGAGCGGTGTGGGATGAGGAAGGAAAGGTAAATCTCTTTCCAGAACGTGGGGGAATCATGAGTTCGACTCAAGCGGCCGCGCAACCGCTCTTTGATATCTGGAAACGATCTATCGCTCGTTAGTAAATGAGCGCTCAGTAAGAAAAACTACGGCGGCGACAAGCACGACGAAAATGGCGCTGGCCGCCATAGCCATTCCATAATTTTGCGTTCCTGGCCGAGATATCAATTGAAAGAGAACTGTAGGCAGCGTGGCTTGATTGCCGTAGGAGAGAAAATTGGCAGCGGCGAAATCACCAATCGAAATAATCACGGCGTATCCGGCGGCCATAGAAATCGCCGACTTCACCATCGGTATTTGTATTAGCCACCAGATATCTCCTGGAGTCGCACGATCAGTTCGGGCCGATTCAATTAAATCAGAACCAATAGCGCTCAGTGCTGGCAGCAAAATTCGAATTACAAGTGGTGTGGCAATGATGGATTGAGCAATGGGGGTTACAAGCCAACTACTTCGCAGGGGAAATAGCCCACCTCCAAAAGTGGTGAGATATCCCAAACCAAGAGCCACCGTCGAGATTCCGACGGGAAGTTGAAAGAGAGCTTCGAATGCCCTGCGAAATATTGAATTCGGAGAGATTTTGATAGCAATATTGGATATCAATAAACCAATAATCAGGCTAATCATTAAAACTATTAAGGCATTTCTCGCTGTGTTCAGGGTCGCATTGAGAACGGAGATGCTCAGGACATTCCGAGCTCCGAAAGAAGCCAAATTCTGAAAATTGAGAATTGTCCAACCGCGATCTGATTGAAAAGCCCGGCGAAGAATTTCAAGTTGAGGGGCGAGGATGAGCAATCCAATGATGGGAAATGAGAATAGTTGAAGGGGAAAGTCTTTTCGCGAGAGCGGCTTTATTCTTGACCCAAATCCGTGAGCAAAAAGGTGGAGGTTGCGACCTGACCATCTGTAGGTAAGGGCCAAGGCGATAATTGTCAGCAGTGATTGAATCAAGACCAAACCAGAGGCTCGTTGTAAATCCAGCGCCTGCGTAGCCGAAAAATAGATCTCAGTTTCAATCGTCTTTATCTGCCCTCCTCCTAGGACTAAGACAATTCCGAAATTGGTGGCGCAATAGAGAAAAATCAGGGAAGCGGCAGCGGCGATGGCTGGTCCCAATTGCGGAAGAGATATTGCCCAAAATGTTCTTATTCCTCCTGCGCCATCTAGGGCCGCGGCATCAACAAGTGAGGAGTCCACATTTGCCCAGTTGCTGCCAATAATGCGGACTGCGATGCCAAAATTCATGAAGACATTGGCTGCAAGGATAAAAGCGGTTGGGGAGTGCCCTAACAATCCGTCCAAATAGACGTTCTTGCGGAGAGAGAAAAACCCGATTGCTACAACAATCGTGGGCAGTACAAAGGGAACTGCCACAAAAGTTCTTAGGGTTCTCTGACCAAAAAATCGACGTTGGTAAAATAAATACGCCGTAGGAAATGAGATAAAAATTGCGATAGCCGTGGACAGCAATGCTTGCCAGGTCGTAAACCAAACAAGGGCCAAGGTTCTTCGATTTGTAAGAGATTCCAGCCATTTCCCATGTAAGCCCAGCGATACGACGTGAGCGAGTGGCCAATAGAAGAACACTGCAAAGAAAGCTAAGGGAATAGCCCCTAGCCCCAGGTGCCTGCGCAATTTAGGCAAAAATTGCAGACCAGTCAGCAAGCCAACCCTTGCGATTGGCGTTGAAATCTAGATTATCGCCGTACGTCTTTTCGGGTATCTGCGCGAATGCGCTCCACGTTGCCGGGATCGGCGTGCCCGCAACTGCCGGATAGACGTACATCGTTGTTGGAAAAGTTTTTTGAAATTCGGGAGAAAGCAGAAAATCAATGACCGCTTGCGCGCCTTTGGGATTATTGGCCCCTGTTAGCACCGCGGCGTACTCGGTTTGTTTAAAGCAACCATCGAGAATGCTGGCGGACTGAGATTGACCATTCGTGCGAACTTCATCTGCGGGGGAAGATCCGTAACTAAGGACGACGGGGTAGTTACCTTTTCCACTTGAACCAGAGAAATCGGTGTAATAGGCAGATTCCCAACCATCATCCACTTTGGCGCCATTTTTCTTTAATGCGAACCAGTAAGACTTCCAGGCGGCGGCACCAAATTTATCAACGGTGGCTGCAAGGAATGAGAGCCCAGTCGAAGAAGTTTTTGGATTTTCTATGACGGTGAGATCTTTGTAAGCCGGAAGGATTAAATCGTTAATGGAAGTCGGTGCGGCAATTTTCTTGGCGGCAAACCAATTCTTATCGTAGTTAAAGCAGACATACCCAAAGTCAGTCGCTTGGAGGTTGCCATTAATGATGCCCTCCTGCTTGGCCAACCCTGAAAAAGTATTGTCAATACCGAAGACCGCATCTGCAATAGGAGATTTCTTCGTCAGAATCAATCGGTTGGTGAGCGATCCGGCATCTCCGGCTTTGATCAGTTTTAAGTTGTATCCGGTTTTGGAATTAAAGGCTGAGATCAGTTCGGGACTCATCACGAAGGAGTCATGGGTTACCAGAGTGACATCAGTGACTATTGCAGTCCCAGAACTAGAGACCACCGAAATTACCAACGCGACGCCAAGAGCAAAAACCAGTCCAATGGCGGTGTTCTTTGTTCGTTGATTTCTTCGTTGCTGACGAGTTTTCTTCTTCATCTTTTGTGCCCCCTTGATAGGTGTAGGCACGGGTTTTACGCATCCTCCCTGCGCTGGCATTACCCAAACAGGTTCAGACGGTCGAAGACACTAAGTCTTCCTCTCAGTCCGGTTTGCCCGAACTCCCGTGTACCGCAGACCTTACTCTGGCCCAGCAGCGATGACTACTTCGGAATTCGAAGAAACTGAGCCTGAGTAGGGCCTACAAGTTAGAGTTCGATAATGATCGTCGTCAAAATGCTGAAAGCTTCGCACTTTGGACCGACCATCCTTGTAACGTCGATTTCGCTACTACTGGCTCACAACTTCTTCTCTTGGTCGGAATCCTGTCTTATTGCCCTAGCCGTATTTTCTGGCCAATTAGCAGTGGGTTGGCATAACGACATCGAAGATGTTGAACGAGATCGCCTACAAAACCGTTCCTCTAAACCGCTCTTTGACGGGACGCTGACCGTTCATACTCTTAGGCGGGCGCTCTATGTTGATCTAGTTGTATGCGTTTTTCTCTCATATGTTGGACCGCTCGGTTTTCGAGGCGGAACACTTCATCTTTTCGGGGTAGCGTGCGGACTTTCCTACAACGGATATTTTAAGTTTAGAAAGAGTTCTCCGCTTCCTTATATCTTTGCATTTGCCTTATTGGCATCTATTGCCCACGTGGCGGCGCATCGCTCTCTACCTTTATGGCTGATGTGTGCTGGTGGGCTCTTTGGGCTCTCGGCCCATTTCGCTAACGTATTAAAGGATCTGGAAGCAGATCGACTTATTGGAATAAATGGGCTGCCACAGATAGTAGGCATTCAAGTTAGCGTTTATATCGCTGGCACTTCCTTAGCTGCGGTAGCAGGATTTCTTACGTTACACACCAGTCGGTTTCATTTCTTGATCCTGACCGTTACTTTCTTGGCACTAGCGACTCTCTTACTTCGACCCAAGAAGTACGGCTTCCAAGCCATAATGCTGCTTTCTCTCGTGGACGTTGCCACATTGCTTTTCTCCAATGTGCTTCGATAGATAGTGGATAATAGGGGCATGCATTTTGCCTCGCTGGTCACAACTTTTGACCTCATCGCCACCTTTGCATTTGCATTGGTTGGCGCCCGCGTTGCTGCCAGCAAAGGGTTGGACTACGGGGGCATTGCTCTCATTGCCGCGGTCTCCTCACTCAGCGGCGGCACCTTTCGAAATCTCTTCCTCGGTCAACTGCCACCATGGATTCAACACCCTTGGCTATTCGGCTCCATACTTTTGGCAGTACTCCTCACCATTTCCATCAAGAGCACCGAATCCGTGGGGCGATTTGTGCTTTCGCTGGATACTTTTGGTTTGGCTGTGGCAACAGTCTCTAGCGCCAATTTTGCGGCTGGTTTCCATATCAATTTTTTCGTGGCAGCCATTCTGGGATTAATTGGCGGCGTCACTGGTGGCCTCCTGCGCGACCTTCTCTGCCAGATTCCGCCAGTGCTTTTGCACCGTGAAACCATTGGCACCTCCTGCTTTTTAGGAGCATTGGTGTACGTCGGGGTTGATGACCTCACGAATACAGTTGCTATCCCAGTGATAGCTTCGGCTCTAGTGACGGTCCTGGTGCGCGAACTCTCGATAAAGTTCGATTGGAATTTGCCGGCCATTGGTTAAGGACCTTCACGCTCTTTCGAAAAGGTAGGCTCTGCCCATGACTTCAGAGCTGCTCTCTCAATATTCAAAGGCCACCATCGAATTTATCGATCTGGCAAATTCCTTGACTCGCGAAGAACTTGAGACCCCCAGCGCCACAGGGGAGTGGTCGCGTTCCTTCATCGTTCATCACATGTCCGATGGCGATATTCACTTTGCGGCACGGTACTGGCATGTTCTGACTGTTGAAAAGCCGCTGCTGGCAAATTTTGATGAAGATTTATATCCCGACAATTTGAATTATGCCGGTCGCGATCCATTCGCTTCCCTGGCAGCTATCGAAGGCATCTTCCAAGTTAATCTCGATGTTCTCTCTCAAATTGTGCCAGAGAAATGGGACCGAGTTGGAGTCCATGAATCTATGGGCGAGCTCACCTTGAGCCAGATTCTCAATTACGGACTCGAGCATCGCCTAGGGCACCTCAACCAATTCAAGCAATTCTCATAAGTACTCTTTTATGAGACGGTTTGAAATGTGGGCATGGATTGCCTTCATCAATTCCGCCTTCATCCAGGCAAGTACCTATTTGTCTCGCCCGATGATCACCTACAAACTATTGATTCTGCACTCCAACAATTTTGTGGTCGGAACTTTCGGTGCGCTCTATGCACTTTTCCCTCTCTTGCTTGCGGTCGCTTTGGGTCGCTGGGTCAATCAATATGGTGAAGGTCGATTCATTCTCTACGGCACAATTTTGATCGTTATCTCAACGAGCGTTTTAATGGTGGCCAATTCCATCGCCTTAATGGTGGTCGCTGTTGCGGCCTTGGGCACAGCGCAACTGCTCTGCATGATCGGCGCGCAAGCGATGTTTGCTAACCGCAGCCCCAGTGGAAATTACGAACGATTCTTTGGTCTCTACACTTTTAGCGCCGCACTTGGTCAACTCTTTGGACCATTAATCGGGTCATTCGTTTCTGGGTCTCACGGTGTGCTGCCAAAATCCACCAGCCATGCTTTCTTGGCGGCGGCCATTCTGGGAGCGCTTGGGATCATTCCGCTGCTACGCAAATTTCCTATGGGACCTACGGTGGGCGTCAGCGCTAAAGAGTCCCGCGAACAAGTCAGTTTTGCCAGCGTGCTACAAAACCCGGGCATGAAGTTGGCGATGTTTACCAGCTTGGCAATTTCCTCCAGCGTGGATGTCCTGGTGGTTTTCTTACCCGTCTTTGGAAAAGAACGCGGTTTCAGTTCTGCCTCCATTGGAATTGTCCTTGCCATACGAGCGCTGACATCAATGGCATCACGGGTTTACTTAGGCAAAATGACCGAAGTAATCGGTTTCTGGCGACTACTCATTGGCAGCATTGCCATTTCTTCCATCGCTTGTGTGGTTGCCACATCCGCCCATCAGGTTCTTTTTCTCTACATCGTCATCGGTATTGCTGGCTTTTCTCTGGGTGTAGGTCAACCCATGACGATGGCATGGGTATCCAGGATCTCCAAAGATCCCGAACGCTCTTTCACGATCTCGGTTAGGTTGGCTGGAAATCGCTTTGGTCAGTTCCTTTTGCCAGCCTTGGCAGGTGTAAT
>JBAXAO010000010.1:0-34731 GCA_037142435.1 Actinomycetes bacterium | reverse complement strand
CAGGAGCTGCAACAACCGGAGCCACAGGAGCTGCAACAACCGGAGCCACAGGAGCAATAGGGGCGGCAGCCGGAACAGCAGCACCAGCAGTGCCAATTGTTGCAAGTCGCGCACCTACTGGGACTGTTGCATCAACTGGAACTTCGATCGAGAGAATTGTTCCGCTAACAGGAGAAGGAATCTCGGTATCAACTTTGTCGGTAGATACTTCCAAAAGCGCTTCATCTGCGGTGACAGTATCGCCTACGTTTTTCAGCCAACGCGTGACCGTACCTTCGGTAACTGATTCGCCAAGAGCGGGCATGGTGACGATGGTGCCGGCGCTTGTCGCAACCGGAGCAGCTGCAACAGGGGTAGCAACAACAACTGGTGCGGCTACTGCTTCAACGACAGGAGCAGGAGATTCAACAACTGGGGCAACTGGGGCTGGCGATTCGACGATGGGGGCGGCAGGGGCAACAGGTGCTGCTGCGCCATCTTCAATAACAACAAGCTCTGCACCTACTGCAACAGTCTCATCCACCTGAACAACGATCTTCTTAACGGTTCCGGCTACGGGAGAAGGAATCTCGGTATCAACTTTGTCGGTGGATACTTCAAGAAGTGGTTCGTCAATCGCGACCTGATCACCTTCGGCCTTGAGCCAACGAGTTACGGTTCCTTCGGTAACGCTCTCTCCGAGCGCTGGCATCGTTACTGAAAAAGTCATTGATTATTCTCCCATTACCCGTGTGCGTGAAGTGGTTTGCCTGCAAGTGCCATATGCGCTTCGCCCATGGCTTCTGACATTGTTGGGTGTGCGTGAATGAGAGGAGCGACGTCGTCGGCCTCTGCCTCCCAGTTATAGATCAATTGTGCTTCGGCCAAAAGTTCACCGACGCGAGCGCCCACCATATGGATTCCTAGGACTGGACCGTTCTTTTCTGCGACAAGTTTGATAGAACCAGCAGTTTTGAGGATATTTGCTTTTCCGTTACCAGCAAGATCGTAGGTAAGTTCGACAACGTCGTAGCCGCGCTCCTTGGCAACTGCGGTCGTTAAGCCAACAGATGCAACTTCTGGCTCTGAATAGGTAACGCGAGGAACGCCGTCGTAATTGATAGGACGCGGATTGAGCCCTGCGATTTCTTCAGCAACCAAGATTCCTTCACCAAAGCCAACGTGGGCTAACTGAAGAGTTGGGATCAAATCACCGACGGCCCAAATTCCAGGAACGTTGGTACGGCACTTGTTATCTACGAGAACATAACCGCGATCCATGGTGAGGCCGGCTTCTTCATATCCCAAGTTGGCTGAGACCGGTCCGCGGCCGACAGAGACGAGAAGTACTTCAGCGGTAAAGGTAGCGCCATTTTCGAGGGTGACAGTTACTCCATCCGCTGACTTGGTAGCCGAAGCGAAGCGAGTTCCGACTTCAAATTTGATACCTCGCTTGCGAAAGGCGCGTTCTAGTTGCTTGCTGGAGGATTCATCTTCAAGTGCAACAAGACGAGGCAAAGCTTCAATAATGGTGACGTCGGAGCCAAAGGACTTCCAGACTGAAGCGAACTCGCACCCGATTACTCCGCCGCCGAGAACGATGGCCGTTGCGGGTACTTTCTCCATTTTGGTTGCATGATCGCTGGTAACGATCTGGACACCGTCGATTTCCAAACCAGGGAGAGTGCGAGCGTAGGAGCCGGTAGCTAAAACGATGTTCTTGCCGGTGTACTGAACTCCGTTAACTTCAATCGCGTTTTTTGCAACAAGACGGCCATGACCCTCGATGTAGGTGATGTTCCGAGATTTAACCAAACCTTGCAGACCTTTGTGGAGTTTGGAAATCACACCATCTTTGTAGGCGTTAACTGCCAGCATGTCCATCGAGATGAAGGAGGCATTGACGCCGAATTCAGAAGCGTGACGAGCGCTATCTGCTACTTCGCCAGCATGGAGCAGCGCTTTGGTAGGGATGCAGCCACGGTGCAGGCAGGTGCCTCCGAGTTTGTCTTCTTCGACTAGGGCAACAGAAAGTCCTAATTGGGCGGCGCGAAGGGCGCAGGCGTATCCGCCGCTTCCTCCACCAAGGATAAGAAGATCAAATTCAGACACGGTCAACCCTTCGAGTATTAAACGGCAGACGCTAATCCTGCCACGAATCTGGCAGCGTTTTCCCGCTCAAAGTGGCCTGGGTTACCCCTGGCTCACGGCTAATTCAGCCAAACGAATCAGCGCTCGGAGCGAAACTCCGGTTCCGCCGACGGGGGTGTATCCAAAAGCGGTTCCGCTGTTGTAGGCCGGACTGGCGATATCCAAGTGGAGCCAAGGATTCTCGGGCTTGATGAACTCCCGCAGGAACATGCCAGCGACCAACATTCCTCCCATTCGATCACCCATATTGGCAATATCAGCCACGGGGGAGTCAAAAGTTGGACGAAGCTCTTCCGGGAAGGGCATTGGCCAGAAATTCTCACCGCTCTCAGCGCAGGCCTGCAAGAAGAGAGTTTGAAATTCGGGATTGTTGGTCATGGCAGCGCTCATGCGGGTTCCGAGCGCGACCCCTTGATGGCCGGTCAATGTGGCCACATCGACCACGCCCAAGAGCGTTGCTCCAGATTTGTCCAGGGCCGCGAACTCCTGAGCGCGAACTAATGCATCGCCCAGGACGAGTCTGCCTTCGGCATCAGGATTGATGACTTCTACGGTCTTTCCGCCGTACATAGAAATAATGTCGCTAGGGCGAGTTGCAGTCGAGGAGACCATATTCTCGGCGAGCGCGGCCCAGCCATCTACTGCGATCGGCAATTTTAATTCTGCGATTGCCATTACCGAAGCAATGACTGCAGCAGCTCCACTCATGTCGCTCTTCATTGCTTCCATGCCGTCAGCGGGCTTGAGCGCCAATCCGCCAGTATCAAAAGTTATGCCTTTGCCTACATAGGCGATGCGTTGTTGGGCTTTTGCTGGCGAGTATGAAACGCGTAAGAGGCGCGGAGGATTGGCAGAGCCCTGTCCCACTGCGGAAATTCCGCCATAGCCCTTTTGTCGAAGAGAGGTTTCATTCAAGATCTCGACTTTAAGTCCCAGGGCGCTCGCTTCTTTCTTCATACGCTCGGAGAAAGTTTTTGGAGTTAAATGGCTTGGGGGAGTATTAATGAGGTCGCGGACCAATGTGGTTCGTCGTCCGATGATTCCGGCACGACGTATTGCGCTTTTGGCTGCGCCCGATGCGGACAATGGGGAAATGATGATCGCTGTTGCTAACGCTGGCAAGGCGTCTTTTTTACTATCTTTTCTAAATTCCGAAAAGACATACCCACCCAATGCAGCACCTTCTGCGATTGCGGCCAACTCTTCAACGGATGTGTGCGGGAGCAAATAGTTCGCTGACTGGATTGCAAGGAGTGATCGTGTTGCAGCTCCTGAAGCTCGACGAAGCAGTTCGTGATCAATTTGATTGCTGGTCACCCCCAAGCCAGTGAATATGACCAGACGTGGCTTGCTGAAAGGGACTTTGACAACTTCATCTACGGTGCCGGTGGCACCGAGGTCCTTCAAAATAGAAAGCAATAGTCTTTTCTCTTCGCTTGAAGGAAAGGCCTTCTTCGTTGGTACCTCACCATGGTGGATTGTCAATCTTCCATTCTTGGCGGAGAGACCTAAAACAACAGGGCCATTACTTGAAGCGGATGCAAGTTTGAGAGCAGTCATTTTCCTACATTAGACGATAAGTTACGAACATGAAATCTCCGTTATTTGATTGGCATCACAACGCAGGTGCAAAGTTGGCCGATTTCGGCGGCTGGGACATGCCCATTGAATATCCGAAGGGCGCGATTGACGGTTTTTCTGGTGGCGTCCTAGCCGAACACGCGGCCGTACGAGAGCGCGTAGGACTCTTTGATGTTTCGCATCTCGGCAAGATCTCAGTAAAAGGCGATGGTGCGCTGGAATTCTTAAACACCATGATTACCAACGATCTGCAGCGAATTTCTAGTGGCAGCGCCCAGTACAACTTGTTATGCGATGCGTCGGGCGGAGTTATCGATGATTTGATTGTTTATCAGAGGAGTGAGACCGACTTCTTCCTCATTCCCAATGCAGCCAACTGCGCGGATGTATGTTCGGTCCTACAGAAAAATGCCCCGGCCGGAATTACAGTGGTTAACGTGCACGAAGGATTCGGCGTCTTTGCGGTGCAAGGTCCCTTGAGTAAGAAAGTTATGGAATCGCTTGGACTATCTCTTGATTTGGATTACATGCAATTTACCGAAGTCGAAATTCCGGGTCATGCCAACTTAGGCAAGGTCATTGTTTGCCGGACTGGTTACACCGGTGAATTTGGATACGAGCTCCTGCCTGTGTGGTCTAGCGCCTCAGAACTTTGGGAACTGCTCGTTAAAGAAATTGCCGCTCTAGATGGAAGAGTCTGCGGCCTTGGCTCTCGGGACACATTGCGTACCGAAATGGGTTATCCACTTCATGGCCACGAACTCTCACTTGAAATTTCACCGCTCCAGGCGAATTCAGGTTGGGCAGTGGCGCTGGCTAAGCCTCAATTTCAGGGGAGCGCAGCATTAGTACTCGAAAAGTCAGCCGGTGTCAGTCGCATTATGCGCGGCCTCCTGGTTTCAGATCGTGGAATTCCGCGAGCTGGCATGAACGTGCTTGGTTCAGAAGATCAACTCCTCGGGACTATAACCAGTGGAACGTTTTCGCCAACCTTGAAAATGGGAATCGCTCTTGGGTTGATCTCGCCGACTATAAAAGTGGGTGATGAAGTCAGCATTGATGTGCGGGGAAGAAAGAGCACCGCCACAGTAGTAAAAATTCCATTTGTGCCTTCACACGTTCGCTAGATTCGCTCTTCTTTCGCAGCAACAATAACTGGACGACCTGAGTCCAATGTGTACACGTTGATTCGATTGTCAAAGGCTTCTTTGAGTTCAGCAGAATGAATGACTGAGGCCGCTGGTCCCTCCAAAAGGATGCGCCCTTCGTGCATCACGACAATGCGCTCTGCGTACATTGCCGCCAAAGTTATATCGTGCATAGTTGAAATTATGGTAACTCCACGTTCTTTCAAAATCTCAATATTGTTAAGAGTTGCTATCTGATGGTGCAGATCTAGGGCGCTAGTGGGTTCATCCAAAAGAATTATCTCTGGTTCCTGAGCCAAAGCTCGAGCGATCAGTGCTCGTTGCATCTCCCCGCCCGAAAGAGCAGAGACGTGCTGCTGGTGCAGACCGTACAGCTGGGTTTGTAACAAGATTTCATAAATCAAATTCCTACTCTTTGTTGACTCCTTGCCCCAACCATCTCTCTTGGCTCGACCTAGTGCCACGTATTCTGCGACAGTCATCCCCATCGGAATTTGCGGTTGTTGCGGAACGAAGGCGACATTTCGCATGTGGCTTCGGTATACCTCGTGACCACCTTGAGTGATTGATCCGGAATACGGCTGCAACCCCAGAAGTGCCCTCAGGAACGTGGTTTTGCCGGCTCCGTTTGGTCCCACTAGGCAAGTCCACTTCGTGAGCGGTATATCGACGCTGATGTGATTCAGAATCACTTTATCGCCAGCGCGGATCGACAAATCTTGAACGGAGATCATGGTGAGACTCTCTTTCTGCGCAATACAACTAAGAAGAACGGGGCGCCGACGAAGGCGGTAATTACTCCAATAGGGAGCTCTGCCGGAGAGAGCAGTGTCCTTGCTCCCAAATCTGCGATGACAAGAAAGGCAGCACCCATCATGGCAATCGCACCAAGAGAGCGATTGGTCACGCGGTGGGTTATTCCTCGGACAAGATGCGGTACGACTATGCCAACAAAACCGATAAGTCCGCTGGCAGAGACTGCCGTGGCTGTCGCGAGAGTTGCGGCGGCGACGGCAATGATTCGAAGTCGATTTGGATTTATGCCGAGCGAAAATGACTCTTCATCACTCAACATCAATCCATCAAGTTGTTTGGAAACGGTGATCAATATTGCGATTGCAGAAAGAATGTACAAGCTCGACCATCGCACTACCTGCCAGTTCGCGACTGTTAGTTCGCCCAAAATCCAGGAGTAGACGGGTCGCAGCGCGCTGCTATGTCTTTGTTGCAGGTACGTTTGAATAGCAGTGGCAAAAGAGCCAACGGCTATTCCAGAAAGTAGGAGAGAATTTGGCTCAGCAAAGAATTTGCCTGAGATAAAGAAAGTTGTTAATACTGCTAACACTCCACCAATAAAAGAAAAAATCGGCAAAAGGCCATAAACATTGCCACCGGAACTTGTTATTGCAAGTGTTGCTCCAAGGCCGGCACCGGCCGCCGCTCCCAAAAGATAAGGATCGGCCAACGGATTGCGAAATACAGTTTGATAAACGGCTCCACTGCTAGCCAATGCGGCACCCACGAGGGCGGCCAACAACACTCGAGGGATGCGCAGGTCTAAAAGCAGCACTCGCTCCTGTCCAGTTAACCCATGAGGTGCTCCGACCAGGGTTCTCAGAATTTTGGCAAAATTTAACGAAATAGGACCAAAGCTAACTCCAACAAGTGCAACAACAAGGAGAATCACGGCGCTGATGGCGGTAATTCGCCAATTCCAAATCCGACCAATGCCGATCGGTGCGCCGTGATTGCTCGTGTTCATGAGTCTTAGTTGATCTTTGCGATGGAGTCAGCAATGAACTGATAGAACTGCACTAGTCGTGGACCCCATCGTGAGGGAATATCTGACGGGAGTTCGACGACATGACCATACTTGACGGCATCGATGGCGCTCCAGCCGGGCCTTCCTGCCAGGGTCTTGGCGTTCTCTCCGTATTGGGCATCGCCCAGAAATATAATTTGGGGATTGGCGGTGATGAGGTACTCCTGGGAGAGTTGTGGATATCCAGATGCATCTGCGCCAGCCGCTTTATCCGCAATGTTTATCAGGTTGAAATCTGCGTAAACATGACCAATAAATGTCTTGGATGTAGCGGAGTAAAGAGTTGAATCCAACTCATGAAAAAAAGTCAGCGAATTTTTCCGCTTGGATGCACTGACGATTTTGTTGATCGAAGTTTTCATCGTGGCAACCAAGGCCTTGGCTTTGGCAACATGGCTCGTTGCCAGTCCCATTGCCAATATCTCGCTATAGGCATCTGAAAGTTGGCTAGGTGCTTTTTCCATGAGGACCGGAATGTTGAGTAAATTCAATGACTTTCGCACAGCCATCGAGTTGGTCGAATCAACAGAGAGAATGATCAGATCCGGCCTCTTTGCAGCAAGTGCTTCAACATTGGGCGTGAATGCGCTCAACTTTGTGATGGGTGCGTTTGCCGGGTAATTAGATAAATCATCTACTGCGATTACTTGCGAACCAGCTCCAATAGCAAAGAGAGTCTCGGTGGCAGTAGGAGAAAGCGAAATGATGCGCTTGGGTACTCCAATTATTTTCGTTGGAAAGCCACCTGATTGCACAACAACAGTTGGGATCTTGGAGGCCGCGGTTGAAGGCGAAAGTGGTGTGATGAGTGCCAGCGAGACCAAAACGGGTAAGGCATATTTCATTCGTGACATAAAAAAACTCCCTCAAACTTTGAGGGAGGAAGAAGGGCTTACTTGCTTAAGAGTTCCTTAAGTTCGCGAGGCCCGACCTTCCTCCGAGGTCGGATACATCAGCTTTGGGCTAGGCGACCTGGCTTAGACATTCAAGAACGTCTTCTACAGTTGCGGGAACAGCGTCGGAATTTCACCGAACTTCGCTAAACACATTGCTACTACTTCAGGGAAACCGTCGGCAGCGAGTGAAAATTAGCACGAGAATTACACAATTGCATCGAAAGTCCGATTTGCAGCGTTCTAGTCGCGGCGTCTACGTCCGATTCCAACGGCGATGCCGATAGCGATGATGATGGCACCGGCCACGATCGATAGCTGGACCGCTTCGAAACCGTGCTCATCATCGCGAATGCGATGCTCTGGTTCTAGTTTCTCATTGCTGGCGGGGGTTGGATCGCTGGCGTACAGGGCGGGGGTTGGTTCCGTCGAAGGATTTTCATCGGCCCTGGCGGGAGAGAGCGGAACTGTTAAACCGAGAAGGAGCAAGCCAAGGAGAGCGGAAACCTTTTTCATGACCTCAGAGTACGCTCTCGACCATGGAATATCGTCGCTTAGGTAGCAGTGGAATGTATGTCTCGGAAATCGCCTATGGAAACTGGATCACACATGGGTCACAAGTAGAGGAAGAAGCCGCCATCAAATGCGTAAAAGCGGCTCTGGATGTTGGAATCACTACATTTGATACTGCCGACGTTTATGCCGGCACTCGGGCTGAGGTTGTGCTGGGTAAAGCCTTAAAAGGCGTAAAGCGCGAGAGCTACGAACTCTTCACGAAGGTCTATTGGCCAACGGGGCCTGGAAAAAATGATCGCGGTCTTTCACGAAAGCACATCATGGAATCGGTGCATGCCTCGTTAAAACGATTAAACACCGATCACATCGATCTCTACCAATTCCATCGTTTTGATTTTGAAACACCTTTGGAAGAATCACTCTCGGCCTTCGATGACTTGATTCGTCAAGGAAAAGTTCACTACATCGGCTTTTCCGAATGGAGCGCTGAACAAATTTCTCATGCCGTTTCAATTCAAAAGCAACGCGGGTACACGCCATTCGTTTCTAGCCAACCACAATATTCAATGTTGTGGCGAGTAATCGAAAACAAAGTTGTTCCGCTTTGCATCCAAGAAGGAATCGGACAAATCGTTTGGTCTCCCATAGCCCAGGGAGTATTAACTGGTAAGTACCTCCCTGGAAAGAAGGCTCCTGCTGGCTCTCGTGCTACAGATAAGAAGAGTGGCGCAGGAATGATTTCTGGTTGGATGCGCGAGGAAGTTCTCACTGCGGTTCAGCAGTTGCGCCCGATTGCGGAAGAGATGGGACTATCGCTTTCACAATTAGCTTTGGCTTGGGCCCTTCAGAATCAGAATGTCTCTTCTGTCATCATGGGCGCGACTAAACCGGCTCAAGTGAAAGAGAACGTCAAAGCTTCTGGAATCAAATTGGATGCCGACGTTATGTACAGAATTGATGTTCTCTTGGGCGATATTCCAGAACGAAATTCAGATAAGACTCAAAGCCCTAATCCAAGAGCCTAAAGTTGCCGAATTAGTTCTTTTCCCCGCGCTTGACTTGAGGTGCGGGAGCGCGCATGCGACGCATTTGCGTCGATCGCAACCAGCCGTACATCCCTAGCCCCTTTGTTGGCGCGCCTGGAAATTGCTTCTGCACTAGTTTGCGAATTTTGAAGGTAAAAAGAAAGCCCGAGAGTAATGAGTAGAGCATGGCTGAATACATAAAGAGAATCGCCATCAACTGCACATAGCGGTTAGGAATGACAGTCAATACTAAAACGATGATGATCACGGGCAGAAAGTATTCGCCAATGGATCGGTGTGAGTCCACGTAGTCTCGAACGAATTTGCGCACCGGACCTTTGTCACGAGCAGGAAGTGCGGATTCATCGCCACGCATATATGCCTCGCGCGCAGCACGTCTGCGCACAGTTGCCTGTTCGCGATCGCGAAAACGCTCGGCCTTATTCTTGGCAGGCGCGAGTGAATTTACCTTTCGCTTAGCCTCCGCCTCTTTGCGAGTAGGGGTGGCGCGACCTTTGCCTGATTTGTCGTTGGCAGTTGAATCGGAGGGAGAATTGGTGTTTGCGCTATCGCTCATGCCGTTACGGTAGAGCCAGCATTCTTTCCAATGCAACTTTGGCGTACTTGGCCGTTTCGGCCTCAACTTGGATTCGATTGACCAAACGTCCAGCCACGAGTGATTCCATGGCCCAAACCAGATGAGGTAGATCGATCCGATTCATTGTGGAGCAATAGCAGACCGTCTTGTCTAAAAAGAGAACTCGTCGATCTGGGAATCGGGCAGCGAGTCGAGAGACCAGATTTAGCTCGGTTCCTACCGCCCAGGTAGATCCAGAGGGTGAATCAGCGATTGTCTTAATGATCATCTCAGTGCTTCCGACTACATCCGCGTTCGAAACAACTTCATGTTGACACTCAGGGTGCACGAGGATCTGAACGCCCGGCACGCGCGCGCGCATTTGTTCGATATTTGAAAGAGTGAAACGACCGTGAACTGAACAATGACCACGCCAGAGAATTACTTTGGCCGACCTGATCTCCTCTGCAGTAAGTCCACCTTGGGGCTTCCACGGGTTCCAGAGGACGCAGTCAGAGAGTTTGAGCCCCAACTTGAGAACAGCAGTATTTCGACCTAGGTGCTGGTCAGGCAAGAAAAGAATCTTTTCGCCTTGGGTAAATGCCCACGCCATTGCTCTTTCGGCATTAGAGGAGGTGCAGACCGCGCCGCCGTTTTGGCCGGTGAAGGCTTTAATCGCCGCAGTCGAATTCATATATGTAATGGGGATCGTCGATTGGGCTATGCCTAGATTTTGCAGTGCTTGCCAGCAATCATCAACTTGGTTAGCGCTTGCCATGTCAGCCATCGAACATCCAGCGGCGAGATCCGGAAGGATGACTTTCTGTTCTGGCGTGGTCAAGATGTCAGCGCTCTCAGCCATGAAATGAACGCCGCAGAACAATACGTACTCGGCTGAAGAATTTTCGGCGGCAGCTTGGGCCAGCTTGAAGGAGTCGCCGGTGATATCTGCAAATTGAATGACCTCTTCGCGTTGATAGTGGTGGCCCAAAATCATGGCTCGGGATCCCAGAGCGGCACGAGCGTCCTGAGCTCTTTGGATCAATCCTGGGTCGCTAGCAGCCGGCAGAGCGCCGTCGCACGAGACCCCTCTTTCGCTGGCTAGGTCTTGGCCTTGCCCTAAAAGCAGCAAATCGGTGAGCGACATGGCGCCATTGTCTACCCAAAAATCGCGGTAAGCCAACCCAATGGGAATAGATTTGGCGGGCAAAGGGTTACCTAAGGCAGTAACCTTTGGACCAGGATGTATCTGTATCGGCGATACGGGTATCAGTAATAGGGGAGAGACATGAGCACAGAGACCACAACGGACATCACAATTCAGACTGCTGGAATCGCGCTGACCGATGTAGCAGCAACCAAGGTTGCAGCTCTTCTAGCTCAGGAAGGTCGCGACGACCTTAGCCTTCGCGTAGCTGTTCAACCGGGCGGATGCTCTGGCCTTCGCTATCAACTTTATTTTGACGATCGCGCCCTTGACGGCGACACCATCTCTGAATTTGGTGCGGTCAAGGTTGTTACTGACAAGATGAGTACCCCGTATCTGATGGGCGCATCCATTGACTTTGTCGACACCATTGAAAAACAAGGTTTCACTATTGACAATCCAAACGCCCAAGGTTCATGTGCTTGCGGAGATTCATTTAACTAAATTTCTTGAAGTTGTTGGTAATTTAGAAGCAGGGGCAATAATGCTCCTATGAAAATCGCTGTCGCTGGGTCCGTGGGTAATGATCATTTGATGACCTTTACCGGCAAATTCACTGATTCTTTGGTGGCCGAGTCGCTCTCTAAAGTCTCACTCTCCTTCCTAGTCGACAGTCTTGATATACGCCGCGGTGGATGTGGCGCCAATATTTCGTTTGGGATGGCAGCTCTTGGGCTAAATCCCATCTTGATTGCCGCAGTAGGTAAAGACTGGGCAGATTACGATGCATGGCTAAGCAGGCACGGCGTAGATACTTCGCATGTTCTCATCTCTCAAAATCTCTTTACCGCCACTTTCATGGTGACAACAGATGATGATCTGAATCAGATCGCTTCCTTCTTTCCAGGTGCCATGAGTGAAGCTCGAGAAATTGAACTTGGCCCTATCATCGACAAAGTTGGAAAGTTCGATCTTCTCGTAATTTCCCCCGATGATCCTGAAGCCATGATTCGCCATTCGGAAACGGCTCGTTCTATGCAGATCCCTTTTGCCGCCGATCCATCACAGCAGTTGGCTCGCATGAGTGGGGAAGAAATTAAATTGCTTGTTGACGGTGCCACCTATCTCTTTCTCAATGAATATGAATTAGCGCTGGCGCTACAGAAGACCGGCTGGAGTGACTCAGAACTTATGGATCGAGTGAAGGTGCGCGTTATCACTCTAGGTTCTGATGGAGTTCGAGTTGAAGAACATGGTAAATCCAATATTGAAGTCGTGGTTCCGCAAGAACGCGGAAAAGTCGACCCCACAGGTATTGGCGACAGTTTTAGATCAGGTTTTATTGCCGGGCTCTCATGGGGCTTCGGTCACGAACGGTGCGCCCAATTGGGCTCGATGTTGGCCACTTATTGCCTCGAAACTAAGGGAACTCAGGAGTATCGCTTCGACGAAGGGGAATTTCTTACCCGATTCGAAATTGCTTATGGTGAACACGCTCGCGCCGAAATCCAAGGAAAGATTAAGCCGCACCTCGTTGGTTAATTAAGCCTTGTAACCAAAAACTCGAAATCCCCTTCTTGTTCAACTTCGTTTCTAGTCATTCGCGCCCATGCGGTGAGGTCTGCGACAGTTGCAGGATCATCGCTTAACAAAGTGAGTGATTCACCGATGTTTATGATTTTTAAAGCCTGAGCTAATTCGATTATAGGTAGCGGGCAGCGCTTTCCTCGTGCGTCTACGATCTCGCCTGACATTTATTGTCGCTGCTTTTCAACTAGTCGTTTGAGAACTGGCAGAAAAACATCGATCTCGGTTGCCGTCACATCATGATGTAGACGTAATCGGATATTTCCTTGCGACAACAACCCCATTGCTTTAAGGACATGGCTGGCTTCTAGATTGGCCGATGTGCAAGCCGAGCCCGAATCAACAGTAAATCCCTCGTCGGCTAAATCTGATTGCAGACGTTCGGCGTCGATGTAGAGAAAGGAGAGCGAAACAATTGCAGACCAACTGTTCCATTGCTCTTCGATCATGTCTGTGTCAGGGATGTTCTCTGAAATGAAAGCCCTAATCCTTGTGGCCAATTTCGTAATTTTGGTTTTGTTAACTTCCTCATCGCTGCGCCAGTGACGCAGGGCAACAGCACTCGCCAACGCTAAAGGTAGGGAAAAGCCAGAGGGAACGACGGATTGTTGAAGATGTGGGAACGGGTTTCGCCAACCTTTGGCACCGGTTCTTAAAGCAAAAATCGAAAGACCGTTAGGCCCACTCCAGGAAGAGGAATCCCATAAAGCGCTCGACCAGGACGCAATCGCCGGTGCCTGGGTTGGGTATGCGGTGTGATCAACAAATACTCGGCCCGAAAACTCCACCAGTTCGATGGGCATTGTGCGAATCAAGCCAGTCTCTGCATTGACATATTGCCAGATTAATAAATCGCTGGGGCGAAGCTCGGGTAAAGCGACCACCCCAGAATTTGAGACCTCCATTTCCACCGAACTGGGGAATTGGGAGGCAATCGCCAATACTTCTGCTCGATCAATGCTGGAATGAACCATTCGAGTCTCTGGCTGGATCAAACCCATGATTCCTAATTGAAAACCTAGAGTGATTTCGCCTAAGAAATGGACTTCGGTGGGGGATAGATCCAAATCCGCGGCAATCGACTCCTTGGCCTCCTGGAGCAATATTGCGGCTCGACGGGACTCCAGGTGAAGTTTTCGAGGTTCGGCCCAGCCCTGATCGAAAATCTCTAGCAATAAGGCGCGAGCCGCCGGATGGAGGGCGGATTCGGCCTGGAATCGGGCTGTGATAGGAACCACGCTTAGAACGTTACCCCGAGCGAGTGGCTGATGCGAACTGGACAATTCGCCAAGTATCCTTGCGCCATGCAATTTAAACGGGGAATGACGTCTGCCTTTTTGGTCTCAGCCGCTGTTGCCGCACTCTCGTCATGCTCCTCTTCCAATCTTTCTGGATTGGGTTATGACAAAGGGTTGTCGAGCGTCAACGATACTTCTCTGACCTTATGGCAAGGAGCCTGGATCACAGCGGGCGTAGTTGGCTTGCTGACCTTGGTTCTGATTCTTTGGCCAGTCTTCTTCCACCGCAAAAAGAGCGAGGAATTCCCCAAGCAGACGCGTTACAACGTGCCCACTGAAGTTGCCTACACACTGATTCCCTTCATCATCGTGGCGGTGCTCTTTGCCTACACAGCGCGCGATGAATCTCGTATCACCAAGCTGACTCCGGTTTCGCAGATCAAGCACAGCATTCACGTCAACGCTATCCAATGGTCTTGGCAGTTTACTTATGACGATGCGGGTACTGGACCCAACGTCACCGTTACTGGCACGCCCGCAAAGCCGCCCGTCTTGGTTTTGCCTCAAGGTGAACGAGTGCGATTTACGCTTACTGCCTCTGACGTAGTGCATGGTTTCTGGATCCCGGCGTTTATGATTCAGATGGAAACTCTGCCGCACGTCGAAAACCATTTGGAATTTTCAGCTAACAAGATCGGCGAGTACCCCGGGCGCTGCAACATTTTATGCGGTCGAGACCACTCTCAGATGCTCTTCAAAGTTAAAGTTGTGACGCCAGCGCAGTATCAGGATTATCTCAATTCACTAAAGGTGGCCTAATCGATGACGACTTACGCAGAGCCAGTTATTACGAAGACCCTCACCCAGAAGGCGCCGACCTCGAAAGGTCGCCTCTTTGTAAAGTGGATTACTTCAACGGACCATAAGACCATCGGCTATCTCTATTTAATAACTTCTTTTATCTGGTTCTTGGTGGGTGGAGTTCTAGCTCTATTGCTTCGAACTGAATTAGCTCGGCCAGGATTGCAGTTCCTCAGCACCGAGCAATACAACCAAATATTTACGATGCACGGAACGATTATGTTGCTGATGTTTGCAACGCCACTCTTTGTAGGTTTTGCCAACGTCATCATGCCTTTGCAAATTGGAGCTGCCGACGTGGCTTTCCCGCGTCTGAACATGCTCTCATATTGGCTCTACCTATTCGGCGGACTAATGGCATTTGCTGGCTTCCTTAGCCCTGGCGGAGCAGCTTCTTTCGGTTGGACTGCATATGCTCCACTTGCCAACTCTCAATATTCCCCCGGAATCGGCGGCGATCTTTGGGTTATAGGTCTTGCCATAGGTGGCGTCGGAACAATTCTCGGTGGCGTCAACTTCATCACCACGATTTTTACAATGCGAGCTCCTGGAATGACGATGTTCCGTATGTCTATCTTCTCCTGGAACGTTCTTCTCACATCAATTTTGGTTCTACTTGCCTTCCCACCACTTGCAGCTGCTTTCTTTGGTTTGGAGTCGGATCGACTCTTCGGTTCGCATATCTTCGACCCGGCAAACGGCGGAGCCATGCTGTGGCAACATCTCTTCTGGTTCTTCGGTCATCCCGAGGTTTATATCCTTGCTCTTCCATTCTTTGGAATCGCGACCGAAATCTTGCCAGTCTTTAGTCGTAAACCAGTCTTTGGCTACAAAGGGCTTATTGCGGCAACGATTGCTATTTCAGCACTGTCAGTTTCAGTTTGGGCGCATCACCTTTTCGCGACCGGACAAGTTTTGCTGCCCTTCTTCTCGTTCATGACCTTCTTGATCGGTGTCCCAACGGGCGTGAAGTTCTTTAACTGGATCGGCACAATGTGGCGTGGTTCGCTGACATTTGAAACACCGATGCTCTTCGTTCTTGGCTTTCTCGTCACCTTCCTCTTCGGTGGCCTGACCGGAATCATTCTGGCAAGCCCACCTATGGACTTTGCAGTATCGGCTTCCTACTTTGTGGTTGCGCACTTCCATTACGTTCTCTTCGGAACTGTTGTTTTCGCCATGTTTGCTGGCTTCTATTTCTGGTGGCCCAAGATGACCGGGCACATGCTCAATGAACGTCTCGGAAAAATTCACTTCTGGACGCTCTTCTTCGGATTCCATATGACTTTCTTGATCCAACACTGGCTAGGAATTAAAGGTATGCCGCGACGTTATGCGGATTACCTGTCCACGGACGGCTTTACAACCATGAATATGATTTCAACGGTTGGTTCATTCCTTCTGGCGCTTTCCATGATTCCATTCATGATCAACATTTGGATTTCGAGAAATAGCCCAAAGGTGACCGTTGATGATCCTTGGGGATACGGCGCATCTCTGGAATGGGCGACTTCTTGCCCACCTCCGCGACACAATTTTATTTCGATTCCGCGTATTCGCAGTGAGCGTCCGGCATTTGATCTGCATTATCCGCACATGGCACATACCGATGGAGGGCACTAACCGTGAAAGCTGGCTGGCGACTATTTGCAGGTCTCGCGGTTTTCTACGCGATTATGTCTGTCATCTATTGGCAGCTCGGCGGTGAACCAGTAGGTATTACGGCTATCGCTCTCAGTTCGGGTCTGGCTTTGCTCATTGGGTACTACTTTTGGTTTTCAGCCAAACGTTCTGGAGGCATCTTGCCCGAGGACAACGCCGCCGGTGAAATTGCTGATGGCGCTGGGGAGCTCGGTTTCTATTCTCCACATTCCTGGTGGCCTCTTCCCATCGCTCTTTCCTTTGTAGGCGCCGGCCTTGGGTTGCTTATCGGTTGGTGGCTAACTCTGATCGCTGCGGGCGCACTCATCATTAGTATTGTTGGATTTGTTCTTGAATACGAAGGACCTTCTGACTCGCTGGTTACCCACTAAATCGAGATGGGAGATCTTCGCTCGGATCTCATTGATACTGGCATTGATCGGTTGAAGGCTGGCAGCATAGTTATTGATGCCTCGGCAGAGACGATATTTGAACTCTTGGCGCATCCACGCCGGCACGCAGATTTCGATGGGTCACACACGGTTGGTAGCAACATAACCGGCCCTGAGCGCCTGGCGCTCGGTGCCAAATTCGGAATGATGATGAAGATCAAAGTGCCATACCGTATTACTAATACTGTCATTGAATTCGAAGAGTCAAAAAGCATTGCCTGGCGCCACTTTGGCAGGCATATCTGGCGGTATCAATTGACCCCAATTGACGGCGAGCACACTTTGGTCACGGAATTCTTTGATGGCCGGCCTTCGATTTCACAATGGTGGTTGCGACGACTCAATGCTTATTCCAATAATCAAAAAGCCATTTTAAAAACGCTGGTGCGGTTGAAGAAACTGGCGGAAGATTCTTAAGTTATTTTTCCCCGGATGAGCCCAACTGAGCCAGGGGATCACCGGAAACGCGATAGATAGTCCATTCATCCATGGCGACTGCGCCAAGTGAGCGATAAAACTCTATCGATGGGCTATTCCAGTCCAAAACCCACCATTGAAATCTCCCGTAGCCATTCTCAACGCATTTGGCAGCAAGATGTTGCAAGAGAGCTTTACCGTGACCTTTTCCGCGATATTCTGGTTTCACAAAGAGGTCTTCTAGGTAGATTCCGTGGACACCTAACCAGGTTGAGTAATTGAGAAACCAGATGGCGAACCCCGCGATCTGGTCGTCATCTTCGACAATTTCGCAGAAAACCCTGGGAGCATCCCCAAAAAAATGCGATTGAATCTGCTCTGCGGTGATCAGAACTTCCTCAGGTGCCTTTTCATAAACTGCGAGTGCATGAATGAGTTCCAACATTGTGGGAATGTCGGCAGGTGTTGCAGAACGTATAGTCATGAAGAAGTTGAGACCAAATTAGTGATGTCCATCCTCGAGCTCTTTACGCTCTGTGACGGTGGCGGCAGGAATCTGTTCGGCATTTGCAGTACTCCAACGAGCGCGAATTCGTCCTTTAATGCCGGCAGGATTGCGTACGCCGTGCTCATCCACGTTCGGTATGGCAAGAGCTGGGTCTTGCAAGTGTTGGGTAAGCGTCCAAGCCTTAGCGGCAGAGATTGGCTCGTGAACTTCGATGAATTCGCCAGCGGGTGTCATCACGAGACGACCAGTTTCTCGCCCATGGAGGACAAGATCGCGATCTGCGCGTTGCAAGGAGAGACAAATGCGCTTGGTGATTACAAAAGCAATCGGAGGGATTGTAAAGAGCCCAATGCGGGTGAACCACATAATGCCATTAATGGTCAGATGAAAGTGCGTTGCAATGATGTCGTTACCACCGTTAATCAATGAGATCAGCATGAAGGTCAAAGACATTATTCCAAGCGCAGTTCGGTTCGGAACGTTTCGAGGACGATCGAGCAAGTGATGCTCGCGCTTGTCACCTGTTATCCAGCTCTCGATAAAGGGATAGAGCGCCATGCCGGTGAAAAGAATTCCGGGAATGATTAAACCTGGGATCAAGATGTTCCAAGAAATAGTGTGTCCGAAGGCGTGGGTTTCGATCGGTGGTGACATACGGACCAAGCCATCGAGCCAACCCATATACCAGTCAGGCTGAGAGCCGGCAGATATCTGCCCCGGCGTATATGGCCCGTAGAGCCAAATCGGGTTGATCGAGGCGACTCCGCCCAGGAAGGCAGTAACTCCGAAGACGATAAAGAAGAAGCCGCCAGCCTTAGCCATGTAGACGGGCATAAGTGGATATCCAACAACATTCTTCTCGGTGCGCCCTGGGCCTGGATATTGGGTGTGCTTCTGGTACCAGACCAACATCAGGTGGATGGTAATCAAAGCCAAGAAAATTCCAGGGAGAAGCAAGATATGAACCATGTAAATGCGCGGAATAAAGACGTGTCCTGGGAAGGGACCACCGAAGGCGAAGAAGGAAAGGTAGGAGCCGACTACGGGGATTGCTTGGATGATTGCTTCAGCGATGCGAATTCCGGTGCCGGAGAGCAAATCATCTGGAAGTGAGTAACCGAGGAAACCTTCGACGATTCCCAAAGTCAGAAGCCCAACACCGATCAACCAGTTAAATTCACGTGGCTTTCGGAAAGCGCCAGTGAAGAAGACGCGCAATAAGTGGACAACGATCGCTGTCATGAAAATAAGAGCTGCCCAGTGATGAATCTGACGCATAAGAAGTCCACCGCGAACATCAAAAGAGATATGCAAAGTGGAGGCATAGGCAGCAGACATCTGCACATGGGAGAGCGGAGCGTACGAGCCATTGTAAATCACATCGCGTTGGGAAGGATCAAACCAGAAGGTAAGGAAGGTTCCCGAGAGCAGCAAGATGATGAAGGAGTAAAGCGCTATTTCGCCCAACATAAAAGACCAATGGTCGGGGAAAACTTTGGTGAGGTTCTTCTTCAACCATTTGGCAGCGCCAGTACGGTCATCGACGTAACCAGCGACGTTGCCTGCGATGCGTTCTTTATTGGTCATGAGGAGCGCTCCCAGAAACTTGGTCCGACAGGTTCGGTGAATGGTTGTTGTGCCACAAGGTATCCGTCAGCATCAATCGTGATTGCCAATTGTGGAAGTGGGCGAGCTGCTGGTCCAAAAATAACTTTGGCAGCTCTCGTAACATCAAATGTCGACTGGTGGCATGGGCAGAGCAAGTGTTTTGTCTGCTGTTCGTAGAGCGCTACAGCGCAACCCATATGCGAGCAAATTTTCGAAAAAGCGATGATGCCTTCATGGGTCCAGGAAAGTCGTTCGGCATCCAAGTTAAATTCTTCTGGACGGAGACGAATCAGAAGCACGGCGTCTTTGCCAATATTCTCAAGGGATCTGACAACTCCACCGGAAAGTTCGGGGAGAACCTGAGCTACGGCACCAACTTCAAGATCGGAAGGTTTGATGGGGCGATCGCCTGGATCAGTAACCAATCGCGTACCTTTTTTCCAATCGGTCGTGTCGAACTCTTTTTTAGGGAGTGGACCAAGATCGCGCAACAAAATTAGAGGAGAAAGTCCGGCTAGACCCAAAGCCAAACCGAGTGAACGCTTGATCAAGGTGCGGCGGCCAACATCAGCAAGAGCGGCCTGCTCTTTTACTGTTGCGACAAAATCAGCACGATCTTCATCTGGGGATCGGAATTCGTGACGCTCAGCGATTACTTCAGTGTCTGACATCAACTTACGCGCCCATTGAACAGCGCCCATTCCAATGAAAAAGAGAGACATAGCCATTCCAACACCGAGAAGGAGCTGTTGGGTATTGGTATCACCGAGAACGGGTAGGTAAATAAAAGACGATGGCTTAATAAAGATATAAGAACCGATGAGCAGGACCGTTCCCAGTGCTGAGAGAACGAAGAGGATTGCCACTTGCTGCTCAGCACGCTTTTCCGCGATGGGATCTACATCAGCATTACGGTGGACATGCTCTGGAAGCCCTGGGTCGGAAAATTTTTCGAGTTCGTGGTTCACAACTATCTCGCCTTCGATGCTAACCAGACTGCGACTCCTATGAGGAGTCCAAGTCCGAGAGTCCAACCTAACAATCCTTCAGTTACTGGTCCTACCCGACCGAGTGATGCACCGCCTAGACCTGGCTCTTTCTGTGCTGCTTTGATCCACTTGATAATGGACAACTTTTCTTCAGGGGTAATTGTCTTGTCCGAAAAGACCGGCATTGATTGTGGTCCGGTGATCATCGCTTCATAAATTTTGTTTGCTTCTGTGCCCATAAGGGAAGGCGCGTACTTACCGTTGGTCAGTGCGCCACCTTGGGCGGCAAAGTTGTGGCACATGGCGCAGTTAGTGCGGAAAAGTTCGCCACCTTGGGCGGTATTGCCATCACGTTCCCATGTCAGTTGATCGTTTGTGACCGCAGCAGGACCGGGCGCCAGGGAAGCGACGTAGGCTGCAAGGGCCGCTGTTTCCTCTTCGTTGTATATCGGTTTTTTGGCCATAGCCTGTTGGCTCATATCTGCCATAGGCATACGTCCAGTTCCGACTTGGAAATCTACTGAAGCAGCGCCGACGCCAATGAGTGAAGGCGCGATAGAACCGCCTTCGGCGTTAAGTCCATGACACGAAGAACAACCGCGTGCAAAAATTTGCTTACCTTCGGCGATCTGCGTGGTCTGGGCAGTTGATTCCATGCGTTGTTGGCTGGGAAGAGCGCTGGCGATCGAGAAAGTTGTTCCGATCGAAATCAGGGCTGCGACAATAAGTGCTGGTGCAGCAAATTTATGTCGGCGATAACGTGAGAGTCGTTTCATTCTTCTTTAGTAGCCCAATCTCACTTGATGAGGTAGATCGCCGAGAAGAGCGCGATCCAGACGATATCGACGAAGTGCCAGTAATACGAAACAACAATTGCCGTGGTCGCTTGTTTGTGACCGAATTTTTTAGCCTTATATACGCGCAAGAGAACAATGAGGAAGGCGATTAATCCGCCAGTTACGTGCAGACCGTGGAAGCCAGTAGTGATGTAGAAAACCGAACCGTAGGCTCGGGATGACAGTGATAGACCTTCGTGAACCAGGTTGGCGTACTCGTACACCTGTCCACCAATGAAGAAAGCCCCCATTAAGAAAGTGAGAGCAAACCATTCGCGCATTCCCCATTTAGAAAACTGAAAAAGCTTCCCTGTGCGCCGGGCTTGAAAACGCTCGGCTGCGAATACGCCGAACTGGCAGGTCACTGATGAAAGCACCAGCACGGTGGTGTTGATGGCGGCGAAACGCACGTTCAACATTCCGGTTGAAGCCAACCAGACCTTTGGCCCTTGAACGGCGCGCGTTGTGAAGTACATTGCAAAGAGCGCTGCAAAGAACATAAGTTCGCTGGCGAGCCAGACGATGGTTCCGACGGCGACGAGGTTTGGCCTGGTCACTTTTCCTGGGGTTGCTGCCACTGTGGTCACGCGCGCATTATTCCTGATTTTCACCGCAAATAGGACCTAACGCCCCCGAGCCTGCCTCGGGGAGTCGTGACACTAATCACGGCAGATGTGCGGTGGAATATTGGTTATTTATTCACCATCAGGGGCTGGGAAGGGGCTCATGGTTGGCTAGACTTGCCAGCCATGAGCACCCCAGTAATCGTTGTGTATTCCGACGACCAGAGCGTTCGAGCCAGCGCTATCGCCGCCTTAGGTAAAAAAGTGGCAAGTGACCTCGGGAGCCATCAGATCGTGGAGTTTGCGACTGGGCCTGCTCTCTTTCAATATGTCGATGCCGGAAAGCCTGTGGCCCTCTTTATCTTGGATGGCGAATCCGTTCCAGAAGGCGGAATGGGCATCGCCCGCCAGCTCAAGGACGAAGTTTTCCAATGCCCCCCGGTTTTGCTAATAACTGGCCGTCCTGAAGATGCCTGGCTGGCCTCGTGGTCCCGAGCCGATGACGTCGTGATCCACCCCATCGATCCCTTCACCCTGGCCGATCGCGCGGCAGCCTTATTACGCCTGCGCCTGGCTCTTCATTAATTCTCGAATCTATTGAACACTTCCCTGGACGGCCTCTCCCATGAAGCGAGATGGGCACAAGTCCTGGCCCAGTTGGGTCGGCTAGAACTTCTCTCAAGAGAACAAATCCACTGGGCTATGGGAACGATCCTGGCCGGGGGAGCAAGCACTGAAGAGATCAAGGCATTTCTTTTGGCTTACAAGGCCAAAGGAGAGAGCGCATCCGAAATTTCAGCCATGATCGAGCAAATGTTTGCATTCGCCGCCCCAATTTCCATCCCCGAGCGATCCTTGGACATTGTCGGAACCGGGGGAGATGGGGCTAACACCATCAATATTTCTACGACTGCTTGCATCGTTACCGCGGCGGCCGGAACTCGCGTCGTGAAACACGGAAATCGAGCAGCCACTTCTTTGGCTGGCTCGGCCGACCTTTTAGAGGAACTAGGCGTTGTCATCACTTTAGATGGCCCGCAAGTCGAGGAGTGTGTTCGTCGCATCGGTATCGGTTTCTGCTTTGCGCCAAAGTTTCACCCAGCGATGAGATTTGCAGCGCCTGCACGTAAGGAATTAGGGACGCCTACGGTTTTCAATATTTTAGGTCCGCTATCAAATCCGGCAAAGTCAAATGTTGTTGCCATCGGAGTGGCTAGTGAACGGATGCTCCCGATTATGGCAAAAGTTTTGGCCGATAGAGGTTGTGAAGGATTCCTCTTCCGCGGCGATGATGGATTGGATGAGATATCGATTTCCACCACCTCCACGGTGATCCAGATTAATGACGGCAAAATGCGAACCGAAACTTTTGATCCACGTAATATCGGAATTAACTTTTCGCCAATTTCTGAAATCGTGGGTGGCGATCCAAAGTTCAATGCCAATGTCTTACATTCAATCTTTGATGGCGAACAGAGTGCGCGTCGCGATGCAGTATTGCTCAACGCCGCCGCTTCGATCGCAGCTTTTAAGGCCGATTTCTCCTTGAGTGTCGAACAGCAATTTGCGAACGGTCTGGTCAGGGCCTCACAAGCTATTGATTCTGGCGCTGCCAAGAAACTATTGAAAAATTGGATAGAACTATCTCAGAAATTGGCCGCTACTCCAGTGGAATAGCACCTTCCCATGCACTTCTCTGTTCGCGAAATTGAGTATGCATATTCCCGGATCCAAAAATTGGCAGCGCCCACTGGCCCTCAAGTTCGACCAATCGGACCCCAGGAGTTTCGAGGTAACCAAGAAGTTTTTCAATTTCTTCGTAAGACGAAGCGGGCAATACTTCATGGCTGGGAACTACGACCTCGGCGGTCAATGTCAAAGAGGCAAGTACTTCTTGAATTGCCGAATTATTTTTGGCTGAAGCGCTGGCGGCAAGTCTGCCAAAGCGAATGCAAATGAACTCCCACCTATTATCTGATGTGGGCGTGGCTGCAACGAGATGAGCGATATTTGCCAGGGCGCGTATTCGTTGAGCTCGAGAGGCACCTTTTGTGAAGGAACTAAGGCGATTTCGAAATTCGCCGGCTTCTTCAAATCTCTCCATCTGTGCCAAATCGTGCATCCGTTGGGAGAGATGTGCTTCGATGTGAGAACTATTGACGTGCAATAGTTCGCGCGCGTTCATCGTGTGTTGTGAATATGCCTCAGCGTCTTGCAGGCCAATGCAAGGTGCGCCGCACTTTCCCATATCGAGCAATGCACATGAGGTGTCCTTTGGAATGCTCCGGGCTGTAATTTTTTTGGTGCACTGGCGCAAGGGCACTACTTCATGAATAGCCTCCATCGCGTATTGCGCTTCTTGCAACCCATTAAATGGTCCGGCCCAACCTGACTGTTCGGAAAGCGATGAAGAACCCCTTACCGCAGAAAGCCTGGGGAAGGATTCCTCTGTCAATTTCAGCCAGATCGCTTTCTCTTGTTGCCTTGATCTGCGATTAAAACGTGGTTGTTTCTCGGAGATAAGTCTGAGTTCGCGTATTTGTGCTTCCAAGATGGTCGCGCACGGAATGACATCAACTCTTTCTGCAAGGCTCACCATGTCGCGAATTCGTCGCCTCGTTTCACCAGACCCGAAGTAGTTACGTACCCGTGAACGTAAATTGCGGGAAGTGCCAATGTAGAGCGCTTCGTTATTGCGGTCGCGAAAAATGTAGACTCCAGGAACTGCGGGAATGCCGTCAGCAAGATGTTTCTTCTTGCGCTGTTCTGGAGTTACGCGATTGGTAAATCCTTGAAGATCCTCCAGCGAAGAAATTCCCATGGAGCCGAGGCGCCCAAATAGTCCATGCAAAACATCTACTGTGGCTTGAGCATCATCTAAAGCCCGGTGATTTGGTGTGACAACTGTGTTGAAGAATCTAGCGAGGGTTCCAAGTTTGCAATCTCGGACTTCTTCTTTAGAGAGAATGAGGCGAGCAATGCGAGCAGTATCCAGGACCGGGAAGTTGGGCCAGGTATAGCCCAATTGAGCTGCAGCACCCTTGAGAAATCCAACATCAAAAGGTGCGTTGTGGGCGACCAGTGCGGTTTCCTCTTTAGAGCCGCAGAACTCAAGGAAAGTCGGGAAGGCTTCTGCGATAAGCGGGGCGTGGAGAACCATGGCGTCAGTTATGCCGGTGAGAACGGTAATAAAGGCAGGGATCGGCGAATTGGGGTTAACAAAAGTCTGGAATTCTTGAATTATTTGCCCACCACGAACTTTTACCGCGCCGATTTCGGTGATGGCGCTGCCATCTCGAACGGATGCCCCGGTGGTTTCCAGATCCACTACGACGAAGGTGATGTCTTGGAGCGATCTGCCCAAATCATCGAATGACGGTTGCCATTCTCGCGTGGTGGACATGAGAGAAACCGTACGCCAGAGTGGTGACACATACCTATCGGAGCCAATAGGCTTTTTTAATGGCTACTGAAAACGCTCCCGAAGGTTGGCTCTCCGATTTTGCATTTGATGGGCGAGGGGAAAATGCTCATATAGGCATTGTCTTGGTTCATGGTTTTACTGGTTCGCCAGCATCGATGCGCCCGTGGGCCCACAACTTAGTCGAACACGGCTATTCGGTTCGTGTACCGAGGTTGCCTGGCCACGGCACACAATGGCAAGACTTGAACAAGGTTTCCTGGAATGAATGGCCTGATCGCGTCGTCAAGGACCTGCAAGACCTTCGTAGAACTTGTTCGAAAGTATTCATTTTCGGTTTGTCTATGGGCGGCTGCACAACTCTCAACGTGGCTGAAAACCATGCTGTCGATGGACTAGTGCTCGTGAATCCCATGATCCACATCCCCGGGCTGCAAATTAAATTCGCGCCAATCTTGGCTATGTTAAAACCAGGCATGCCCTCTGTCGGCGATGACATAAAGAAACCAGATGTCACCGAATGGGGTTATGACGTGCTGCCTACAAAGGGCGTCATCCAATTGAACAAAATGCTGAAGGCCACCAAAGCCAATCTCGGAAAAATTACCGCCCCAACTCTGTTATTCCATTCCGTCGATGACCATGTCTTGCCGATATCCAACAGCGACATCATCATGTCGGGGATCGGTACCAAAGAGAAGCAACGCATCGAGATGACTAACAGCTATCACGTCGCCACAATGGATTACGACGCGGACTTGATCTTCGCTAATGCACTGGCTCATATTCAGCAATGGCGATAAATTCTCCGGACTTTAGATTGACCACAAAAAGACTCATTCTTCGCCCGCTTTCTCTCGCCGACGCCGATGATCTCTTCGAGTATCAATCGGTTGCAGAAGTTGTGACATATATTCCTTGGCCAGTGCGCACTTATGAGCAGGTCGTCGAGGCGCTGGCGAAAGCCTCTGCTGCCAGTAAATTGGATTTTGAGGGAGATTACGCTCTACTTGGGATAGTTCTTCCTGGCTTAAACAAAGTGATAGGCCAGATCTCCTTGATGTATAAAAGTAAAGAGAATCAGACAGCGGAATTCGGCTATGTACTAAACCCCAATTATTCTGGGCATGGATATGCAACCGAGGCAAGTGCCGCTGCGATTGATTATCTCTTTAGCACCGGAAAGTTTCGGCGAGTTTACGCTCATCTGGATATTCGAAATTCTGCGTCGGAGAATTTGGTTAAAAGGTTAGGTTTGCGCAAGGAAGCTGAATTTAAAGAAGAGGAATTCTTCAAGGGCGAATGGACAGATACCCTGATCTACGCAACGCTAAAAGATGAATGGATAAATCGATGACTCAATCTTCCTCTCTTAAAACGTTCCTTTGGTACCCCGCAGATTTAGAAGGCGCTTTGAACTTTTACAAAGAAACTTTTAAAGAGGTTGTTGTTAAAGGCGAGAATCGCATGGGCGAGGCGTTATTTACTGCCGAGTTCAGCGTCTATGGCCATGATCTTGTAGGAATGTGCGTTCCTGGTGGCGAAACTTTTAATAATTCGATTTCGTTGGCAATTAGCTGCGATGGACAGGAAGAGACTGACCGATTGTGGGATGCCCTCACTAAAGAGGGTCAGCCTGGGAATTGTGGCTGGTGTAAAGATAAATGGGGAGTGAGCTGGCAAATCATTCCGCTTCAAATGAATGATTTTATGAGCGATCCAGATCCTGAAAAGGCGCAATACGCGTGGCAAGCGATGCGTGGAATGAAAAAGATTGTTCTCGCTGATTTCACGAAGTGATTCCCAGGGGTTAGTTCCTTCACTTAGTTAGGTTTCCTTGCTAACTTGCTTCATGTGAAAACCATTCTTGACGCAATCGGCAATACCCCACTCATCAATATTGATGGCATTTGGGTGAAAATGGAATATCTCAATCCATCCGGATCGATCAAAGCACGTATTGCAAAATACATGATCGAGCGAGCCGAGGCCGAGGGCTTGCTTAAACCGGGAGATACCATCGTTGAGGCGAGCAGTGGCAATACAGGAAATGCCATGAGCATGGTTGCCGCTGTCAAAGGTTACAAAATGTTGGTTGTCATGCCAGAAGGTTTGAGTCAGGAACGTACTGCGATATCTGAAGCTTTTGGGGCCGAAGTGCGGACGCTGGGAGATTTCCACGTCAACAACGCGTTGGATGAAGTTCGACGAATCGGAAGTCAGCAAGGATATTTTGCACCACAGCAGTTCGATAATGAGTGGAACGTTATTGAAAACCACGACTGGCTTGGCCAAGAAATCCTGCGAGAATTGCCCACCAGACCAGATCTTGTTGTCGGGGGAGTCGGTACTGGCGGGACGCTAATTGGTGTGGGTCAAGCATTTAAAGAAGTGAATTCAGAATGCAAGAGCTACGCACTTGAGCCCTCCGAATCCTGCACAATCGCTTGCGGAGAAGTAGCTAAGCACCTCATCGAGGGAATTTCGGATGGTTTTGTTCCTGGAATCATTGCTCGTCACAAGAGTGAAGTAGATGGCTTTATCCACATTCACTCTCACGATGCAATCGAAGAGATGCGCAGACTTGCGCGCAAGCATGGAATATTTGTTGGCCCTTCTTCCGGGGCTCATATGTTGGCCGCGTTGCAATTAAAAAGAGACTTTAACCTTGAAACCGTCGTCACCTTCTTCTGCGATGAGGGCGAGAAGTACATTAATGATTACTGGCTCAAGAAGTAGAGCGGGCGAGTTTAAGGTTTAAGCACAATGCGGATTGGGTCTCCAATTTTCTCCCGCAGTGCGGTCAAGGCTTCAAATGCTTGCTCCAGCGGCAAAATTTGTGAGATCGAGGCCGAGAGATTCAGGATTCCGTCACTGACCATCTGAATGACTTCCTGTGTGTGAGATTTCTCTGAGCCATAGTGGCCGAGGAGTTGTGTTCTCCGGTACGCGAACGCCATATCGCTAGGGATGGTTATGGGCTCGTTTGCTATTCCAACGATTACCAATTTTCCGCCCTCGGCCAGCATTGACAGCGCAGGTTTACGCACTGAAGCAACTCCAGCAAAATCAAATGCAGCGTTGACTCCCGCCCCAGCGGTTACCGACCTGACCTTGGCAATCAGATCTGAATCAGTGGAGTCAAAGGCAAAATCGGCGCCGACCATCAAGGCGCGGTTGCGGGCAAATTCAGATGGGTCGACTGCAATTACCGAGCAACCAATAATTTTGAGAAGTTGAACCGCGTGGAATCCCAAGCCACCAATGCCGAAAACAACTGCGCTTTGCTGGCTCTGCATTTTCGCCGTATGAGTTATTGCTGCCCAGGGAGTTGATACTGCGTCGGGAATAATGCAAGCCTGCTCAAAGGAAATTGATTCGGGAATGGGAACGAGATTATCGGCGTGACATATGACGTAGTCAGCGAATCCACCGTCATAGTCAAATCCTTGAGTGCGTAGCCTTCCGTCGCTATCGCGGATGCCTGCAACCATGACCACATGATCGCCCACATGAAAGTCTGTTATCGATGATCCAATCTCTTCTATGACACCTGCCACCTCATGACCCAAGGTGACAACATCGGACTTCAGGGAACCCGATATGAGAGTTCCGTCTAAGAAGTGAACATCAGAGAGACAAACCCCAGCAGCCATGACTTTGATCAGAACTTCGTTCCCCTGTGGCGTCGGAATGGGTATGTCGACTATTGCAAAAGAACGAGTAGATACTGTTAAACGGCCGGCTCTCATTTCATCAGACTCCTAGCTCGATCAATCAGTACCGTGACTGCACTTCCAAAATCGGCGAAGGCGTGATTGGTGGTTTGTCCCAGTCGGTATCGAATCCAGATTTGCTGAATGATGACGCTCAAGCGAAAGAGGCCGAATATTTCATAGAATGTGAAGTCGTCACATCCAATGCCCGATAGTTCTACATATCGCTCAACAATCTGATCTCTCGTGGGCATGCCCGGCATATTGCTGGGTTGCCGGCGCAGATTGGCAAATTCAATGGGATCGTCAGCATTGATCCAATAAGCAAGGCTGGCACCCAGATCCATCAAAGGATCGCCAACGGTTGCCAGTTCCCAATCAAGAACACCGACCAATTTGGCTTCATCAATGTCAAGTACGAGATTGTCCAATCTCCAATCGCCATGAATAATGCAATGATTCACGTCCGAGGGCTGGTGACCATCTAGCCACTTCATCACATCCTCACCATCGGGAACGTCATCCGTAAGAGCGGATCGATATCGCTTGCTCCATCCATCAACCTGTCGTTTGACGTAGCCATCGCCTTTATTGAATACCTTGAGAATTGACGCATCGACAGAATGCAGATCAACCCAACCTTGGATCATTGAAGCTCCAATGGCGCTGGCCCGATCAGCAGACAATAAGGTTCCCGCCGGCAGATCCCGGCGCAAAATAGTTCCTTTTACCCGTTCCATCACATAGAAGTCGGAATTCATGATTGCCGGATCGTCACTGAAACCAATGATGCTGGGGACATAGGGAAAGTAAGGCTGCAACTGACTTTGTATCAAAACTTCGCGGCGCATGTCATGAGCCGAGGCAGCCTTTACTCCGAATGGAGGGCGACGCAGAACTAAATCCCGATCGGGATATTGCAAGAGATAAGTGAGGTTGGATGCTCCGCTTCGGAATTGCATTACTTTTGGAAGAGAAGATAGTTCAGGGACTAAATGTTTTAACCAAACATGAAGCATCTCAACATCGAAGGAGTCTTCGCCGCGGACTTCAGTAAGGTCGTTCAATTGCTGGAGGACTTTGCTTTCAATTCCATACGAGCAATATCTCGGATGTGCACTTCGTCTGGCCCATCGACAATTCGCAAAGATCGAACACCGGTGTAAAGAAAAGGCAGGACGGTATCTTGGCTGACTCCAGCCCCACCATGCACTTGAATGGCATGGTCAATAACGGCTTCAGCCATTCTCGGAATGGCTACCTTGATAGCAGCGACTTCCCTACGAGCCTCCTTGGCTCCGACAGTGTCGATCATCCAGGCGCACTTAAGGACTAGGAGGCGAGCTTGTTCAATAGATATTCGTGCATCGGCTATCCACTGTTGAATGACACCTTGGTGGGAGAGTTCTTTGCCGAACGCAGTTCGAGATTGTGCGCGAACGATCATGAGCTCCAAAGCTCTTTCTGCCATTCCAATAGCGCGCATGCAATGATGCACGCGACCTGGTCCAAGCCGCGCCTGGGCAATGGCAAATCCTGCACCTTCATCTCCAATGAGGTTTAAAGTTGGAACCCGAACGTCGGTGAAAGTTATTTCTGCATGGCCGTGTTGATCTTGATAACCGAAAATTGAAAGATTGCGTTCAATTTTTACCCCTGGTGTATCCATTGGTACGAGAACCATGGACTGTTGGCGATATTGATCGGCATCAGGATTAGTTCGGCCCATGACGATAAGAATCTTGCATCTTGGATCCATCGCCCCAGTAGTCCACCATTTGCGTCCATTGATAACGTACTGGTCACCGTCTCGCTGAATAGAAGTTTGAATATTCCGAGCATCGCTGGAAGCAACATCTGGCTCGGTCATCGCAAAGCCCGACCTAATTTCGCCTTCAAGTAGGGGTTCCAGCCATTGCCGTTGCTGCTCTGCATTTCCAAACATTTCCAGTACTTCCATGTTGCCTGTGTCAGGAGCCGAACAATTGAAAACTTCGGGGGCAATCTCGGGCGACCAGCCAGTTATCTCCGCAAGGGTCGCGTAATCCGTAACGGAAAGCCCATGAGCCGGATGATGGCTATTTGGAAGAAAAAGGTTCCACAATCCTTGTGACTTTGCCTTTACTTTTAAATCGGCAATTATTTGAGGCGAATTGTGAGGTTTACCTGCCGCTACCAACTCTTCCCGCTGGATTTGGTAAACGCTCTCCGCCGGCAGTACTTCCGCTCTCATGAATTCCTTGAGGCGCTCAGAATATTCTTGCGTTTTAAGGCTTAAGGTGAACTCCATCTCTGTAACCTACTAGCAGGGTTTGTAAAAGAGGAGAGTTTTTATGGGTGTTCTCGATCGCTTCAAGCTCGATGGGAGAGTCGCCGTAGTTACTGGCGCTTCATCGGGGCTAGGTGTTGCTTTTGCACTAGCGCTTGCCGAGGCAGGTGCGGATTTAGTCTTGGGAGCACGACGTGATGATCGCCTTGCAGAAACCGGCGCGTTGGTAACAAGTGCGGGGCGAAAGTGGGTTTCACTCAAAACTGACGTTACTAAGCCAGAAGATTGCGCCGCGTTAATTAAACTTGCAATTGAATCTTTCGGTCGTGTTGATATTTTGGTGAATAATGCTGGCATCGGTTCAGCTGTTCCCTCGACTCGCGAAACTCCGGAAGAATTTCGCTCGGTTTTAGAAACTAATCTGATGGGTAGTTATTGGATGGCGCAGGAGTTTGCGCGCCAGAATATCGGCGGTGGCTCGATTGTTAATATTTCCAGCGTTCTCGGAATGCGAACTGGAGGCTTACCCCAAGCAGCGTATTCATCTAGCAAGGCCGCGATCATTGGACTCACACGTGATCTCGCCGCGCAATGGAGCTCAAGAAAAGGAATTCGAGTGAATGCTCTTGCGCCAGGATTCTTTCCTTCTGAGATGTCGGATCAACTACCCAAGGAAACGATCGCGGCCGTAAAGATGCTGACTCCGGCGGGGAGATTAGGTGACCCGATGGAACTAGCAGCCACGTTGGTCTGGTTGGTTAGCGATGCCGCAAGTTATGTAACCGGAACGACCATTCCGGTCGATGGTGGATTTGTGAGTCCCTAGTTCAAATATCACAAGAGATTTGCATAAAAATATATTTAAATTCTTGGATCAGTTTAATAGCTTTTTCTTCATTTGAATTGCGTTCGTTTCATAATCCAATGACTCGTAGAGTTTTCGAGCAACAGTATTGAATCCAAAGACGTTGAGTCCGATGGTGTGACCGCCGTGCGCCATGACGTACTTTTCTGCGGCTAGCATGGTTGCCTTTCCTAACCCTTGCCCACGGAATTCTTGCAATATTTCTATGTCGTAGATGTACCAATCGTCTTCGGCGACTTCAGTCCTGTTCACTAACCAGAGGACGCCAATGGTTTTACCTTCTAGAAATACATTCAATAAATGCTGATTGGATTTCAATAAACCGTTCTCAAAAACCTGCTTTTTAGTCTGCTCAATATTTATTCTTGCTTGTTCGGCCGTCATACCCGCTTTGACGATGTCTTTCCCATACTCATTCCAGGTGCGAGCGAAGTAGGCATCTTCATTGGCAGGTGTAATCGTTCGGAGCTCAACCATGCAATAAATCTACAGGGAGAAGAAATTACTTTGTTGGATTTATATCGATGAAATAGTTCTAATTAATGAAATTTGATGATTGATGCGATGCCAAAAAGCAGGCAATAGATTGCAAAAGGATAAAGAGTCTTAGTCTTGAACCATTTCACCAAGAAAGTAATGCTGACGTAAGTCGCCACAAATGATACGAAGGAGCCAGCCAAAATTGGCCCCAAGGAAACATTGGCCGAATGTCCTATGAGGTGTGGAATTTTCAAGACAGCAGCTGCCAGAATCACCGGAAGGGAAAGCAAGAAAGCAAAATCTGAGGCGACTCGGTGATTGAGCCCTCGCACGAGACCGGCACTCATCGAAATTCCAAATCGACTAATACCAGCAAAAAGGGCGGCGCTCTGACCAAGGCCAATGATCGCGGCATGAGAATTGCTGATGTGCTCTGTAATCTCAACATTCTCGTTGACAGGGGCCAAGTTCTTGCGAGAGCGTGAAACTCGCTCGGCTAGAACCAAAATGACACCATTGATAGTAAGGAAGATCGCCGTGAACTTAGGGTCGCCGAATAAGTGTGTAAGTTTTTTCTGAAAGACAGCGCCCAGGATGCCAACTGGAATGGTCGCGATGACGACCAGCCAAAAAACACGGGCTGCATATAGCTGAGCCTGGGTTAATGGCTTCTTAGCGAGTTGTCGGACGGCAGAATATATAAATTCAATCCAACGACGTCGAAAAATAATGAAGAGAGCGATTGCGCTGGCCAAGTGCATAGCCACGGTAATCGAAAGATAAGAATCGTTGTTTTCGCTGACGAATTTGCCGAAAGAGCCGCCAATCCAAGCCGGTACCAGAACGGCATGGCCTAAGCTCGATATGGGAAAAAGTTCGGTAATTCCCTGGAGGAACCCGAGGAATATTGTCTGAATAAAGCTGAGATGCATAGTCAACCCTCGGACTCAATAGTGTTACAGGCGATATCCCTAGCTAGTGGACGATACTGGGATCGAACCAGTGACCCCCACAATGTCAATGTGGTGCTCTACCGCTGAGCCAATCGTCCTTAGGTCTGGCGAACTATACCTGCAAACTATTGCGCTCTGCCAAAATCATCTTCTTTACGCTCAATATCTGCCTCGTCGAAGGAAATTCCAGTTTGAACTTCGATGAAGAGCAAACGATCTACGCCGGGATTTGCAACTCGGTGCCAAGTATCACTGGGAAATTGAACTGACTGCCCAGGAGAGAGGACTGTCACCGAATCATTGATCGTTACTTCTGCAGTTCCTTCAACAATGAACCAATGTTCGGCTCGGAATTGGTGCCTCTGATAGGACAAACGCATGCCAGGGTCGACCGTAATGGATTTAACTTTATGTAGAGCGGACTCCTGCAAAACTTCAAAGCTGCCCCATGGACGCTGCGAGATCTCAGACATAGGAGCATCTTAAGGCATCACATATGACCATTATTGCGCCCTTGCGCTTAAAGCAGCACCCAGTAGGCCTGAATCCTTGGCTAGCTTGGCAGCGACGATGATCGGTTTACGCGAAAGAGTCATGTGTTGATATTCGTTGTTCATGTGCTCCTGAAAGGGACGCCAAAATACTTCTCCTGCGAAAGAGACTCCACCACCAACCACAACGGCGGAGATATCCAAGATGGCTAGCGTGTTTAAAATTCCAACTGCAAGGCCGTGCGTGCCCCGATCGATAGCCGCCATTGCTAATAGATCTCCAGAGCGAGCCGATTCGGATAAGGCTTCAAAATTGGTAGGTCCATTCCAGCCAGATGTTTGTGCATAAGAGACCATGCTCGGCCCACTTGCAATACTTTCAACACATCCTCGGCGCCCACATCTACATGGTGCTCCCATGAAATCGATGCTGTGATGACCAAAGAATCCAGCATTACCAAGTTCGCCATGAAAGATTTCGCCATCAAGTATCAAGCCGCCGCCCACCCCTGTTGAGACAACCATTCCCAGCATGTGCTGAAAATCAACACCTGCACCTATTTGATTTTCGGCGTATGCAACAGCCACCGCGTCTTGCAAGAAGGAAATCGGAGTACCAGGAAGTATTTCTTGAACAAAAGCCACGACGTTGAAATTGCGCCACGAGGCAATGTTGACAGGGGAGATAACGCCAGTAGATCTGTCTAACGGTCCTGCAGATGCAATGCCGATCCCGGCGACTGTGAAGCTTGAATTCGAAACGATTCCCAAAACTTCGCGATGGAAATCTCTCGTCAGTTCGGAGGATTCGGCTATCAAGATATTTCGGCGATGAATGATACGAAGGTCCGGATCGATGATCGCGATGGCGATCTTTGTAGCGCCAATATCGATAGCGAGAGTGGCCTCAAAGGTTTTCACCGTCAAAGTATGGAGGTGGAGACGGGATTTGAACCCGTGTGGCAGGATTTGCAGTCCTGAGCCTCGCCTCTCGGCC
>JBAXAO010000009.1:0-35179 GCA_037142435.1 Actinomycetes bacterium | reverse complement strand
AGGAAGGTCCAGATGAGACCCACCGATACGGAAGAGAGAATGGTCGGGAAGAAAAAGACGGTGCGGAGAAAGATATTGGTCTTGGTGTTCTTGAGCAAAAAGATTGCAAACATTAATGAGAAGAGCGTCTGCAGGATTACAACAATAAATGAGAATCGGAAGTTGTTGCCGACGATTTTATGGAAGAGATCATCGTTGGTGGCAAGGTATTTAAAGTTATGCAGCCCAACAAATTGAGCCTTGGTGACGCCATCCCAGCGTTGGGTCGAATACAGCAAGTTTGAAACAGCGGGATAGAGATAGAGGAAGGTATAGATCGCAAAGGCAGGAAGTGCCATGAGAAGAAGGACTCTAGGTTCCTTCTTTTTGAAACGGCCAGTAGCAGCCCGGCCGCGCTTGGCGGCCGAGCTGTTCTGGGTTAGGGCTGCAGTGCTAATTAGGCACCTAGACCTTGTTTGATGGTCTTGGAGGTGTCTGTCAGAGTCTTGGTGATATCCGCACCGCCACCAATGGCGATCAGTGCATCTTCAAGTGGGTTTCTGACTGTGGTGACGTTGTTGAAGAGGAAACGTGGTGCAAGAAGGAGCTTCTTGCCCATGATGTCTGAGGTATTCAACAGGTCGACGTTGGCTGAGTAATCAACGTTAACGATCGATACATGCTGGGAGGTACCGACTGCGTACTCCTGAGCAATTGGAGCCGTGGTCAAGTACGAGAGGAACGCGCGCGCAATATTTTGATCGCGCAAGCTCGACTTGGCATTGACGTGGAGGATGAAGGTGTTGTTGGTGATTCCTTCATACAGTGGCTTGGTATCAACAGTGATGAGGGACATGATCTTCATCTTGCCCTTCATTGCTGGGTTGAGGTTAGTCACTGTGCTCATACCGAATGTTCCGGTTGGGTAGATAGCAGCCTTGCCAGCAGCAAAGTCAGCAGGTGCAACGGTGTCGTTGTAGCCGACGACGTTTGATGGGAAGCAACCAGCGTTGTTCATCTGCTGATACTTGGTGGCGATATCTACGAACCATTGCTGAGTTAGGTCAGCTTTTCCGGTATCAATTGCGGCAATACGTGCTGTGAGAGTGGCTAGATCTGGAGCTGAGTTCATCAAGAACGAGTTCATGATCTGTCCAGCGTTTCCGCGGGTAGCAGCTGGCCATGCGAATGGGATTATGCCGGCGGCCTTAACGGTCTTGCAGAAGGCAAGAAGTGAAGTCCAGTTCTTTGGAACGGTCCAACCATTCTTGGCAAACATTTCTGCGTTATAGATGGGGTCGTTAAAGAGAGATTGGTAAGGAACGCCGTAAATCTTTCCACCGACTGTTCCAGGTGTAAGCGCGCTGGAGATAACGTTGGACTTTACGTAACGCTCGTTAGAGAGATCCTTAAGCAGCCCACCGTTATAGAACTGGGTGAATTGACCACCGCGGCTGGTTACGAAGATTGCCGACTTTGGGTTTCCCTTGATTTGAGAGAAAGCCAGGTTGGTGTAGTCGTTGGAGCTTTCGATGACCTGAACAATGTGAGTTCCTGGATTCTCGGCTTCAAACTTGGAGATGATGTCAGCAAAAACTGCCTTATCTTCTGCACGCCAGTGATGGAATTCAATTGTTCCTGGGTTGGCATGAAGTGCAGGCACTGTTGACTGTCCATTGCTAGAAAGTCGAACGCGAGCCCACTTAAGTTCGCCGCTGGAATTCTTCTGGCAGATTAAAGAGCTTGTGGAGGTACCGGTATTGACGCCTTCGGATGAGCACTTTGTGCCGAAGCTAGGCGTTGAGTCTGCGCTGACTGATGTGAGTGATGCTGATGCCAGGCCAATGGCCATAACAGCAATTGCTCCCATTCGGAAAGCGCCTATGTGCATTCCTTTATTTTTCATGAGGAGTTTCCTTCGTTTGAGGGATTTTTACCATTCGGTGAGGGGGATTCCAAGCAGTTGTGCCATTCGGCGAAGCGCTGGTCGAACATCAACCCATGAGATCACGAGGTGATGCGGATAGCCGCCGGTGACTATTCCAGATACCAAGGCAGCAGCTTTTGGTTCGGTGCGAACTGTGGCTGTATTGCCTTGGAAGTGGTTGGGAGCTGAGATGGATTCCCCTCTACTCACAACCATACGCAGACCCGTGCTGTTGCTCGGATCTACATCCCGATCAATGCGAACCAGTGTGACTGGGCCGGTCTTGAGCGGAAAGTTACCTGCGACGCCTAATTTACGATTGCAGTGAATCGATTGGGTCGCGTTATCGGGTTCTGCTGCCAATTTTGTTGCAGCCGAACCGCAGTGCCATAAACGGATAATGTCTTGAGATTCATCGATGTCAACGATGTCAACCAAATAATTTTCATCGCAACCGAGTGCCTCGCTGACCAACATGGTGACCGCACCCATTACATCTCGCTCGCAGGTGGTGACGGTGCCACGGTCGGCCAATCGGCCTAATGAAGAACAAACACAGGCTCCTAAGTCAGTTGGAAATTCGGGCCAGCACCGAATGGCGATGGCATCGAGACCATCCTCACCACGCCAATCATCAAGGGCTACTTCGACGCTAGAAACTTTTTTGGCTTGCTCGACATTGACATTGCCAAGTGAAGGTTGTGCGGCAAGTGAAATTGCGTATGCAGCATCGGTGCGTGCTGGAGCGACTTCGGCAATTTTTTCAAAGGCGCCGGCCATCGTCATCGGCAAAATATTTAAACCGAAGAGTTCTTTTAGTTTTGGACCATCGAATGTGCACGGGGTAAATCCATTTGGAGCTTCACCAATTGTGCCGATGCGTTTTCCAGAGAGGCGAGCAAGTGCCGCTTTTGTTTCGGCGATGTCGCCGAGCTCGCGAATCTGATTTTCAGGTGAAAGTGCCGGTGGTAGATCGCCGTTCAGCGCTGCTTGTAATTTTGTGCGGACCTGATCTTCATCAGCATTGCCGTGTAAGTGTCGGAAGCTCTGGCCCACGTTCATCAATGCATGTGCGGCCAAATTAGCGCCACACATGGAATTCAATTTCAATCTTTCGCCAATGGCACCGGGTTCGCGCATCGACCAGAGCAGAATCGGTCCTGGAACTTTGCCCAAAAGTTCAACGGCAGGGGATGCATCCGAGAAAGAAGCCATAAAGAGAATGTAGAGATCGGCAGCGGGAATAGTGGCTTCAGCAACATCATCTGGGGTCTGAATCAAATCTGCTGGTCCGACCACGTCAGCCCCAAGTTCGCGCAGAAGTGCAGTGGCAGAGTCGAAATTAGCCTGCGCACACGCTAAATCAAAGGTGGGTCGCGCCAATGCGACAACGGCAACCTTTGACATTTAACCTCCAGTGGTAAGACCTCTTGGAGGAGGGTGCCACGCAACCTCTCTTTGGTCAATGGTCTTTGAGAAGAAGTTGCAAGAAGTTATAAGCCTGTTATCTAAGCAAAACCTCTGGGCGTAGGCGGCTGGCCACGGTGCGTGTAGGCCAGTTGGGGTCGACGCTCAATAATTGTGGACCGTCCAGGGTAGCCAGCCAGGTGTCTTCTGTCTTCCAACCTTTGCCGGTGGGATTCCAGGCCACTGGTTGGTTCAAGGAGATAAGGCGAGCAGAGCTAGGAGTGGCTGGCCAATCTCTGGGCAGGTAACCGGTGGGACCGCCTTGATGGTGGCGATGCCATTCGATTTCATCGAAGCGGTTCTGACCATAACTGGTACTGGCGCCAATTACAGGAGTGCTGAAGGGCGAACCTACGATCGTCGCATCCAGCATGGCTGCTTCGACATTGAGCAAGCCTTGATACTGAGCCTCGTACATTTCGTTCCAGGGCTCGAAGGAGACAATGCGAGTAACGGAGGTAATCAATCCTTTGCGTTTGGCGCAGATGGAAGCGACTACTCGATTGCCGATTGGATCTTCAGTTGGCAGCGGATGACGGAAGAGCGGAGCGCGACGTTCGCCGGCTACGCCCAAAAATGCAATCTCTAAGTTGGCTGACCACAAGGCTTGGGTAATTTTGCCGGCGACGTCAATTTCGCGGTCATTGTGGGAGATGAGTTTCATGACCTCGCCAAGAGCTCTAGCCGAATCTTCAGAAATAACCTGATACCGAGCACGGTCGAATTCGGTGAGCGAGGAACGCGCTACCTCGATCTCGAGGCCGATGTCGATTCGTCCGGCTCCGCCTTGGTCGGAACCAACCTGATCGCCCGTGGGGAGTTTGGGATCTCGTCCCTCCCACCACGGAATCGCAATGACTGTTAGACCTGCAGGAAGTTCTTCGCCGATCAATCGTGGGGCTTCAATTACGTTGGTGACTGCGGTTACATCAGTGGCTGTAATGATCAGATCAAGGCAAGCAGCATCAATCGTTGTTGGTACATGGACTCGCCCGGCTAAGACCCAGGCAAGATTGGGATTCCGTCGTAGCACAACCGCGGATAAGTTTTTATCTTCCATAATGGATCGCACTGCATTGATTCGCTCGAGGAAACTTTCGGTTGCATTTTGCATGTGTTACTCCTGTTCGGCGGAATCCAGAACGTGCAGTAAACCAACAACATCTTTGCCAAGTGGCGGAATCGAACGATACTGCGAGACCATATCTGCAGACCATAAGGCACCGGCTTTCATTCCGATATTTCCAATCACATCCCCGCGTGCGAGCGCCGCTAGAAATCCAGCAAAGAAGGAGTCTCCGGCACCCGTTGTATCAACTACTTCTGCAGAGAGAGCCGGTTGATGAAGATGGTGACTGGCAGAATACAAATCTGCACCGTTGGCTCCCGAGGTCACAACGATTCGATCGAACCTATCAAGATAGTGTGAAATATCGTTATCTGACGCTAACTCTGAGATAGATCCCAAAGCCAAGTTAGCTTTCGGAGCTTGCGGGTCGTTAAGTGCCTCTAGCCCAACCACTGTGTAACACCCCAGTGCTTGCGCATACTTGAGGTTTTCCATAAATACCGGGCGCCAAAGTGCAAAAACCACAATGTCGCTCTTTTGTAGACCAATATCTGCAATAGATAGCCGACTCAGGTAGTTATTGCTCAGCGCGAAAACAGTTCGATCACCATTGCCATCAACTACCACTAATGCGTGCGAAGAATTGTCGTTTACTTTCAATATTTCTAAGTGTTGGATCTGGCTGGCTTGTAGCAAAGTCGTTATCCGCTGGCCTAAATCATCATTGCCCAAAAAAGTCACTAGCCCGGTTTCGATCCCTGCGCTTGCCAAACCTTGGGCAATGTTTGCCGCGCTTCCACCTAGTCGTTCCACACGGCTAGTACTTTGAGCGAAACCTCCAGCTTTTGGAAAGTCATTTGTGTAGACAACCGTGTCCCAAGAAACTGTGCCTACAATCCAGACACGTTTACGCGACATGAGATCTCCTTTCGATCAATATCGCAATAGCAGTACTCAAATCTTCTATTCCTATCCAATCAACTTCTTCAATCCACTCGATAGCGAAGAAAGCATCAGCATCACAATAAGTGCTCGCGTAGAGAGATCCAGCTAACGCTGCAACGGTGTCCGTATCGCCACCCAACGTGCAAGCAATTGAATAAGCATCTCTAGTGTTGGTTGCGCGAGAGATGACGAACATGACTGCCAACAGAGTTTCTAGCGAATCGTTACTGACACCGATTTCAGGTGGAACCCAACTTTCCCACGAGGCGATCGCGGTCTTGGTTTCAGGTGATATCGATGGATTCGTTTCGGCCTCTCGCCGGATAGCCACCAAGACTGCATGAATCGCCGAAGTTTCCACCGATGCGCTAAAACCAGCAGCAAGAATTTGAGCACAGTCCAGCGCCTTGGGGAATGTGTGCGTGGCCGAAACAAGCGCGCCTATCCATTCTCTGCGAAGTTCAACGTTCGATGTGGGAAAAGCAAAACCCATAAGGGCGGTACGCATCATGCCGCCGTTGGAATATCCCACTTGGGAAAGTTCTACTTCTTTAACTGGCAGACCCAGCGCCGCACGTGTCGTTGGGCCTAGGCCCCGCAGTTGAGGCAAGGTATCGCGCATAGAGTCGAGGAAGCGCACCTTCGCGGCTTCGGCAGTTGGGCTGTGCAGAGCTTTGATAGTCAGAATGGAGAGCAACGTGTCATCGCTGACTCCCCCAACTGGCCAGCCAGTTTTCTCGACTAATTGATGAACAATTTCGCCTGTGATCTTTGGTCCGAATTCAAATTGCACCCCGAAAGCATCACCAGCGGCGTAAGCCAAAACCCCCAAACTTATTTTCGACTTACTTTCCGATTCACTCAGCCAATACTTTTTGGGATTCTGGCTACTCATGGTCGGATACTACAAATATCCCTCCCTTTCGTGAGGAATTTTGAATACCATCTCGCTATGTCCAATTCTGACGACTTAAATCCCTCTCTCGCGTCCAGCAATTCCGAGTTTTATCCAGAGAGCAATGAGGATCCAATTGCTCCCACCGGAATCTCCAGTAATCGCAAGAAACTGATTGCTCTCCTTGTTGGCGTGCTCGCAATATTTATTGTGGGCGGAGTTTTTGCCTTTTCCAAGCTTTCTGGTGGCGGAGTCCAACCTGAAGAGCTTCTACCGGCCGATACCGTGGCATTTGCAAAATTGGATCTAAACCCAAGCGCTGGCCAGAAGATTGAATTCGTTCGCTTCATTTCTCACTTCTCCGGAACCTTTAAAGATTTCAACTCAAACGATCCCATTGGCTCAGTCTTGAAGCAGTACACGCCGGGCTACAGCATCAATTGGGATGAGATAAAGCCCTGGATTGGTAATCGTTTTGCCATCGCGGGCGTGCAGGGAGCAAGTGGAGTGACTCCTGTCGTTGTTGTTGGGATATCCGATGAAGCGCAGATGAAGTATTACTTGGCGAAACATCAACCAGATTTCAAATACGTCATTAAGCAAGGTTTTGCCATATTGGCCGACTCGCAATCGACGCTAGATATCGTTGCGGCGTCTCCTACTCACCTAAACCAAAATGCCACCTATAAATCGGATGTGGCTGCTCTTGGCGGTTCACAGGTGGCAGTCCTTTGGGGCGATCTCAAACCACTGCTGAAAGCAGCCGGCAGCACCATTGATTCCCTTGCAAGTGATCAAGGGCTGGGATCAGTTACGAATGCGATTGGAAACACCAACGGCCGAGTTGTGCTTGGTATCCATTTTTCTTCGAATTCGTTAGCTGCAACATTCCTTACTAGGGGGATGAGCGGATCTGAAAACAATATTTTTAACGCATCCGAAACCGATCTTGGAAGTTTGCCTGAAGAAACGCTAGCCGGACTAAGTATTGCCGGCCTTGGCAACCTGATCACTACGTCTGGCGGCGATAACGCGGCCGTGCAAAGCGCACTTGACTACATCGGTGTAAGCCTCGGTCAAATAAAAGCGTTACTCAGTGGACCGCTTACCGTTGTCATTCTTCCCGCAACTACATCGGATGGGTCGCCACTGTTGGCCCTAAAGCTGACACCGAAAGACAAAGCTGGCGCATTGCGAGCTCTGGATTCGCTCATCAATGATGGCTCGGTTCTCAGCAGTATTGCCTCCCAAGTTGTGACAGATGGTTCCGATATCTATGTTGGTACTGATGCCGAATCAACTGCTGCAGCCATGAAAACTATTAAGAACACGAAGAGCCATCTTCGAGATTCGAGTGCGTATCGCACGGCCATACCGAATCCCGGCGTGATTTTGGCCTACCTCAACCTGCAAAAGCTTCTGCCTACTCTTAACATCACAGGTGAAGCACTGAAATTCTCTGCATTAGCCCTGGTGAGCAGATCAGACAAATCACTCAGCGGTAGCTCAAAAACCACGTTGACGATCACACTAAAGTGAATGGGTGAACCTTCGGCTTAAGAATTTTTTGCTTGGCCACCAAGGCCTGATAGAAAAACTCTGGGCCAGCACGATCGTTCTTTATAGCTTTGTCGCGACTCTGGTCGTCTGGAAAACTCTGCATAAATACGGAGTCAGCCCGATTTTGTTTTTCGTTATTGATGTTTGCACATCCTGGCCATACGGAATCGCAACAGCTCGGATAGTCGCCAAGGTGCTTGAAAAAGACTGGAAGCAAGTCCGAAAGTGGTCTTGGATCGCGGCTATCTGTTTCGTAACGCCGCAAATATACATTTTGGTGGCCTCACATCACGCGCCCCGAGATGTTTATGTAATCGTTATCGCGGTCTGCATCACAATGATTATCTTTGCCCTAGCCAGCCTGTGGATTCAAATTAGGAGAGTCCGCCGCTAGCGAACTATTTTGAAGTTGACTCCCCAGGATTCCAACTTGCCGGCAATGCTCATCCAAAGTGGAAGAGCCATTTCGGTTGTGCGTGCGGTGATGATTCCACCCAAATCGATGATGTCGGTGTGACCGAAGCTTCGTAAAATTTCGGTGACAGTGGTTTTTGCTTCAGAGTCGTCGCCCGAAAGAAAAACGGTGAATTCTGGTTTGCCAGGCGTCATCGCCGGAATCATTGATGCCGAGTTAACTGTATTAAGCGTTTTTACAACTTTGGCATGTGGAAATTCACGTTGAATCATTTCCGCTAATGAATCCGTATCTTTCACGAAGAGTTGAGGTGGCATACCATGTGAAAAATCCAAAGGGTTAGAGATATCAATCAAAACTTTGTGATTGAGATTTTCACTACCGACAGATTGCAGGACAGAAATAGTTGAATGACCAGAGACCGCGTTAACCACAAGTTCGCTGGCAGCAGCCGCTTCGGTGAAAGACATGACCCGAATAGTCGGATGAGTTGAGACCCAATCTTTGATTTCTTCTCGAGCCAAAGTCTCGGCGACATCTCGCGTGCCAACATAAACTTCATGGTTGAGAGAATCGAGTCCTGTTGCGAGCGCCTTACCGACATTGCCCGAACCGAGAATGGCGATCTTCATAGTGCTCCTTTAAAGAGGAAGAATTAAGCGGATCCAGATTTACGACGGAACATCTTCGGAGCATTCGCTCCAGCCTCGCTACCAATCTTGGAGGAAGCAACTGGGCCGCCCGCTTTCCCAGCGCTACTTCCTTTTTGCTTCTTAGCCAGAGCTTCGAGCATTTTGGCTTTGGCGTCTTGATTTGAAGGCTTACTTGATTTTTCTTCGGGCAATTTAAATTCCTTTAAGTTGAACTGCTGCTAGCAGTGCTTTCACTTCCGACTCTTTGTAACGACGATGTCCACCTAGTGTGCGGATAGAAGTTAGTTTTCCGGCCTTTGCCCAACGCGTCACTGTTTTTGGATCGACTCGAAATAATTTTGCGACTTCTGATGGAGTTAACAAAACTTCTTGTTCCTGGCTCACGATGATTCTCCCCAATCAATTCTTGGCTAGCGGGGGCTGGCCAACTGAGTAAAACAGAGAGGTGAAATGTCCCTTTCGCACCAATATGAGTGAAGTATTACGGCTTAGGGGGCGCAGATACAAGCACAAATGAGATTGTTAATGAAACTTTAACAATTGGGGCAAATGAATCTGCAAACCTCTCGCAACACTGGTTAAAAGCGAGCTACATCGCCGATTCGAGCGCAGCAACACGGCGCCAACGAGAGATGAGGCGCTCGTACCCTTCGCCGGCTTTGGCACCGTCGCCAGTAGAAAGGCCACCGAGTGAGAGCTGGATATCTTCAACTGACGAATCGGCTTCGATTCCATCTTCGCCATTTTCAATGAGCGTCTTCTCTAAGTAGTTAGCTATCCCGCCGTAATCCAGTTCGACGAGGGATTCGGCGTGAAAGAGATTGAGCCACTCCAACAGGTCAGCGATCTCCTGCTCGATTGGGCCAACACCAAAGGAGGAGATGACTGTTTGATGAGTAAACATGCAGCGTTGTTTCGCCTTGGAAATTGGAGCGCGCAAAATAGTGAACGCACCTTCGTGCGAATGACCGCGAAGGCGTTCGGTTGGATCAAAGAGTGAAAACCAACGTGGTGGAATCATCCACGTCTCCGAAATAATGTGTGGAACTTTATCTTCGATCATCTCGGAATTGATCGTGATGGCATCTTCCATATTTTGCGGAACGAAAAAACGAGTGACTGGCGCAGGCATTGAGCCCTTAAAGGTTTCGAGTGCAGCCCAACATCGAGTTGCAGTTGACCAAGGTGAGACAAAACGCTGGCCATCGATTTCGATGATGTGGGCACCATCGGGCTTGAGAGCAGGTGGCTCGGTGATAATGGTCCGACGAAGCGCGCGCACTTCTTCCTCGCGAGCGGTCGGCTCATTGAGCGGCAGGTTAGACCAGCGCAAGCGCTCGGCTGGAGCAAAGGCTGATAGCGGCTCGTAAACACGGAGCGATGCGACGTACGGAGTAGGGCGCATCTATTTACGCTCGACGGATGTAATTACCCTCTGCGAACGGGTCATCGTCATTTTCTTCTTGATCGCCTTTGACCTCACCATGGAGTTCCTTAGACAAACGCTCTAAGTCCATATCCTGTGATGAGTACTTCAAATCGCGAGCAACTTTGGTGGCTTTTGCTTTTTGCCGGCCTCGCCCCATGCGCGTGACCCCCTTACCAATATTTCCTGGTGTCGATACCTGGTGTCGAAACGGATGAATTCTTCAGGTGCGAAGGTTATCGCGGAAGGTAGGTGCCTTCCAACGCAGAACCAAAGTTCTCCCCAGATTGAGCGTTCCTATCGCTGACAACGCCTGCGGCCCAGGCTTTCATTCCCCGGGCTGAGAGGGATCTGAGCGTGCGGTCAGCCGCTTCCGGCGCCACGATGGCGACCATGCCAACGCCACAGTTCCAGGTGCGCTCCATATCAGCCTGCGGCACCCCACCCTGGGCGGCCATATAGGCCATCTCCAACGGGAGAGACCAGGTGGAGCGATCGAAGGTGGCAAAGAGATGTGGGGGGATAACCCGAGCCGTGTTGGCTGCCAAGCCCCCACCGGTCACATGCGAGAAGCCATGGAGGTCGCCGGCCAGAGCCTTAATCAAGGCCAAGCAGTCCAAGGCGTAGATCTCGGTCGGGGTCAAAAGGACCTCACCCAGAGTCTTTCCGAAGTCATCAAGGTGGGCATCTAGCTTCAAGACCTGGCTCTTCACAATGTGGCGAACCAGAGAGAAGCCATTGGCATGGAAACCGCTGGCTGGCATAGCGATCAAAATATCGCCAGCGCGAACTCTCTCTTCGCCCAATAACAAGTCGGCTTCAACGGCACCGGTGGCGGCACCAGCAATATCAAATTCATCATCGGCTAAGAGGCCTGGGTGTTCAGCAGTCTCGCCACCGACCAGCGCTGTCCCAGCTTTGACACAGCCTTTGGCAATTCCGGAAACAATTTCGGCGATGCGCTCGGGGAAAACTTTTCCGACCGCGATGTAGTCAGTCATGAAAAGCGGCTCGGCGCCGCAAACAACCAGATCGTCTACAACCATCGCAACGAGATCTTCACCGATGGTGTCGTACTTGCCTAATGCGCGAGCAATTTCGGTTTTGGTACCGACACCGTCGGTCGAGGTAGCAAGAAGTGGGCGATTGAATTTCTTTAGTGCCGAGACATCAAATAATCCAGCAAAACCACCAATGTCACCTACAACTTCCGAACGACGAGCCTTAGCCAAATGCGCCTTCATTAATTCAACGGCGGTATCACCAGCATCGATATCAACACCGGAATCTGCGTAAGTGCTCATTCGTGGCGGTTCACAATCTCGAGAAGATTCTTTCCGCCAGAAAGATCGGCAGGAATATCGATGGGGTAATTTCCGGTGAAACATGCGCTGCACAATTTATCCGCGGCGATAGTTGTGGCTTCGATGAGTCCTTCGAGGGAAACATAACCCAAGGAATCAGCACCTATAGATCTGCGGATCTCATCAACTTCAAGACCGGCGGCAACAAGTTCAGCACGTGAAGCAAAATCGATTCCGTAGTAGCACGGCCACTTCACAGGGGGTGAAGAAATGCGCACATGAATTTCAAGCGCCCCAGCTTCGCGCAACATGCGAATCAATGCGCGTTGGGTATTGCCACGGACAATCGAATCATCAACAACGACGATGCGCTTGCCTTCAATGACTTCGCGAAGTGGATTCAACTTTAAGCGAATACCAAGTTGGCGAATTGTCTGGCTGGGTTGAATAAAGGTGCGACCTACATAGGAATTCTTCACCAAACCAGCGCCATACGGGATCCCCGAGGCACGGGCATATCCGACGGCGGCGGGAGTGCCAGATTCGGGAACCGGAATAACTAAATCTGCTTCGACTGGATGTTCTTGGGCCAGACGTTCGCCCACGGCAACACGAGTGGCATGAACATTGCGGCCGGCAATAGATGTATCAGGACGAGCCAAATAAACGTATTCGAAGATGCAACCTTTAGGCTCGGCTTCGGCCCAGCGTTGCGAGCGAAGGCCGTTCTCATCGATAGCGATAAATTCGCCGGGCTCGAGTTCGCGCACGAAGGCAGCCCCGACAATGTCTAGTGCCGCTGTTTCAGATGCGACAACCCAGCCGTGATCTAACTTCCCAATAACCAATGGCCGAACGCCGTTGCGATCCCTAGCCGCATACAAAGTGTGCTCGTCCATGAAGACTAAGGAGAAGGCGCCTTTGAGCATTGGAAGGACTGAGAGCGCCGAACTTTCGAAGTTCTTTCCTTCTTGAGCAGCTATTAATGCAGTCATAATTTCGGTGTCAGTGGTGGCATTGAAGCCGGCCTCTGAATGTGCACCAATCTTGGTCAGATACTCAGCGAGATCGCCAGTGTTGGTGAGATTGCCGTTGTGGGCAAGAGCCAAGGTGCCATGGGTTGTCGCGCGCAAAGTTGGTTGCGCGTTTGCCCAGTTAGATGAACCAGTTGTGCTGTAACGACAATGTCCGACAGCCAAAGTTCCGGTTAGGGTCGCCAAATCATTTTCGGTGAAGACTTGTGAAACCAAACCCATATCTTTGTAGACAAAAATTCTTTCGCCATCGCTGGTAGCAATTCCGGCAGATTCTTGACCGCGATGTTGCAGAGCATACAAACCATAAAAAGTTAACTTGGCGACTTCTTCACCGGGAGCCCATACACCGAAGACGCCGCATTCATCTTGAGGATTCTTTTCATCGGCGAAGAGTTCGTGAGTTAGTTTTCCATCTGGGCGCCGGCTCATGGCGTCATCCTAATTGTTCGGGCCAACTCTGCGAAAAGTGCTGATAAATCGGCTCTTTCGCCACTGGCATGAATGGCACCTGATGAGATGGCATCCTGCCAATCAATCTCTTGGCTGATGAGCGCCTTCAGCGTCGGGGCATCCATTTCGACCACGTTGGGCGGTGTCCCCCGAGTGTGTTTGGGACCATCCACACATTGAATCGCAGCATACGGAGGGATCCGAACTTCAACAGCGTGTCCAGGGGCAAGGTCAGATAAGCGCGCCAAGATCTCCTTAACTTCTAGGAGCAGCTTGGGATCGCGCATTCGAAGGGGTGCTCCTTAACCAAAAAGCTTCGGGAAGGTTTCGGTATGTGCTCGATGAAGTTCATCGATGGAGATTGATGCACCATTGATATTCAAATCCGAACCGCCGCTGACGCCGACTTTGAAAATAGGGATTTGATACTTGCCTGCTAAGGCAACCAAAGAATTGGTTTCGGATGGATCAATTGCAACGACAACTCGTCCAGGAGTTTCTGCAAATAGTTCAGGGGCCACATCTGTAAGAGTGATGGTCGCACCGATGCGATGGCGTAGCACCATTTCACTTATCGCTGCCGCAAATCCGCCATTGCTGACATCGTGAGCAGCGTCGAAGATTGATTGGCCATCGAGAAGTAAATTAATGAGTCGTGCTTCCATGTTGAGATCGGATTGTGGTGCCGCATTTCCCATTTCACCATGGAGATAAGCCCATTCGCTGCCGGAGAAATTAGCATCGGTTTTACCGATGAGATAAATCTCTAGCCCTTCTTGCGAAAGACCCATAGGAGTCCGCTCCCGCACATCTTGTATAACGCCCAGCACTCCAATGACGGGCGTCGGCAAAATGGCAACGGTTCCGGTTTGGTTATAGAAGGAGACGTTGCCACCAGTGACTGGTAGCCCGAGTTCGAGGCAGGCATCAGCCAGACCGCGTACGGTCTCGGCGAACTGCCACATAACGCCTGGATCTTCGGGAGAACCGAAGTTCAAACAGTTAGTGACTGCTAATGGTTTTGCGCCAGATACCGCGATATTTCGGCAACTTTCGGCCAAGGCCAACTTGGCACCTTCGTAAGGATTGAGATAAGACCAGCGCGCGTTGGCATCGGTGGAGATGGCGACGCCGAGATTGGTCTTTTCATCGATGCGAATAACGCCAGAGTCTTCAGGTTGGGCCAAAACGGTGTTGCCCTGAACATATTTGTCGTATTGCGAAGTCACCCAGGACTTATCCGCGATATTAGGAGCCGCCATTAACTTCAATACTGCCGCTTTAATTTCAGCAGGAGAAGAAGGAAGCGGAACGGTGAATGTCGATCCGGCAAGAGCCTTGATGTAATCAGGTTCAGCGAAGGGACGGTTATAGACCGGACCCTCATGAGCCACGGTACGTGGTGGCACGTCAACAATAAGTTCGCCGTTAAAAGTGATGTTGAGGCGTTCACCATCGGTGACTTCACCGATAACTGTGGCTGTGACATCCCATTTCTTGCAGATGGCTAAGAAGCGTTTGATCTTGCTGGGTTCAACAATCGCGCACATGCGTTCTTGTGATTCACTCATCAAGATTTCTTCTGGGGACAAAGAAGGATCGCGCAACGGAACTTTTTCCAATTGGATATTCATGCCACCGCTACCTGCAGATGCAAGTTCGGAGGTAGCGCACGAAAGTCCGGCACCGCCCAGATCTTGGATGCCAACAACGAGATCTTCGTGGAAAATTTCCAGAGAGCATTCAATTAAAACTTTTTCTGCAAAGGGATCGCCCACCTGGACACTAGGTCGCTTGGTTGGTTTAGCCGAGTTAAAGGTTTCAGAAGCTAGTACTGATACCCCGCCGATGCCATCGCCACCAGTCTTGGCACCGAAGAGCACCACCAAGTTGCCAGTGCCATGGGCCTTGGCCAGCTTGATGTCCTCGTGGCGCATGACGCCTACGCACAGGGCATTAACTAATGGGTTTCCGGCGTAAGTTTCGTCAAAGACGATTTCGCCACCAATGTTGGGCAGACCTAGGCAATTACCGTAACCGCCGATGCCAGCAACGATGCCAGGTAAGACACGATGAGTATCTGGTGCATCCGCAGGGCCAAAGCGCAGTGGATCCATGACGGCGATGGGACGCGCGCCCATCGTTAAAATATCGCGAACGATTCCACCAACGCCAGTTGCGGCGCCTTGATAGGGCTCGATAAAGGAAGGGTGGTTATGGGATTCAATTTTAAAAGTGACGGCATAGCCCTGGCCGATATCAACAACGCCGGCATTTTCGCCAATGCCCACGAGGAGCGCATCCGAATGCGGAGCCTTATCGCCAAATTGCTTCAAGTGAACCTTGGAAGATTTATAAGAGCAGTGCTCGGACCACATCACCGAATACATAGCGAGTTCGCTGGAGGTAGGGCGGCGGCCCAAAATGGTTTTAATCCGATCGTATTCGTCTTCTTTTAATCCTAATTCGCGGAAGGGTTGAACCGCTTCAGGATGAGACTGGGCGTTAGTGACAGTATCTAAAGACATTAGCGACCTACCAATTGCTGCAAGATAGAAGTAAAGAAAGTAAGTCCCTCATCCGATGGGCCAGTAAGAGTTTCGATGGCATGCTCGGGGTGCGGCATCAAGCCCACGACATTGCCTTTTACATTTGAAATTCCCGCAATGAGATTGCGTGAACCATTGGGATCTTCGCCAAGATAGCGGGCAATAACGCGGCCTTCAGATTCCAACATATTTAGCGTGGCATCATCGCATTGGAAAGAGCCTTCACCATTCTTCAATGGAATTACTACTTCTTGATTCTTTTCAAAACCGTTGGTCCACATGGTTTCATTATTTTCAATTCGCAACTTTTGGTCACGGCAGAGAAAGTGCAGAGCATGGTTGCGCGTTAGGGCGCCCGGCAACATATGGGCTTCGCATAGAACTTGGAAACCGTTGCAAATTCCGAGAACTGGGAAACCATGTTCGGATGCGGTAATAATCGAGGACATGATCGGTGCAAACCGCGCGATGGCGCCACAACGCAGGTAATCGCCGTAAGAAAATCCACCGGGGAGAACGACTGCAGAAACTTCACGCAAATCATCGCTTCCATGCCATAAATGAACGGCTTGGCCACCGGCCATTTCGATCGCGCGAGCGGCATCGCGATCATCAAGTGAACCAGGAAAAGTGACGACACCGATCTTCATTACAGCTCGACCTTTACAACATAGGTCTCGATCACTGGGTTAGAGAGCAATGTTTCTGCGGCTTTTTCGACCTGGGCCAGTTGTTCAGGAGTTGGATCGCCAGCTACCTCAATCTCAAAGCGCTTGCCTTGTCGAACCGACTGCGCAAAGGTAAATCCCAAACGAGGAAGAGCAGAACCGACGGCCTGTCCTTGTGGGTCCAAGATCTCCGGCTTCAACATAACTTCCACAATGATCTTTGCCATTTTGGTTAGATTTCCTCTCCGGTCAGGACTTTATAAGCCGATTCATAACGCTCTTGGGTCTTTGCCACGATATCTGCTGGCAGTTCCGGTGGTGGACTTTGACGATCCCATCCCGAAGCTAGCAACCAATCCCGGACAAATTGTTTATCAAACGATGGCTGAGCACCACCTGGCTTCCAGGTATCTGCCGCCCAGAAGCGAGATGAATCTGGAGTGAGCGCTTCATCTCCGAGAACAATGGCGCCATCGCTATCTGAACCGAATTCAAATTTGGTGTCTGCCAAGATAATTCCGCGAGTGGCGGCATAGTCATGGGCAGTTGTGTAAATCTTTAACGTTAAATCTCGAAGTGCAGTCGCAGCTTCTAGTCCAATCATGGCAACTGTTTGATCAAAATTAATATTTTCATCGTGGTCGCCCATGTCGGCTTTGCGAGCTGGGGTGAAGATTGGCTCGGGAAGTTTAGAGCCATCGACCAATCCGTCTGGAAGTGCAATACCGCATACCGTTTTGCTTTGCTGGTATTCGACCCAGCCTGAACCGGTGAGATATCCGCGGGCCACACATTCGACGGGAAACATCTGCAAAGGTTTGACGATCACAGCGCGACCAGCAAACTCTTCTGGTACGTCGGTTGTGATGATGTGATTAGGAACCACATCTTGCAGAAGTTCAAACCAAAATAACGAAAGTTGGGTAAGGACTTTTCCTTTGTTGGGAATTGGTGTGGGTAGAACATAATCAAATGCAGAGATGCGGTCTGATGCGACTAAAAGGAGTTGGCCAAGGTCGTTGGTATAGAGGTCTCTTACTTTTCCGCTGCGTAGGTGTGTCCACCCACGGTCCACGGCGGTCACCGAATAGAACCGGGTCGGTACTGCGCTGCCGCAGCGTGAACGGATGTAATCGCCTCGATGCGATGAACAACTCGTTCGGTTTGAGCATGGGCGTCGCCAGTGAATTCCAGCGGGTGTGCCAATAGCTGTTCTAGTTGAGATTTATCGAGGGGAATTCGAGAATCTGCGGCAATTGCATCGATCATGATGTTGGGCTGACCCGCACGGATTCCGAGAGCAGCTGCAACTGCATGTTCCTTAATGGTTTCGTGAGCGACTTCGCGTCCGACTCCGGCTTTAACAGAGGCCATCAAAATCTTGGTGGTTCCGAGGAATGGCAAATAGCGAGTGAGTTCGGCGGCGATCACATCAGGGAAGGCGCCAAATTCGGAGAGCACTGTAAGGAAAGTTTCAATGAGTCCATCGAAGGCGTAAAAAGCATCTGGAATCGCAATGCGGCGCACAACGCTGCAGGAGACATCGCCTTCATTCCATTGATCGCCCGAAAGTTCGCCCACCATCGACGCATATCCGCGAAGTACAACGGCAAGACCATTGACGCGTTCGCAAGAACGAGTGTTCATCTTGTGAGGCATCGCAGAAGAACCAACTTGGCCAGCTTTGAATCCTTCGGTGACGAGCTCGGCGCCAGCCATCAAGCGGATTGAGGTAGCAAGTGATGAAGGAGATGCAGCAAGTTGCACGAGAGTAGTGATGACATCAAAATCAAAAGAGCGCGGATAGATCTGGCCGGTGGAATCTAGAACATTGTCGAATTCCAAATAATCGGCAACCATCTGTTCCAACGCAGCATGCGAGGCAGAAGAGCCAAGGAGATCGAGCGAATCTTGCGCAGTACCGACTGGTCCTTTGATGCCACGAATCGGATAGCGCGAAATTAAATTGGTGAGACGTTCGTAAGCAAAGAGGAGTTCTTCAGCCGCGCTAGCAAAGCGCTTTCCTAAAGTTGTTATTTGTGCGGGAACATTATGCGAGCGCCCAGCAATAGGTTGGTCAATATATTCAGTAGCTCTTTCGCCTAAGAGAGCGAGTACTGCAACAACACGATCGCGAACCAGCAACAGGCCATCGCGAATCTGCATGGCTTCGACATTTTCGGTGAGATCGCGGGAGGTCATGCCAGCATGAATTGCTTCGTGACCTGCGAGTGCATTGAATTCTTCGATGCGAGCTTTTACATCATGACGAGTTTGACGTTCGCGAGCATCGATTGCGGCGAGATCAACTTGATCAATAACCTTTTCATAATCTGCAATGACATTTGCCGCAATCGAGTGACCGAGTTGGGTCTGTGCCTTCATAACGGCAATCCACAACCGGCGTTCGGCGATTATTTTGGATTCGGGGGCGAAGATGGCTCGCATCTGGGCCGATGCATATCGGTTGGCCAGAAGGTTCACAGGAGCATTCTCTCGCATTAATTACCCTTCTCTGCCACGGCGGCGTTGAGGGCGATATCGGATCGGTAATGGCCACCTCGCAAGGTGATCGCCGAGATGCTGCGATAAGCGCGATCTCTGGCTTCGGTCAGGTCGCTGCCCAACCCCGTAACGGCTAGTACACGGCCGCCATTGGAATGCAGAATGCCATCGCGGCGGACGGTGCCAGCATGAAAGACAAAAGCCCCTTCAACCGGGTCTACCCCCATGATGGGTTCGCCAATCTGGGGCGCGCTGGGATATCCCTCGCTGGCCAAAACCACGGTGACAGCGGAATCCTCCGACCAATCAAGCTCTTCGTCGGGCAGCAAATGCCCGGTCGCAGCTCGCATCAAGAGCGTCGCTAGTGGTGAATTTAAACGTGGAAGAAGTACTTCCGTTTCTGGGTCTCCGAAGCGGGCATTGAATTCAATGACTTTGGTGCCTTTGTGTGTGATGGCAAGGCCGGCATAGAGCAGTCCGACGAAGGGAGTTCCGCGCGCTGCCATCTCTTGAATGGTGGGGTTGAGGACTTCGGTAAGTGTTTGTTCGATGATGTCGCTGGGCGCCCAAGGCAGTGGTGAATACGCACCCATTCCACCGGTGTTCGGACCGAGATCGCCATCGAAGGCGCGTTTGAAATCTTGAGCGGGCTGCATGGGGATGATGGTCTTGCCATCAGAAATTCCAAATAAGGAAACTTCGGGGCCGTCAAGAAATTCTTCGATGACAACTCGGTTGCTCTGCAACGCATGTTCGATGGCAAAGGCACGATCATTGGTAACAACGACGCCTTTACCTGCTGCCAACCCATCGTGCTTGACGACATAAGGTGCGCCAAAAGCATCCAACGCTTTTTCTATTTCATCCTGGTTAGTACACGTAAAACTCTTTGCGGTTGGAACACCGGCATCGCTCATGACCTTCTTGGCAAAATCCTTGGAGCCTTCAAGTTGTGCTGCAGCTTTCGAAGGACCGAAGACGGCAATTCCAGCATGACGCAAAATATCGGCAAGACCGTTAACAAGCGGTTTCTCTGGACCAACCACAACCAGATCAATCTGCAATTCTTTAGCAAGATTGAGAATGGCGATATTGTCATCAACGTCGATGCCATGACAGATCGCGATTGATTCAATTCCTGGGTTACCAGGGGCAACATGAAGTTCGGAGAGCGCTGGGTCCCGTTTTAGCGCGACTGCGAGCGCGTGCTCGCGGCCACCGGAACCAATCAGCAAAACTCTCAAATGAGGTCCTTTACCGAAATTGTTTGGGTGCGGCCAGGTCCAACACCGATAGCGCTCATGGGAGCTCCGGAAATATCTTCCAAGAACTTGATGTACGCACGAGCATTTGCGGGCAAGTCTTCTAAAGTCTTGGCTCCAGAAATATCTTCACTCCAGCCCGGAAGATATTCGTAGATTGGCTTGGCGTGATGGAAATCTGATTGCGAGGCAGGGAGTTCCTCGACGCGGACGCCATCAACTTCATAAGCAACGCAGACCGGAATCTTCTCCCAGCCGGTAAGAACATCCAGCTTGGTGAGGAAGAAATCAGTCAGGCCATTAACGCGAACCGCATAACGAGCGATAGGTGCGTCATACCAACCACAACGACGATTTCGTCCGGTTGTTACACCGACTTCGCCACCGATGGTGCGAAGTTTTTCGCCATCTTCGTCGAAGAGTTCGGTAGGAAAGGGACCAGAGCCAACGCGAGTTGTGTAGGCCTTAACAATTCCAATAACGCGAGTGATCTTGGTTGGTCCGATTCCGGAACCTGTCGATGCACCACCAGCAGTTGGGTTGGATGAGGTAACAAAGGGGTATGTACCGTGATCGACATCAAGCAAAGTTCCTTGCGAACCTTCTAAGAGAACAGTCTTACCCGCTTTGAGTGCTTGATCGAGAAGCAAACCGGTATCGCACACATATGGACGCAAGATCTCGGCGTATTCAAGGTATTCGGCTACAACATCGTCAACTTCAATACCTTTACGATTGAAGACTTTGATGAGAACTTGATTCTTGTCTTTTAATGCACTTTCAATCTTTTGACGAAGAATTGATGGATCGAAAAGATCTTGAACGCGAATACCGATGCGGTTGATCTTGTCTGCATAAGCCGGTCCAATACCGCGACCGGTGGTACCTATCTTGGAGTTACCCAAAAAGCGTTCGGTAACTTTGTCGATGGTGCGGTGATAAGGCGTGATCAAATGAGCATTGAGGCTGATCTTCAATTTTGAAGTATCGATGCCGCGCTCATTCAAACCTTTGATTTCCTGCAGCAAGACCGAAGGATCAATGACTACACCGTTGCCGATTACAGGAACTACGTTGGGGCTGAGAATTCCGGATGGCAAAAGGTGCAGTGCGTACTTCTGATCGCCAATAACCACGGTATGACCGGCGTTATTGCCGCCTTGATAGCGAACTACGTAATCGACTCGATCTCCTAGAAGGTCGGTCGCTTTACCTTTGCCCTCATCGCCCCATTGGGCGCCCAGCAAAACAATGGCAGGCATGATCGTCTCTTTCAGCTAGTACTGCAGGATAAGAAAACTAGGAGATAAGTGAAGTACCAGTCGAGCGCAAATCTTCGCAAGCCTCAACGACACGCTTGGCGATTCCTGCTTCGGCTGCTTTACCCCACGCACGCGGGTCGTATGCCTTCTTATTTCCGACTTCGCCGTCAATCTTGAGGACGCCGTCATAGTTCTTGAGCATGTGGTCAACGACTGGGCGGGTGAAGGCGTATTGGGTGTCGGTGTCGATGTTCATCTTGATAACGCCGTAATCCAAAGCCTCGCGGATTTCAGAGAGCAGTGATCCGGAGCCACCGTGGAAGACAAGATCCATTGGCTTAGATCCGGCAGGCAGACCTTTGGTAGCGGCGACTGCATCCTGCAAGGTCTTCAAGATCTTTGGTTGAAGTACAACGTTGCCGGGCTTGTAGACGCCGTGAACGTTTCCGAAAGTTGCAGCGACCATGTAACGACCGCGCTCGCCCCAACCGAGAGTCTCGACAGTGAGCAGCGCATCTTCAGGAGTGGAGTACAACTTGGCATCGTGCTTGGCCTCAATGCCATCTTCTTCGCCACCAACAACACCGATTTCGATTTCCAGCAAGGTGCGTGCAGCAGCCGATTTATCGATGAGTTCACTGGCGATGCTCATGTTTTCAGGCATGGATACGGCTGAACCATCCCACATGTGCGAATTGAAGAGTGGTGCGTTGCCAGACTTGATGCGAGCGGCACCAAAATCTAGGAGTGGGCGCATAAAGCCATCGAGCTTTTCTGCAGGGCAATGGTCAGTATGCAATGCGATATTGATTCCGTAATTCTTGGCAACGATATGTGCATACTCGGCAAGGGCAACTGCACCGTCGACCATGTTCTTTACGGTTGATCCTGAGAGGTATTCCGCTCCGCCCCAAGAGATTTGAATAATGCCGTCAGATTTGGCTTCGGCGAATCCGCGAAGCGCGCCGATCAGAGTCTGTGACGAAGAGACGTTGATGGCTGGGTATGCGAAGGAACCGGCTTTGGCCTTGTCCAACATTTCGGCATAAATCTCGGGGGTAGCAATAGGCATTTTCATCTCCCAAATAATGATCTGGACTTGTCGGTGTAAATCTCGACCCGCGGCGCATCATTGGGACAGACGGTGAGGCTTACGGCTAATCCCACCACATTTTGAGGCGGATTGGAAAAAAGACCCTCATTTCGGGCTCAGGTGAGCCTTAGTACCAACCAAACCAGGAGAAAACTCGGTCCAAACCGAGGAAACCCAGGTTGCTGTGCAGTAACCCTTTGCCCACTTTGAGCACGGTCTTGGCGATCGTCCCAACGAAGGGGCTATGAACCACCAGATTCCAGAGAAGCGACATCTATCAATCCTTTCTATCATCTATATCTATTAGCGAATAGTGCGAAAGGTACGGATTGCAGCTCAGCAAAATACTCAACCGACTTGCTAGTGGGGATAACTTCACGCTGGTAATCTCAAAGGATGACGACTTCCCACGATGCTGTAGAAAATCTTTCGAACGAATCTCGAACTTTTCCGCCATCACCAGAATTTGTTGCCCAAGCGAATGCCACACCGGCTCTCTTCAATCAGGCTCGCGCCGATCGGTTGGCCTTTTGGGAGGAGCAAGCCAAATCTCTTTATTGGACAGCGCCTTGGACCCAAACCTTGGAATGGGATCTTCCATATGCCAAATGGTTCGTCGGTGGAAAACTCAATGCTTCCTACAACTGTCTTGATCGACATGTCCTAGAAGGTCGTGGAGATCGCGTTGCCTTTCACTTCGAGGGCGAGCCTGGAGATACCCGCACCATTACTTATGCGCAGATGTTGGTGGAAGTTAAGAAGACCGCAAACGCTCTTATCGAATTAGGTATTTCTGCTGGCGATCGCGTCGCGATTTATATGCCGATGATTCCCGAAGCTGCCATCGCAATGCTGGCTTGTGCTCGTATCGGTGCCGCTCATTCGGTGGTCTTTGGAGGTTTCTCAGCAGACTCTTTGCTATCGCGCATTCAAGATGCCGATGCAACCTTAGTAATTACTTCCGATGGTGGTTACCGGCGCGGATCCGCCTTTGCGCTAAAGCCTGCAGTGGATGAAGCCCTTAAGGGTGAAACCAACGTCCGAAATGTTTTAGTAGTAAAGCGCACTGGCCAAGAAACCGCTTGGGATTCAACGAAAGATATCTGGTGGCATGAGATTGTTGATAGGCAATCTTCTGAACATGTCGCGACCAGTTTTGATAGCGAGCAAACTCTCTTTATTTTGTATACATCTGGCACCACCGCCAAGCCCAAAGGCATTTTTCACTCGACGGGTGGGTACCTAACCCAAACTGCCTTCACTCACAAAATGGTTTTTGATCTCAAGCCCGAAACCGATGTGTATTGGTGCACCGCCGACATTGGTTGGATTACTGGCCATTCATATGTTGTTTACGGCCCCATGATTAATGGTGCGACTCAGGTTATGTATGAAGGAACCCCTGATACACCCACCAAATCTCGCATCTTCGAAATTATCCAGAAATACAAAGTTTCCATTCTGTATACCGCACCAACTCTGATTCGAACCTGGATGAAGTGGGGCGATGAATATCCAAAGTCGTGTGACCTAACTTCACTTCGCGTTCTTGGCTCGGTAGGTGAACCGATTAACCCCGAAGCTTGGATGTGGTACCGCGAAATCATCGGTGGCAATCGCTGTCCCATCGTCGACACGTGGTGGCAGACCGAGACCGGCGCAATCATGATTTCCCCACTACCCGGAATTACGGCAACAAAACCAGGTTCAGCAATGGCTGCCCTTCCTGGCATATCTCTCCATGTCATTGATGATCAAGCAAATGTCATGGGCAATGGTCACGGTGGCTATCTGGTTTTGACCGAACCTTGGCCTTCTATGTTGCGCGGTATCTGGGGTGAACCCGCTAGATATAAAGAGAATTACTGGTCCCGTTTCGAGGGGATGTACTTTGCCGGCGACGGTGCAAAGCTAGATGATGACGGAGCGATTTGGCTCTTGGGCCGCGTGGACGACGTGATGAATGTTTCCGGTCACCGTATTTCGACCACTGAAGTTGAATCGGCCCTGGTATCGCACGACGCGATTGCCGAAGCCGCGGTTGTCGGCGCAAAAGATGAAATGACCGGCCAGGCGATTGTTGCCTTCGTCATTTTGCGCGGAGGCATTGAGCACGCCGAAGGCGAAGCATTGATTAAACAATTGCGTGATCACGTCGCAAAAGAGATTGGACCAATCGCCCGGCCGCGACAGATCATGGTCGTTAATGAATTACCCAAGACTCGTAGCGGAAAAATCATGCGCAGACTTCTGCAAGATGTGGCCGAACATCGCGCAGTAGGCGATTCCACGACTCTTGCCGATCCCAACGTAATGAAACTAATCCAAGCTGGATTGCAGAGTGGGAAATCCGAGGACTAATTAACTTTGGTCGAATACTTGATAGGCGATCGATAGATCTTGGCAAAGTTGGTCTTGATCTGATTTTCTACATCCAACAGCAAGCTAGGTACATGCTTATGCACTTCGATATAACTCCGGCTAAGAGGCACGTTTGCTTTCGCCCAACCCCAAGGTGAAACGGTTAGCAGCGCGGTAAATAAATAGAAGAGCAGAATCGAGCGCGCAAGCGATAAAACCGCGCCAGCTATTGAATCAAGCCACTTGAAGGGGCCAAAGAGCACTTTGGTGTGAAGAAATTTGGCCGATGACCGAAAGAGATATTCGCCGATCGAGGCAGCAATAAGCATTACCGCAATTACGGTTCCAAATTTTGTCCAAGGGCTCCAAGAACCAACAAAATGCAGTGCCGCCATCAAACCGGTCAGGCCACCAAAAATGAAACCGATCGCGGAAAAGAGAGTTGCCAGCAAACCAGCTTTATATCCGCGGATAAAGGAAGCCAATAAGATAACGGCAAAAATATAGTCGACAAGGTTTAACTTCATAACTTCACCTTGAGATACTTTGTCACAAGATTAAATAGTTGCTTATCTGTCTTGATAGTTCCTATTTGGCGATAAACGACTTTACCTTTGGCATCGATGAACCAAGTTACGGGAACTCCCAGGCCAAAGATTCCTTTAGTGCGTCCATCTGGATCATAAAATATTGGATAGCGCATGTTTAAAGCCATGCTAAATCGTTGGCCGAAATCAATTCCTCTTTCTTCAACATCAATACCGACGATGCGAACTTTTCCCGTGGCAAAGAGCGCACGGAAATGAGGAATTTCTGCCACGCATGGTGGGCACCAAGAACCCCAAACATTTACTACGACCGGTCCGCGAAGAGATTCAAAGGTTGTTCCGGCAGAGCCATCGAGGCAACCGAGCAACGTTCCTTTCGCTGCTTTGACGTGCAGTACATCGGCGCAGGTGGAATAAGTGACGCTTTTCTTCTTGCTTATTGCATGCGCGGGGGTTGTCCCCAAGATCAGGGCAAAGACTCCGACAAGTATTACGGCGCGCTTCAACGGAAATCCGCATCGCTCTTGACCATCGCCATGGCTTTAACTTTATCCATTTCACCCATTCCATACGATGGGCATAAGTCGGCAAGTGGGCAAGCAGCACATGCCGGCTTTCGCGAATGGCAGATGCGTCGGCCATGCCAGATCATCCGTTGAGAGAGATTGGTCCACTCCTTCTGCGGAATTAATTTCGCCACTGCGAATTCGACTTTGACCGGGTCTTCCTCGGAGGTCCAACCAAAGCGACGACTGAGCCGACCGAAGTGGGTATCGACCGTAATCCCAGGAATCCCGAAGGCGTGGCCTAAAACCACATTGGCAGTCTTGCGACCGACTCCGGGCAGCGTGATCAATTCATTCAAAGTTTGCGGCACATCGCCGTGGAAATTAGCGAGAATCATTTCGCTCAAAGTCTTGATGCTCTTAGCCTTAACTCGGAAGAAGCCAGTAGAACGAATGGCATCCTCTAAATCTTCGATTTTGCACCCCGCCATCTTGGAAGGGTTGGGATACTTCTTAAAGAGCGCAGGGGTGACTTGATTGACCCTTTTATCCGTGCATTGTGCCGAGAGAACAACAGCGACCAAGAGTTGGAAGGGGCTTTGGAAATCTAGCTCGCACTTAACGTCGGGGTAGCGCTTACTCAGAACGCGGTACATGGCTTTGGCTCTCTTGCCCAACTCATCCGCACCTTCGTTCACGAGCGTCAGATTAGTCCGATTGGGAGCCATCCAAATTTGTGAGTAATCTTTCCTCGTGGCCAATTCGCATGAAGATGAACTCGTAGTCCGCACTGCACCACTTTTCACTGCTCTCGACGATGATGCTGCCGCCTCTTTGCGCGCGTCGATGTCGACGGTGCGGGTCAACAAAGGAGACACCCTCTTCAAAGAAGGTGACGATGGCGATCGCCTCTATGTAGTAGTCGAAGGCAAACTCAAGCTTGGAACATCCAGCGGCGATGGTCGCGAAAACTTGCTCTCTATTCTGGGACCCGGAGATATGTTCGGCGAACTCTCACTTTTCGATCCAGGACCACGTACCGCCACCGCGACAGCTGTAACCGACACTCGCCTTTTAGCGCTGGCCAATGATCAGGTTATTGGTTGGGTTACCCGACATCCACAAGTTTCACTTCAACTCTTGGGTCGCTTGGCCCAACGCCTGCGTCGCACTAATGAAGTTCTCGCCGATTTAGTTTTTGCTGACGTGCCTGGTCGAGTTGCCAAAGCTTTAATCGATCTAGGAACGCGATTTGGAATTCAAAAAGATGACGGCTTACATGTCAATCACGATTTAACACAAGAAGAATTAGCTCAACTTGTGGGCGCCTCCCGCGAAACCGTCAACAAAGCGTTGGCCGATTTCGCAGGTCGTGGCTGGGTTCGACTAGAACCTCGCGCAGTTGTTGTGCTCGATTACGAGCGCCTCAACAAGCGCGGCCGTTAATTCTTATCCGTTCAATTCGACAGTAAGTTCAATCTCTACTGGTGCATCCAGAGGCAAATCCGCAACACCAATTGCAGTTCGCGCATGCTTGCCATTTACTTCGCCCCACAACTTAATCAAGAGTTCGGAAGCTCCGTTAACGACGCCCGGCATTCCGTTAAATCCTGGAACGCCATTGACGTACCCGACAACACGAACCACGCGCTTGATGTCATCGACATTTGCCACCAAGTTAACTGCGGCTAGCGCATTAAGAATGCAGACCTGCGCCATTTCCTTTGCTTGTTCTGGAGTAACGCCACCATCTACTTTGCCAACGTAAGGAATCTTGCCGTCAACTAAAGGTAACTGGCCGGCAGTGAAAACAAGATTGCCAGTGCGCACGGCTGGAACGTAAGCCGCGAGTGGAAGTGAGGCGACGGGAAGCTCGAGGCCGAGTTCGGCAAGTTGTTCTTTGACGCTCATTTATTTAATTTCTCTTTTCATGTAAGCAACGAGTTGTTCGCCGGTACCTGGCGCTGGAACAACTTGAACGAGTTCCCAACCTTCAGAACCCCAAGTATCCAAAATCTGCTTAGTAGCGTGCGACAAAAGCGGAACAGTTACATATTCAAACTTCATTCGATTCTCCTTGGTTGTTTTGAATTTAAAAGTGTTAACTGGAAAGAGCAGCTTTAACTAATCCGGAAACAGTTCCGCCGTCGGCCTTGCCGGCAATCTTGGGGGAAACGATCTTCATAACTAGGCCCATTCCAGCAGGTCCCGATGCTCCAGTTTCGGCAATTGCATCAGCGATGATCTGCTTGATCTCTTCTTCAGAAAGTTGAGCGGGCAGATAGAGAGCGATGACTTTGCCTTCGGCGGTTTCGCCGGCGGCGCGATCGGCTCGACCTGCGGCCTCGTAAGCCTCGGCAGCCTCCCGGCGCTTCTTTGCCTCACGCGAGAGAACGGTGATGATTTCGGCCTCGGTGAGCACGCGAGCGCTCTTGCCGGAGACCTCTTCATTGGTAATTGCGGTCAAAACCATGCGGATGGTGCCCGATTTCACTTCGTCACGCGAACGAATTGCCTCGGTTAAGTCACCTTGAAGTGTTTCTTTTAGGCCCATAGGGGTATCTTCTCACGTATATGAGTTACGTACTGCGGGAGGCTTCGGCACCGGTCCTAGCACCGGGCGCCGCAGATATTCGCGTGCTCCATTTCTCTGATTTGCATCTGACCCCAAGTCGCAAAAAAGAGATTGCCGACATCAGGGCTTTCGCCGACCTCAAACCTGACCTCGTCATCAGCACTGGCGATTTCTTAGCCCACAAATCTGCAGTCCCCGTGGTCCTCGACGCACTCGACCGACTCTTGGATATTCCGGGCCTTTTTGTCTTCGGCTCTAATGATTACTACGCCCCCATGTTTAAAAACCCTTTGAGTTATTTAATGAAAGATAACGGCGCACGCAAATTAGGTCGCGAGCTGCCCTGGCAGGATTTAGCAAAAGGACTTACCGATCGTGGTTGGGTAGATATAAACCACCAGCGAGTAATCCTCGACATTAAAGGCACGAAGATTGAAGCCCGCGGTACTGATGATGCTCACCTTGGGCGCGATCGATATGGCGAAGTGGCCGGCGAGGTTAGCCCCAATGCCGACTTAGCGATTGGCGTTACACATGCACCGTACTTGCGAATTTTGGAGATGATGTCTGAAGATCAACTGGACATGATCTTCGCCGGACATACTCACGGTGGACAAGTACGTCTACCGTGGCCTGGCGGCAGCAAAGCGCTGACCACAAATTGTGATCTGCCAACGTGGCGAGCCCGAGGACTAACCAAACTTCAGAACGAACCTTGGCTCAATGTTTCGGCAGGCATGGGCACTAGCCCCTTCGCACGTATTCGAGTGGCATCACCACCAGAAGTTTCGCTCATTACCTTAGAGGCCGAGTTCTAGTTCGATTTCGCAAACTTTCTTCAACGAATTCAGTTGCTTTTCAACTGTATCTCTCACTATCTTGGCGTCAGTTCGGTGATATTGGTGAACCAGAAAATCTCTCATCCCCGCTATGTCCTTCCAAGCAATTTCTGAATATTTTTCTTTAAGAGTGTTGTCGAGATCTTTCACCGCTTCGCCAATGACTACTAATTGATAGAGGATTGAATCGAATAACATTTCAAAGACCTGAATATCTCCATCGTTCTCTGAAGCAAGTAAAAGGATTTCTGCGCTCTGAATTCTTTCAATTCGTTCGATAATTTCCTCTAAACGAATCTGGGTCGGCCTTGGCGTCACAGTGGAATGACATCTTTCAATGCTGATTCAAGGACAGATTCCTTGAGCAACTTTGATGTCGTGACCTCAACTTTCTCGTCAAGTAATTCAGAAAGTTGACGACTTAATCGAATGAGCGGAAAGAGATCATCAGAATTTCCCAGATCGACAAGTAAATCAATATCGCTTTTTGGTCCATCCTCCCCTCGAGCGACCGAGCCAAAAACTCTTGGATTACGAGCACCAGACTTGTCCAACAGGTCGTATACCTCGCGCCGATGCGCTCGTAATTTCGTTGCCCGATGGGAAGTGAAATTACTTGCAGCCACGGACGTCAGTTTGACCTCGATATCGAATCCCGCCGCTTTAAGGATTCGAGTTAAGGTATCGACCGATGGCGATGCTTTTCCTGATTCGTATCGCTGAATAGCCGGTTGCGATGTGCCAGCCTTTCGAGCTAATTCATTTTGGGTCATTTTCGAGCCACGACGAGCTTCAGTAATCAGCTTTGAACTACTAAGGCGTTCCATGCTTCCGATGATATACCTCTAGAAGTATATTAGGAAGGCGAAAAAAACCAAGTGGAAGAGTTCATTTTTATGTGGAAATGGTCGGGGTGACGGGATTTGAACCCACGACCTCGCCGTCCCGAACGGCGCGCGCTACCAATCTGCGCCACACCCCGATAAGGAAAAATCCTACTTCTTGGATTTTTTCCCGGTGAATTCTTGCGCGACTAATTCTGCGATCTGCGCGGTATTGAGTGCTGCACCTTTACGGAGATTATCGCCGCAGAGGAAAAGATCTAGCGAATGATCATCGTCAAGGCTGCGACGAACGCGGCCAACCCAGGTGGGGTCGGTGCCTACGACGTCTGCAGGTGTTGGAAAAATATGGTTTTCAGGATCATCCATTAATTCCACGCCAGCGGCTTTGCGCAGTACTTCTTGAGCATCTTTGCGAGATACCTTCTTTTTGAAAGTCGCATGCACCGCCAATGAGTGGGTGGTCAAAACCGGAACACGAACGCAGGTGGCAGAAACTTTCAGCTTTGGCATATCCAAAATCTTGCGCGATTCATTGCGGACTTTTAATTCTTCAGAGGAATAGCCGTCTTCCTTTAGCGAGCCCGCCCATGGAACTACGTTGAGCGCAAGAGGTGCTGGGAACGGACCAAGGTCAGTGATGAACTGGCGCGAATCACCAGCGGTGTCACCAGCATTGGTGCCAGAGACTGCAGTGATTTGTGCGCGCAAGGAGTCAATACCTGCTTGGCCAGCACCTGATGCGGCTTGATAGGAAGCAACAACAAGTTCTTTGAGCTCGTACTTTTTATTCAAAGCGCCCATTGCAACAATCATGGAAAGGGTCGTGCAATTGGGGTTGGAGATAATTCCTTTAGGGCGATTCTTTGCTGCCTTGGGATTTACTTCCGGCACAACCAGCGGAACTTCAGGATCCATACGGTAAGCACCGGAGTTATCCACGACTACGGCCCCGCGCGAAACTGCGATCGGTCCCCATTCGGCTGAAATTTCATCGGGCACATCAAACATAGCGATATCAATGCCATCAAAGGCTTCGGGTGAAAGTGCCACAACAGTTAGCAATTCACCACGGCACATCAATTGCTTGCCGGCGCTTCGGGCTGAGGCGATCAATCGAATCTCGCCATAAACATTGGGGCGCTTGGTCAAGATATCCAACATGACGGTGCCGACTGCACCCGTGGCTCCTACTACGGCAAGCGATGGAAGTTTCTTGGTCATCGTCCAGTCCCTCCATAAACAACGGCTTGCTCGGCAGCATCAAGATCGAAGGCGCTGTGCGCTGCTTTTACGCCCTTTTCCACATCGGTTGCTCGGCAGATAACGGAAATTCGAATTTCGGAAGTGGAGATCATTTCGATATTGACGCCAGCATCGGCAAGGCATGCGAAGAAGGTCGCCGTGACGCCTGGGTGTGAGCGCATACCTGCACCAATCAGCGATAACTTTCCGATTTGGTCATCGTATTGCAGTGACTGAAATCCAATTTCACCTTGAATGCGATTGAGAACATTGGTGGCGTTGGCGCCCTCGGTCTTGGGAAGAGTGAAAGAAATATCGGTCAACCCTGTTGCAGCAGCAGAGACGTTCTGCACAATCATGTCGATGTTGATGTGAGCATCCGCGATGGATTGGAAGATTCGTGCCGCAACACCAGTGTGGTCAGGAACTCCAACGATGGTGATTTTCGCTTCGCTCTTATCGTGAGCAACTCCAGCGATGATGGCTTGTTCCATGGCTCCTCCTTCAGGATGGTCTTTGACCACCCAAGTTCCTTCGAGATTTGAAAATGAAGATCGAACGTGAATCGGCATGTCATAGCGGCGCGCGTATTCGACACAACGCAAGTGCAAAACTTTGGCACCGGATGCTGCAAGTTCGAGCATCTCTTCATAGGTGACCGTGTTTAACTTGCGAGCAGTCGGTACGACTCGTGGATCGGCAGAGAAGACCCCATCCACATCGGTATAAATTTCACAGACATCAGCATCGAGCGCAGCAGCTAGCGCAACGGCTGTTGTGTCAGAACCACCACGACCAAGAGTTGTGATGTCTTTTGTGTCTTGGCTGATTCCTTGGAAGCCTGCGACGATAACAATGGCGCCGGTTTCTAACGCTTCACGAAGTCGTCCAGGCGTCACATCGATAATGCGAGCACGACCATGTTCTGAATCTGTAATCACGCCGGCTTGGGAGCCAGTAAAAGATTGGGCTTCGTGGCCCAGATTTCCGATCGCCATCGCAAGCAGCGCCATAGAAATACGTTCGCCGGCGGTCAGTAGAACATCGAGTTCGCGGCCATTAGGAAGCGGCGTTACTTGGTTGGCCAGTTCTAGCAGTTCGTCGGTGGTATCGCCCATGGCGCTCACGACGACAACGACTTGGTGGCCGGCACGTTTGGTGGCCACAATGCGATTGGCAACGCGCTTCATGCCTTCGGCATCGGCAACGGAGGAACCGCCGTATTTCTGAACGATCAAACCCATGGCTTAAATCTGACAGATTAGGGGGCTTTGGGGCTATCTTTCTTAAATAGTGAGACGCTTAAGCGTATTAAATAGTGAGACAAACCCTATTCTGGAATTATTCCAGGGTTCGGCGCCCTTCAAATGCCCGGCCCAAGGTGACTTCATCGGCATATTCGAGGTCTCCCCCGACCGGCAAGCCCGAAGCTAGGCGCGAGACCTTGATGCCCATGGGTTTAATCAATCGGACTAGATAGGTAGCTGTGGCTTCGCCCTCCAGGTTGGGATCGGTGGCGATGATGATCTCTTGAATCTCGGTGGAAGAGAGACGCTGCAGGAGTTCGCGGATGCGTAGGTTCTCGGGACCAATGCCATCGATGGGCGAGATAGCGCCACCAAGGACGTGGTACTTACCGCGGAACTCGCGAGTTTTTTCGATAGCCAGGACATCTTTGGATTCTTCAACGACGCAGATCGCAGTGTTGTCACGTCTGGGATCGCGGCAGATTTTGCAGAGATCTTCTTCGGTGATGTTTCCGCAGACGGTGCAGAACTTCACCCGCTCTTTAACGGTGCGAAGTACATCAACGAGACGCGAAACGTCGACACGTTCGGATTGAATAATGTGAAAAGCAATTCGCTGGGCGCTCTTAGGACCGATGCCCGGCAAACGCCCAAGTTCATCGATTAAGTCTTGAATTGCTCCCTCGTACATGGTGGTCACCGTAGCGCACTAGCCGCTATTCCTTGGTGAACTCCTTAATTACTTGGGCGCCGAGTTCGCGCATCAAGAGTTCAGTGCCAGAAAGTTGATCCGCATCAGCCGGATCTTCGAAGGTACGTCCAGAGACTGGTCCATTAATCGAGGGATCAACGATGCATTCAACTTTGAGATCAAGTCCGGTGACATCGATAAAAGCGCCACGGAGGATTTCATCCGAACCAGAACGCATAAATGAATCGCGCGCACCGGCATTTAATATTGCAATAGTGATTGCCTTGTCATCGACCGCCATAACTTGCGCGCTGGAAGAAATGAGTGACCAAGTAAGACGCCTGCGCTTTTTAACGTTCTCGACAACTTCAGGCCACAAGCGACGAAGAGCCGCGATATCGACTGGACCCGTAGGTCTGTTGGCAGAAGGAGTTGGTGGAGCAGCGCGTACCGGTGTGCGGACTTCGGCCACAGCGGCAACAGGTGCTTCGATCGAGGCAGAGGCTTTAGGTGCAGATTTCTTTTCGGCTGGCGCTGGGCGTTCGTCAATTGGCGCCGGTGCAGCCGCGAGAGCTGGAGAAGGAGCAATCAAAGTTGCGCCGCGTTCGAGGCGTTCCACACGCGAAAGTAAGCCAATATCAGCGTTATCAGGCAACAAAATCCGGCCACAGATGAGTTCGAGCATCAAACGTGGGGCAGTTGCACCACGCATTTGAGTAAGACCTTCGGCAACGATGTCAGCCGCGCGAATAACCGTGGCAGTGCCGATGAGATTGGCTTGCGAGCGCATACGCTGTAATTGATCGGCTGGAATCTCGCGCAAAATATGGCTGGAGTTATCGTCGACTGCACCAACGATAATGAGGTCACGCAAGCGCTCAAGAAAATCTTGAGTAAAGCGGCGGGGATCATGCCCAGATTCAATAACACGATCGATTGTCTTATACAAAGTGGCGGCATCGCGAGCAGCCAAGGCATCGATGGCTTCATCTAGAAGTGCGCCATCGGTGTAACCCAGAAGTTGGATCGCTATCTCGTAGGTAACGCCATCTTTACCGGCGCCAGCAAGAAGCTGTCCCAAAACTGACAACGCATCACGAACGGATCCGCCGCTAGAGCGAACAACTAGAGGAATAACGCCTTTGGCAACTTTGATGCCCTCGGCATTGCAGACTTTTTCTAGGTGCGCAGCGAGAATCCCAGGTGGAACTAAACGGAAGGGATAGTGATGGGTACGCGAGCGGATTGTTGAAATCAATTTATCTGGCTCGGTTGTTGCAAATATAAAGAGAACGTGAGGTGGTGGCTCTTCCACAACTTTGAGCAACGCGTTTGCTGCGCCCGGCCCTAATTGGTGTGCCTCATCGATGATGTAAATCTTGTAACGGGAATTGACAGGGGCAAAGAAAGCTTTGTCGCGCAGTTCGCGAGCATCGTCAACCAAGCCGTGGGTCGCGGCATCAAGTTCGATGACATCGATAGAACCTGGTCCATTGGCAACCAAATCTTTACAGGATTGGCATAAGCCACAGGGATTTGGTGTCGGTCCCTTTTCGCAGTTGAGGCTCCGGGCCATGATGCGAGCGCTGGAGGTCTTTCCGCAACCACGTGGGCCAGAGAATAAATAAGCGTGATGGATTTTGCCGGAAGTCAGCGCGTTGGAGAGGGGTTCGGTTACATGCTCTTGCCCGATGACCTCAGCAAAAGAGGAGGGGCGATATTTGCGATAGAGAGCCAGCGACATATTCACACCCTTTCATCCTGCGGGGACATTTATCGAGCCGTACAAGTAAAAAGGACCCTCCGTGCACCCATTAGAGCGGGCCTACCCTTGCTGCCTTCCAGCCCTGGGGGAGTTC
>JBAXAO010000008.1:0-45016 GCA_037142435.1 Actinomycetes bacterium | reverse complement strand
GTGGGAGTAATTCCACTCTTAAAAAAACGAGTGTGGGAGTAATTCCACTCTTAAACAAATCGAGTGTGGGAGTAGGGGGAACGAGATGAAGAAGCAAGTTGCTATCACTGCAACCGCTCTCATTGTCATTTCACTTTTCGCTTCTCCTTCATTTGCAGCCGATCGCAAGCCAACGGCCTCACCTACGGCGACATCAAGTTCTGAGAAGAAACCAATGATGTCCTCGACCTCAAAGATGCGAGCTATGAAGGCGATGTGTAGCCCCAGCACAGCTGTCGGACATACCCCTCTTCAAACCGGTCTTCCCAAGATAAAGAAGCCAGTTCGAGTTCGCACGATCACTTTGAATACCAACTGTGGCGAAATCATTTTTACCGCCGATGGCGCTAAAGCTCCATTGACTGTTACTGCAATGACATTCTTAGCCACCAGCGGATATTTCGACCAAAGCATCTGTCATCGCCTGACTACTTCTGGGATCTTTGTTTTGCAGTGTGGCGACCCCAAAGGCACCGGTCAAGGCGGTCCTGCTTTTATGTATCCTGATGAAAACTTGCCTACTGCTACCCAAAATAATTACCCAGCCGGCACTATTGCCATGGCCAACTCTGGCCCCAACACCAACGGCAGCCAGTTCTTTATTGTTTATGCGGACACAACCCTTAGCCCCAATTACACAATCTGGGGCAAAGTAACAAAGGGCTTGGATATCGTTAAAGCTATTGCAGCACTGGGCGTAGCCGATGGAACAAGCGACGGCGCTCCCAAGCAAGCTATTTCGATTGAAAGCGTTGACGTTAAATAATTATTATTTAGTTACAACTACTCTAAATATTTCAGCGAGTCTGCCCTCAGGTAAACCAACGGATGCCGCGTTGCGCGCGCCCCATTCGCGCACCATATTTTCTAAATTTGGATTGTGCGCAGTTTGGCTGACATGCGAATGCAGGGCGGCCATTTTTTGATCGAAGGTCTCTGTAATATCCACGTGATGATTTGGGTTGGCAGCAGACATCACCCACACCTCATCTACGGTCCACGGTTGCAAACCCTCTTCTTTCAGCAAGTCTTCAAAGGCAAAGGCATTTCGAGCATCAGGATAAACGGCTTGAATCGCGGCTTCACCGGCGGCCATGTGATCGGGGTGACTTGAAAAAAGGCGGTCCCAGTTGCGCTCCGGACTTTGGATGACCATTCGCTGCGGGCGCACTTTTCGGATCTCACGGACGATCTTCTTGCGCAATTCGATTGTGGGTTCTAGCCAGCCATCGCGATAGTTAAGAAATTCAATATTGGTGACGCCAACTGCTGCACCTGCATCGCGTTGCTCGCGTTGACGAATCTTTGGCATTTCTTCTCGAGGCACATCTGGGTCTTCGCCACCTTGATCGCCATTAGTGGCAATGCAATACGAAACTTCAATTCCGGCCTTGACCCATTGCGCGATCGTTCCCGAAGCCCCAAAATCCAAATCATCAGGATGGGCGGTTACTACGAGAATGCGCTCAACTTCGCTATCGGCAATCGGCATGGTTTTCTCCTATAGGTAAAAACGGCTTGGGCTAAAGCCAAGCCCCGATTTTGTCAGAACTTTGCCCAGTTAGACTCCACCACGTGCCAACTTCTGCCGAGCTTCTTGCGGGACTCAATCCGCAGCAGCAGGCTGCCGTAGCTCACCAGGATGCGCCATTGCTGGTTGTGGCTGGCGCTGGTTCCGGAAAGACTCGAGTTTTGACCCGTCGAATTGCCTATTTGCTGGCAGAACGTGGCGTGGCTCCCTATGAAGTCTTAGCGATCACTTTTACCAATAAAGCCGCTGGCGAGATGAAGGAACGCGTGGCCGAACTAGTTGGCGACCGTGCTCGGGCTATGTGGGTATCAACTTTTCACTCCGCCTGTGTTCGGATTCTTCGTCAAGAGGCAGCTCGAATCGGTTACACCAACTCTTTCACAATTTATGACTCCAGCGACTCTCTCCGTCTCATCACAACGGTGATGAAGGAGCTAAAGATCGACCCCAAGCGATACGCCCCGCGCGCAGTCCAAGGGATCATCTCCCAAGCAAAGAACGAATTACTCGGCCCTGCTGACTACCTCAATGCAACCGACAATTTGTTCGAACAAATAGTCGCTGATGTCTACGCGATTTACCAAAAACGATTGGCCAAATCAAACGCCATGGATTTCGATGACCTGATCGCCAAGACCGTCGAAATTCTCCAGCGCTTTCCGGAAGCAAAAGCACGTTATAGATCGCGCTTTCGCCATGTATTAGTGGATGAGTATCAAGATACCAATCATGCTCAGTACATTCTGATTCGTGAACTCGTGGGTAACTCAATCGACGGTTTTCCTATTGCCGAATTATGTGTGGTGGGAGATGCGGATCAATCTATCTACGCGTTCCGTGGCGCCAATATCCGAAATATTTTGCAATTCGAAGAGGATTACCAGGACGCCAGAACAATTTTGCTAGAGCAGAACTATCGATCTACGCAAAATATTCTTTCTGCGGCAAACGCTGTGATCTCCAATAACGAAGGACGTAAAGAGAAGAACCTCTGGTCCGAGGCAGGCAAGGGTGCGCTCATCACTGGTTATGTAGCTGAGAGCGAACACGATGAGGCAGATTTTGTATGCCAGGAGATTTCAAAACTTCGTAAAGAAGGCATTTCCCAACCAGGCGAAACCGCTATTTTTTATCGAACCAATGCCCAATCTCGAGTATTCGAAGAAACATTTCTACGCATTGCCATTCCCTATAAAGTCGTAGGCGGAGTGCGTTTTTATGAGCGTAAAGAAGTTAAAGATTTCTTGGCCTATCTGCGAGTCTTAGTCAACTCCGAGGATGAAGTTTCACTTCGTCGAATTATTAATACCCCGAAACGAGGCATCGGCGATCGAGCCTTGGACTGCGTAGATCTTTATGCGCAAAGTTCGGGGAGCTCCTTCTGGGGAGCTCTTTCAGATGCGAAGCATGCGCCAAATATCCCAACGAGAGCGCTGGCTTCTATAAATGACTTCATCCACTTAATTCAAACACTACAAACGTTAGTTGAGGCCAAGACTGCGCCGAGCGTTATCGCTCAAGCAGTTCTCGAGCAGACCGGTCTACTCGCCGAGCTTGCAAATAGCGATGACCCTCAGGATGAAAGTCGAGTTGAGAATTTACAAGAGTTGGTATCTGTTGCGGGCGAATACGAAGAAAGCGAAGTCGATGAGGGCGAAGAGATTTCACTCTCTGGTTTTCTCGAAAATGTTTCGCTCGTTGCCGATTCGGATCAGATTCCAGATGGCGAAGATCATGGCGGAGTAGTCACGCTGATGACTTTGCACACGGCCAAAGGTTTGGAATTTCCAACGGTCTTTCTCACGGGCATGGAGGAAGGCATCTTTCCCCACACCAGAACTTTGGGGGACAAGAATGAAATTGAAGAGGAGCGGCGTTTGGCTTATGTGGGTCTTACGCGGGCACGTGAACGCCTCTATCTCTCTCGCGCCGAATATCGATCTTCGTGGGGGGCTCCAAATTACAACCCACCTTCGCGATTCTTGAGCGAAATCCCCGATGGTCTAGTGGAATGGAATCAAACCTCCACTCCGACCTTCTCCAGTAGTCGCACTTCTACTCTTCGCAAGAGTGGGCCGATTCCCAAGGCCACGGGTGTTCGCAGTTCCACGACTCTTGTTCTGGCGGTAGGAGATCGTGTGTCACATGACACATTCGGATTAGGAACGGTATTGGCGGTAGATGGCGAGGGCGATAGAGCCCAGGCCACCATCAACTTCGGATCGGCTGGTGAGAAGCGGCTTTTGCTGCGATATGCGCCGGTAGAGCGACTTTAATTAACCACTAGAATTCCACACGGCTTTAGAAAATCTACGAATCGGGGTAATTAGTGGATCTCTTCGAGTATCAAGCTCGAGATCTTTTTGAATCTCATCAAGTTCCTGTACTTGCCGGCGCAGTTGCAACAACACCTGAAGAAGCTTTCGCTGCTGCAAGCACCATGGGTGGCAAGGTTGTCGTGAAGGCTCAAGTCAAAATAGGTGGCCGCGGAAAAGCTGGCGGCGTGAAGCTAGCCGTTGATGCTGAAGATGCACGTGAAAAAGCCGCAGCCATTCTTGGAATGGATATCAAAGGCCACACTGTTCATAAAGTGATGATTGCCCAAGCCGCGCCAATTGCCAGTGAGTACTACTTAGCTATCCTGCTTGATCGCGCGAACCGCAATTTCTTGGTGATGGCCTCCGTCGCCGGCGGCATGGAGATCGAAGAAGTTGCGCATACCTCTCCCGAGAAATTAGCTCGCGTCGGAATTGATCCCAATATTGGTATTTCCCTCGAAAAAGCTCAAGAGATTGCACGCGCTGGCCAATTCCCAGATGATGTGGTCGATCAAGTAGCCGATGTGCTCTTGAAGTTATGGGCTGCTTTTATTGCTGAAGATGCAACTTTGATGGAGATTAATCCACTCGTAAAAACCGAAGACGGTCGCATTATTGCCCTCGACGGCAAAGTCACTCTTGATGACAACGCTGGGTTCCGACATCCAGGCCATGAAGCGCTCATTGACCACGCTGCAACTAACCCGTTGGAAGCGTTGGCAAAAGAGAAAGATCTCAACTACGTGAAACTTGATGGCGAAGTTGGAATTATTGGAAATGGTGCTGGACTCGTAATGTCCACTTTGGATGTCGTTGCATACGCGGGCGAGAAATATGGCGTCAAACCTGCGAACTTCCTCGATATTGGTGGCGGCGCCTCTGCAGAGGTCATGGCAAACGGACTCGCCATTATTTTGGGAGATGCCGACGTCAAAAGCGTTTTTGTAAATGTTTTTGGAGGAATCACAGCATGCGATGCAGTTGCTAACGGCATCGTGCAGGCACTTCAGATTCTTGGCTCCACAGCAACTAAACCGATTGTTGTTCGCCTAGATGGCAATAACGTCATTGAAGGCCGACGGATTTTGAATGAAGCGGCGCATCCGCTGATCGAACAGTTAGACACAATGGATGGCGCAGCTGCACGTGCAGCAGAATTGGCGGCAAAATAATGGCGATCTTTATCAATGAGAACTCGAAAGTTCTCGTTCAAGGCATGACAGGTTCTGAAGGAACCAAACACACTAAGCGCATGCTGGCATCAGGCACCAAGATTGTCGGCGGAGTTACACCAGGCAAAGGTGGCCAAGTTGTCGATATGGACGGCCAACAAATTCCAGTATTCAACTCGGTGAGCGAAGCAGTGGCAGCAACAGGCGCCAACGCTTCGGTAATTTTCGTGCCACCAAAGTTTGCAAAGGCGGCGGTCATTGACGCCATTGATGCTGCTTTGCCAATCGTCGTCGTTATTACCGAGGGAATTCCAGTTCATGATTCGGCGGCTTTTTACGCATACGCAGAAAGTAAGGGCACAACACGTCTCATCGGACCTAACTGCCCAGGACTGATCAGCCCCGGTAAATCCAACATCGGAATTATTCCAGCCGACATCACCGGCCCTGGAAGAATTGGTCTAGTTTCTAAATCTGGAACTTTGACCTATCAAATGATGTACGAGCTCCGCGATTTCGGATTCAGCACAGCTGTCGGAATTGGTGGAGATCCCATCATCGGTACAACACACATTGATTGCCTCCGCGCATTTCAGGATGATCCTGATACCGATGCCATCGTCATGATTGGCGAGATCGGTGGCGATGCTGAAGAACGTGCCGCCGCATTTATCGGCGAATATGTCACTAAGCCAGTTGTCGGTTACGTTGCTGGATTTACTGCACCCGAGGGTAAGACCATGGGTCATGCTGGAGCGATCGTTTCCGGATCTTCTGGAACGGCTGCGGCTAAGAAAGAGGCACTAGAAGCAGTCGGTGTTGCTGTCGGCAAAACGCCAAGCGAGACTGCCGCACTCATGCGAAAGATCCTCCAAGGTTAATTAGGGTAATTAATGCTGCGGCGCATCCTTCTGCTCTCGCTCCAACAGGCGCTCAGAAGTGTTGCTCTGGTTCTCTTCCCCACCGCATTTCTTTCGCTGACCGCCTGGGCTACCGCAGGTAGCAGCGCCGGAAATACGACTGACCCTATTCGGGCTGCGCTCTGGTTTTGGCTGGGTTCACATCAAGTTCCGTTTCATTTATTGCTGCCACCAACTGATATTCCGGGTCTACTTTCATACTTGCCTATCGGTGCCTTGATCTTTCCATTCCTAGCAGTACGCAGCAGTTTTAATCGGCTCAGCAATGAATTTGAAAATGTTCGTGGCGCTCGAATTTTCTTTTCACTTTTCTATGCAGGGTTGGCTACTGGGATTGCTTTTCTCTCCATGGCACATGGCGTCCGTCCTGTTTGGTATTTGGCAACCGCGTTTAGTCTGATTTTGGCTTTGCTGGCAACAATTGATTTTGATGCCGCACGACTGCACTTTGTTAAGTTTCCCGCATATGTGATCTCGGTGTTGTGGGGGATAGGGGCAATTGCTGTCGGGATTTCTCTAGCCGCCCATTTCTCGATCGTAAAAGATCTAACAACCGTAACTCATCCAGGCTTAGTCGGTGGAGTGCTTTTTCTTTTATTGCAAGTTCTCTATTTACCCAATTTGGCAATTAGCGCTATCTCCTATGCATCAGGCTTTGGGTTTTCTTTAGGGGCGGGTACTCACATATCTCCGGCACATTTCACTTTGCATGAGTTACCAGCGATACCATTACTCGGCGCGTTACCTACAGGTGTTCATAAATCAATAACGTATTTTTCAATACTTGGCTTACTGGCGGCATTGATCGTAGTTATCAACATTAATGTTATGAAATCAAGATTCCGCGATCGACAAGTTTCACTAGTGAAGTCCTTGCTTTTTATTGGACTCGTTGTAGGCGCAATTTCTTATCTTGCCTCCGGTGAATTAGTGACTTCAGCGATGTCGCCAGTGGGAGTTATTTGGTGGAAACTGCCAGCGGCAATTCTCTTTTCGATAATCGTATTTGCAGTGCTGACCCAGTACCTGCCGCTGGGTTTTAGGAAGGTAAGAGACCGTGCCTAAATTTCAATTGGTGATTCTTGCATCTGGTTCTGGATCTCTCGCCCAATCCATCATCGATGCGTGCGAATCAGGGCTGCTTGCTGCAGAGATTGCGACCATCATTTCAGATCAAGAAGCTCCGATTTTGGAGCGAGCTAAGACACATCACATTGATCACCACCTCTTGCCCATGAACAAGGACCGCTCGTTGTGGAATGGCGATTTGTTTAATTTGGTTTCTGATCATCAACCAGATCTGGTCGTGAGTGCTGGCTTCATGCGAATTCTGGCTCCGGAATTTGTTCGACATTTCAAGGTTATTAATACGCACCCTGCTCTCTTGCCATTATTTCCGGGCGCGCATGCGGTTCGGGATGCACTGGCGGCGGGCGTAGTTGAGACCGGGTCGAGCGTTCATTGGGTGGATGAAGGCGTTGATACTGGCGAAGTAATTGCCCAGGTTAAAGTGGCAATCCAACCAGGAGATGACGAAAGCGCATTGCACGAGCGCATTAAGATTGTCGAACGCAAGCTCATAGTCGAGACGCTACAAACCCTCATCGCAGCAGGAGAGAAATGACTGAAAAGAAGGCGATTCGCCGTGCACTTGTTAGCGTCTACAACAAAGTAGGTTTGGTGGAAATAGGTGCGGCTTTGCACCGATCTGGCGTAGAAATTTTATCCACTGGTTCCACCGCTAAGACTCTACAAGCAGCTGGCATCCCAGTCATTCCAGTTGAGGAGTACACCGGTTTTCCCGAAATGCTGGGCGGAAGAGTGAAGACTTTGCACCCCCGAATTCATGGTGGTTTGCTTGCTGATCAAACCGACCCATCCCATCTCGAGCAGTTGGCCGGTCAAGGAATTGCAACCTTCGATCTTGTGGTGATCAATCTTTACCCGTTCGCACAAACGCTTGCCTCTGGGGCCAGCTTTGAAGAATGTATTGAACAAATTGATATCGGTGGACCGAGCATGCTCCGTGGGTCGGCCAAGAACCACAAATCGCTAGCGGTTATTTCTGACCCATCCCAATACCCGTTGTTGATGACGGCGCTAGAAAATGGCGGTTTCACTCACGATCAGCGATTACGTCTGGCAATGGCAACGTATCGAACCACCGCACAATATGACGCGACCATCGCCACATGGCTCGGAGAACAAACAGAATCTTCTTCTGAATGGCGTGCAGAGGTTTGGAGCAAGAGCGCAGATTTACGATATGGCGAAAATCCACATCAGAGCGCCGCGCTTTACGCCAGCGCGGTGAATTCGTCGGTGGGCATCGCTAATGCACGTCAACTGCACGGCAAAGAGATGTCTTTCAATAATTACACGGATGGCGATGCCGCATTACGTGCTGCTTACGATCATGCCCAGCCATGCGTAGCCATCATCAAACATGCCAATCCCTGCGGAATTGCTATTGCCGATTCGATCGATCTTGCACATGCCAATGCACATGCTTGTGATCCCGTTTCTGCCTTTGGTGGTGTTGTGGCAGCAAATCGTATGGTCACTAAAAAGATGGCCGAGAAGCTCTCTGAGATATTTACTGAGGTGGTACTTGCTCCAGGATATGAGAGTGAAGCCTTAGAAATACTTTCTCGCAAACCTTCGATCAGAATTCTCGAGGTGACTGGCTTTCAAGTTCCTAGCATTGAAATGCGACCGGTCTCCGGCGGTATGTTGATTCAAGAAACCGATCTAGTAAACGTTCCAGGGGATCTGGCTTCAGGTTGGAAGCAAGTGTCCGGCTCTCCCGTCTCTGATCAAGTATTACTAGATTTGGAATTTGCCTGGCGCAGCGTTCGCGCTGTTAAGAGCAATGCGATTCTCCTAGCCAAATCTGGCTCTTCAGTTGGGGTCGGAATGGGCCAGGTCAATCGGGTGGATTCTGCTCGCCTAGCTGTCTCTCGTGCTGGTGACCGGGCGGCCGGAAGTGTCGCTGCTAGCGATGCCTTTTTCCCTTTTGCTGACGGCCTACAGATTTTGCTAGATGCCGGAGTTTCGGCCGTTGTTCAACCTGGCGGCAGTGTGCGCGATGAAGAAGTCATAGCAGCGGCAGTTGCCGCCAATGTCCCGATGTTCTTCACGGGAGTGCGCCACTTCTCGCACGCGTAGCCACTTTTGCCACAAATTTTGACCCGAAAAGAAGAGTTAGGATGAGCCACGTGAGCGCACAGATTCTTGATGGCAAAGCTACTGCCAGCCAAATTAAATCGGAATTAAAGGTGCTCGTCTCGCAGATGGATCGCAAGCCTGGACTCGGAACGGTACTTGTTGGCGATGATCCGGGATCTCATTCTTATGTTTCCGGCAAGCATCGTGATTGTGCCGAGGTAGGCATTACTTCTATCCGAGTCGACTTACCCGCCACAGCATCCGAGGCAGATGTTCTTGCTGCAATCGCAGATCTCAACAACAGTCCTGAATGCACTGGCTACATAGTTCAGCTGCCAGTACCTCAAGGTATTTCAGCCAATAAAGTTTTAGAAAGCATTGACCCGTCCAAGGATGCCGATGGATTGCATCCCTTGAATTTGGGCAAACTAGTCATCGGGGAGAAAGCACCGCTTCCTTGTACTCCACGTGGAATCGTCGAGCTTTTGCATCGTTACGGAATTTCCACTCGCGGCGCGGAAGTCGTTGTTATGGGGCGAGGACTGACCGTGGGTCGGCCATTAGGACTTCTGCTTTCTCGTAAAGGCGACGATGCCACAGTGACCATGACTCACACCGGTACGCGTGATGTGCTTCAACATACAAAGCGAGCAGACATCATTGTTGCGGCCATCGGGAAGGCACATTTCCTCACGGCCGAGATGATCAAAGCTGGCGCCGTAGTTCTCGATGTCGGAATTACCCGAACTGAAGTCGGCTTGCTTGGCGACGTTCATCCAGGTGTTGCAGAAATTGCCTCTTTTATAGCGCCAATGCCTGGCGGAGTCGGTCCGATGACGCGGGCCATGTTGCTCACAAATGTGGTGGAGATGGCACAAGCGAACCGATGAAATTTGCAGCCCTTTTCCTTATAGTTACTGGAACCGCACTAGGTATTTACGGTTCAGTACGAACAGGGGCGATTTCATTGGTTCTAGGTACTGCAACGTACGTGACCCTCAACTTCTTGGGCGCCAAACCGAGGCGTCGCATTGAACTCATCATTCCATTGGGGATGTGTCTGGTGCTCTTTGCCGTGGCACTGACTCTGCCGCACGCCAAGTAATATTCAACAGTGATCGAAAGGGAAAAATGAAAAGATCAGGAAAAGTAACCGTAATCGGTTCAGGATTCTACGGTTCAACCACAGCGCTTCGTTTAGCCGAATATGACATTTTGGAGACCGTTGTTCTTACTGACATTGTTGAAGGCAAACCCGAAGGTTTAGCGCTGGATATGAACCAATCGCGTTCGATCGAAGGCTTTGAAACAAAAGTTATTGGTGCAACCACCACTGCTGAGGGCGGTGGCTATGAAGCCACAGCCAACTCCGACGTTGTAGTTATTACTGCTGGTTTGCCCCGCAAGCCAGGCATGAGCCGAATGGATCTCATCGGCGTCAACGCCGGAATCGTTCGCGGCGTTGCCGAAAATATCGCAAAGCATTCACCTAATGCGGTCATCATCGTCGTCTCCAATCCGTTGGACGAAATGACTGCGCTTACTCAAATTGCTACTGCTTTTCCATACAACCGCGTTATGGGACAAGCTGGAATGTTAGATACCGCGCGCTTCACACATTTTGTCGCTGAAAAATTGGCAGTTGAAGTTGGATCAGTTAAAACCCTAACTCTTGGCTCTCACGGCGACACGATGGTTCCAGTTCCAAGCCGTTGCACCGTCAATGGCCAACCGCTGACCAACTTCCTCAGCGAGGCCGATATTTCCGAATTAGTAGATCGCACCCGAAATGGTGGCGCCGAAGTAGTAGCCCTTCTCAAAACCGGTTCTGCTTATTACGCACCATCTGCCGCCGCTGCTCGTATGGCGAAAGCAGTTATCGAAGATTCAGGCGCAGTAATGCCGGTCTGTGCATGGGTCGACGGCGAATACGGAATTTCTGGCGTTTATCTCGGCGTCGAAGCTGAAATCGGCCGTACCGGAATCCGCAAGGTTGTCGAAGGAAATCTCACAGCATCTGAACTCGAAGCACTCAAAGTTGCTGCTGAAGCAGTTCGTGCAAAACAATCCGATGTTAAAGATCTGTAAGAGAAAAGGAAAATAGATGTCAAAGATTAAGGTTGAAGGCACAGTCGTCGAACTCGACGGCGATGAGATGACTCGCATCATCTGGCAATTCATTAAAGATAAATTGATTCTGCCCTACTTAGATGTAAATCTTGACTACTACGACCTCAGTATCGAAAATCGGGATGCCACTGATGATCAGGTCACGATTGACTCTGCTCACGCCATCTTGAAGCATGGCGTAGGAGTTAAGTGTGCGACCATCACTCCAGATGAAGCTCGAGTTGAAGAATTTGGCCTCAAGAAGATGTGGAAGTCGCCTAATGGCACCGTCCGAAATATCTTAGGCGGCGTTATTTTCCGTGAGCCGATCATTATCAGTAACGTTCCTCGATTGGTCCCTCACTGGACCAAGCCAATCGTTATTGGTCGTCACGCTTTCGGTGATCAATACCGCGCTACCGACTTTCGAATTCCTGGCAAGGGCAAACTCACCATCACATTCGTCCCTGAAGATGGCGGCGAAAAGATTGAGCACGAAGTATTCAACTTCCCGGGCTCAGGCGTAACTATGGCGATGTACAACCTTGATGACTCGATTCGTGATTTTGCTCGCGCGTCACTGAACTATGGCATCGTCCGTAAGTTTCCGGTTTACCTCTCTACCAAGAACACCATCTTGAAGGCTTACGACGGACGCTTCAAGGATATCTTTGAGGAGATCTACCAAGCCGAATTCAAGGATCAATTTGAAGCACTTGGCATTTGGTACGAGCACCGATTGATTGATGACATGGTGGCCATGTCGCTGCGCATGCCTGGTGGATATGTATGGGCATGTAAGAACTACGACGGCGATGTTCAATCAGATACCGTCGCACAAGGTTACGGCTCACTGGGTTTGATGACCTCAGTCTTAATGACTCCAGATGGAAAGACCGTCGAATCCGAGGCCGCTCACGGCACAGTGACGCGTCACTACCGTGATCACCAAAAAGGTAAGCCAACTTCGACTAACCCAATCGCTTCCATTTTCGCATGGACTCAAGGTCTTTCCCACCGTGCAAAGTTGGATAACAATCCAGAGCTTGCCGCCTTTGCAAAGAACCTAGAAGCCGTCTGCATCGAAACCGTTGAGTCCGGCAAGATGACTAAGGATTTGGCACTGCTCATCTCTAAGGATGCCCCTTGGCTTAATACCCAAGATTTCTTGGCAGCGATCGATGAGAATCTGCAGGCAAAGTTAAAGTAATAGCGCAACGAAAAACCCCCGACCAACTGGCCGGGGGTTTTTCTTTGAAGATATTTACTTTCCGATGCGAAGACCAGTTTCAGCATCGAAGAGGTGAATTGCGGTAGGAATGGCACCAACAGTGATGGTTGAGCCTGGCTTTGGTGGATTCTTTGGATCCCAACGAACAATTACTTGTGCGCCTTCATCGCCAGCATTTGCAAACTTCACATTGGTGTCGACTGGCTTGCCGTAGACGAATGCATCTGCGCCAAGTTCTTCAACAACTTCAACCAATACATGGAAGCCAGATGATGCAGGTGTGAATCCTTCTGGGCGAATACCAACGGTGACGCTTGAACCGACTCCGGCAGGAACATCGACAGGGAAATCACCGAGCATGGCCTTGCCGCCGACGACAGGTGCGTTCAGCAAGTTCATGGCTGGTGAGCCAATGAAGCCAGCTACGAAAGCATTTACTGGGTGGTCGTACAAGTTGCGAGGAGTATCGACTTGCTGAAGCAAGCCATCCTTCAAAACCGCAACGCGATCGCCCATGGTCATAGCTTCGACCTGATCGTGGGTTACATAAACCGTTGTGATTCCGAGACGACGTTGGAGAGCTGCGATTTGGGTACGAGTCGCGACGCGAAGCTTGGCATCCAAGTTAGAGAGAGGTTCATCCATAAGGAAGACCTGAGGTTCGCGAACAATGGCGCGACCCATGGCAACGCGCTGACGTTGTCCACCAGAAAGTGCCTTTGGCTTGCGATCAAGGTATGGCTCGAGATCGAGTAGCTTGGCGGCTTCGAGAACGCGACGATCGCGTTCTTCTTTAGCGACGCCAGCAATTTTTAGGGCAAAGCCCATGTTCTCTGCAACCGACATATGTGGGTAGAGAGCATAAGACTGGAAAACCATCGCAATGTCGCGATCTTTTGGTGCAACGTTGGTGACGTCACGATCGCCAATGCGGATGGATCCGGTGTCGATCTCTTCAAGACCTGCCAGCATGCGAAGTGATGTTGACTTTCCGCAACCTGATGGTCCGACGAGGACGAGGAATTCGCCATCGTTAACGGTGAGATCTAATTTATCTACAGCCGGCTTAGTTGTGCCGGGATAGATTCGAGATGCTTTGTCGAATACGACTGAGGCCATGTTGAAATGACTCCTTCTCCGGGCAGGTACGTGCCCGACGGTCCGTAGGATGAAGGTAAAACTGCTCGTGTGAGCGTGGGCCTAGATTAGAGGAGAAAGCCTGCTGGCGATAGCCCAACGCTTATTTCGTTACCCTTTATCCCATGGGATTGGTCCGCGATATCGCTCTTGTCTTGGCTTTCATCGCCTTGGCTGGACTCTTTGTTGCCGCCGAAATTGCCCTGATCTCCCTGCGGGACTCTCAGGTTCGGCAAATGGAGGGCAAAGGCGCCAGAGGCGCTCGCGTAGCCCTTCTCGCCCAAAATCCCAATCGCTTTTTGGCTGCCGCCCAGGTCGGCGTGACTTTCTGCGGTTTTCTTTCAGCCGCCCTTGGCTCCGAGCGGTTAGGCCATTACGTCATTCCCAGGTTGGTGGATCTAGGACTCTCTGAAAACTTAAGCAGCACGCTCTCGTTGGTCGGCCTCACTATCGTCATTGCATACATCTCGCTTATTTTCGGCGAACTCGTACCAAAGCGATTGGCGTTAGCGCGCACCGAAGAGATCGCCCTCGCTGCGGCACCTACCATTGATCGGCTAGCTGTGATTTTTCGGCCAGTCATCTGGCTTCTATCTAAATCTACTGACGCGGTTGTAAAGATATTCGGATTGGATAGCAAACAATCTCGCAGCGAAATCTCTGAAGCCGAGCTTGTTGATCTCGTCACGGGGCATGCTGCGCTTTCGGAAGAAGAGCGCGACATTGTCGAAGAAGTTTTCAATGCCAGCGAACTTGCCCTGCACGAAATCATGGTGCCTCGTACCGAGGTTGACTTCTTGGATGCCAGTTTGACGATCTCGGACGCGATTCGAGTTGCGGTGGAGAAATCGCACTCTAGATATCCCGTAGTGCGAGGCAGTAGCGATGAGGTCATTGGGTTCCTTCATGTGCGGGATCTGCTCAACAGCCAAGTTGGCAAAATTTCCCCCCAAGCCACGATCATGGATCTCATACGGCCGGTGCTCTTTTTGCCAGGCACCAAAGGCGTTCTGCCAGCGTTAACCGAAATGCGCGCCAAGCGACACCACATCGCCATCGTCTTAGATGAGTACGGCGGCACTGATGGAATCATCACGTTGGAAGATTTGGTCGAGCGACTCATTGGCGATATTCAAGATGAATACGATGTTGATAACGAAGAAGTAACACCACAAGCTCGTACCGGAGATTTTGAAATCGACGGTTTGATTTCGTTGGAAGATTTGCGGGATGAGACCGACATGGTTATCCCAGAAGGCCCCTACGAGACTGTAGGTGGATTTGTTATGCACTCTCTGGGTCGGCTCCCAGTAATTCATGATGTCATTAACGTCGGTAACTTAAGGCTTACGATTTTGACCATGGAAGGCAAGCGAGCTGGGCAGATATTGATCTCTCAGAGCGAGCCCGCCGTATGGAAAGATGAGGCACATGACTAATTCACCCAAGCGCGTTCTATCGGGAATTCAACCGACAGGCGATTCCTTTCAATTAGGTAACTATCTGGGCGCCGTGAAAAATTGGGTCTCCATGCAGGATGAAAATGACGCCTTTTATTGCGTCGTAGATCTGCATTCATTGACGGTCGATTCAGATCCCAAGTTATTGCGCAAGCGCACCTTGACATCCATTGCCCAGTTGCTCGCCCTTGGTCTAGACCCCGAGCGTTGTACTCTCTTTGTGCAGTCCCACGTTGCCGCCCATAATCAATTGGGTTGGATCATGGAATGTATGACCGGCTTTGGCGAGGCCAGTCGCATGACCCAATTTAAGGACAAATCTTCGAAAAATGGCGCCGACCGAACTGTGGTGGGCCTCTTTACTTACCCCATGCTGATGGCTGCCGATATTTTGTTATATCAATCCGATTATGTGCCTGTTGGTGAAGATCAACGTCAACATGTCGAACTCACTCGCGATTTGGCTGGCAGGTTCAACAGCAAGTACGGAAAGACTTTTATTGTTCCAGAGCCTTACATTATGAAAGAAGGAGCCAAGATCTACGACCTGGCCGACCCAACTTCAAAGATGAGCAAGTCCAGTTCTTCACCTGCCGGGGTCATCGAACTTCTCGACGCACCAGAGGTAAATGCCAAGAAGATTAAATCAGCAGTTACGGATACCGGTCGCGAAGTCATTTTTGATGAGAAGAACAAGGCCGGAATCTCAAACCTCCTCACGATTCATAGTGCGCTCTCGGGCAAAACAATTGGTGAGCTCGAGAATGAATTTGCGGGCAAGGGTTATGGCGACTTCAAAGGTGCGGTTGCTGAAATAGTTGTCGAGTACTTCCGTCCGGTTCGAGATACCGTTCAAGAACTCCTAGCTGATACGACATATCTCAACTCAGTCTTGAAGTTAGGTGCAGATAAAGCATCAGCGGTGGCCGACAAAACAATAGCTGCGACTTATGAAGCGCTCGGACTTATTGCGCGCGGGTAAATCATCCCTGCTAGTTGCGGGGCTGATTGCCTTTGCTCTGCTCTGCGGAAGTTTCGCCTCCCCAGCAAGTGCTGCGCTCCGCCCACGAATCGCCGTCATATATGACAATGGTGGACGCGGCGATAGTTCGATAAATGACGCTACTGGATCTGGTGTAGATGCGGTCAAGAAAAAGTTTGGACTTTCTAACTTAGATATTCGAGAAATTGTCACTGATGGCACCGAGATAGATCGTGAAAATCGTCTGCAATTTCTAGCCAAGGCTGGTTATGGATTAATAATTGCGGTAGGGCCCACATTCGCCAGCGCCCTTGAAATTGTCGCTCCGAATTTCCCCAACGCTCAATTTGCGATCTTCTTTAATGAGACGGTTCCGATTATCAATGTGTCATCGGTGTCATTTAACAATAATGAAGGCGCGTTCCTAGCCGGTGTGGCGTCGAGCCTGCTATCAAAGTCGGGCAAAATTGGCCTGTTAACTAATGGCAATGATCCCGCCTCACTATCACTTTCTAAGAATTTCATAGCAGGTGCCAAATTTGGCAATTCTGCAATCCGAGTTTTTACCCGTAGCCCAGTCCTCGCCCCAGCCAAAGATGTAGCTGCTCTCGGCGCCAGCAAAGTTGATGTCGTTTATTCAACGTGGAGCTCCTCTGCTGAAGTAATCACTGCCATTGCCAAGAGCAATGGAAGTTCAAAGAGGATCCAAATAATTGGTCATCTGCCCGACCAATACGTCTTGTCATCGATCGCGGCGAAAAAGGTTCTTCTAGGAACAGTCACGGACAAGGTATCCGTAGCGATGATCGACCTCGTTGCCACAACTTTTGCGGGGGAGACCCTTTCTGATGTAGTGGACGAAAAACTTGGGGTTTATGGTCATGTGTATTCGATTGTTGATGGGGGAATCGATCTCACACTCACGACAAATGCCCCTGCGATTACGGCAAAGCTAAAATTAGCGAAAACTGCAATTATTGCTGGAAAGTTACAACTGGTCGCATAATCGGTAACCTCTTACAAAACTTTAGAGTCAAGGTTGAGAGTTTTGGATTCCTGAGAGTTAATACTTATTTTTGGGCACTTCCTGAACTTATTCGGGTGGCTGCGAATAATGCATTTTGGCAAAATCCCTATAAAGTACCCACTACAACAACCCCCACATTTCGATGGGGACCCTCGGGAGGAATCTTGAAGAAGACATTCAAAGTCATCACCCTCGTAGCTGCTGCAACCATGGTCACATCTGTGGCTATTGCACCAACTTCGATGGCTGCCACAAAAATCAAGGCTTGCCTTGCTCTAGATACTGGTGGTGTTGATGACAAGTCATTCAACGCATCAGCATGGGCTGGCGCACAAGCAGCAAAGAGCGTTGCAGATGTTTCCTATTTGGCTGCAACCAGCGATGCTGACTATGCACCAAACATTAAGAAGCTCGTTGACCAGAAGTGCGCAATCATTGTTGGCGTTGGATTCTTGATCAACGGCGCAATTGTTGATGCTGCTAAGGCCAACCCAGGCACCAAGTTCGCCATCGTCGATCAAGACGGTATGGACCACGGCGCTAAGGGCGATCAATACCCAGGAACTGCACTTGCAAACCTCAAGGGACTTACCTTCGCAACTAACCAATCTGCGTTCCAAGCTGGTTACCTTGCAGCTGGTTTCTCTAAGACCGGCAAAGTTGCAACCTACGGCGGACTCAACATCCCACCTGTCAGCATCTTCATGGATGGCTATGCACGTGGTGTTGCTTACTACAACAAGGTCAAGGGCAAGAAAGTTGAAGTACTCGGCTGGGATACCGCAAAGCAAGACGGTACCTTCGTTGGTGGCTTCTCCGATCAAGCAAAAGCTCTTCAGATCTCCAAGAACTTTGAACAACAAGGTGCAGATGTAATCTTCCCTGTTGCCGGTGGACTTGGTGGAGCAACTGCAGGTAACTCAATGGCTTCCAAGAAGTCAGTTGTTATCTGGGTTGACTCAGATGGTTACGTTCAAGCACCTCAGTACAAGTCAGTACTTTTGACCTCTGTCACTAAGGGTGTTGGAATCTCTGTAACTTCTGTCATCACTGATGCTGCAAAGGGCAAGTACAAGAACACCACTTACCTCGGAACTTTGGCTAACAAGGGAACTGGTCTTGCCAGTTACCACTCATTGGCTGGCAAGGTAAATGCAGTTCTACAGCGTGAAGTTCGTGCACTTGGTACTGCCATCAGCGCAGGCACCATCGACGTCACAAAGTAAAAACAAGTAATTCAAAACTGCGGGAACCTGCTTCAGGTTCCCGCAGTTTTTTTATCTCAAATTAGGTTTAAGATAGTTTTGTCGGATAGTCGGTGTTGACGAGAGGAAATCGTGTCGCTGGAATTACGCGGAATTACCAAGCAATTTGGTGCTTTAGTCGCAAACGATTCGATTGACCTCAAGGTGGAAACTGGTGAGATTCACGCCATCTTGGGCGAAAACGGCGCAGGCAAATCCACCCTGATGAATATTGTTTATGGATTAGTTGCGCCCGACTCAGGCGAAATTTTGGTAGACGGTCAAATCAAAAAAATCAGTCAGCCGAGCGATGCCCTCGATGCCGGCATCGGTATGGTGCATCAGCACTTCATGCTGGTTCCTGTTTTCACGGTAGCTGAAAATATTGTTTTAGGTCATGAAAAGATTAAAGGTCCCGGGATATTGGACTTGGCAGATGCAAAAGCTGCAATTAAGCGAGTCTCTGATGAATTTAATTTTGAAGTCGATCCCGATGCAATTGTTGAAAATCTTCCAGTCGGAGTTCAGCAGCGAGTTGAGATTATTCGCGCTTTGATCTACGACGCAAAAGTTTTGATTCTGGATGAGCCGACCGCAGTTCTTACTCCTCAAGAGACCGATGAGCTTCTCAACATCATGAAGAACCTTAAAGATAAAGGCACATCCATCATCTTTATCACTCACAAACTTCGAGAAGTAAAAGCGGCCGCGGACCGCATCACCATCATTCGTCGCGGCAAAGTTGTCGGAACCGCTAGTCCTTCAGATAGCCAAGAGGAGCTTGCTTCGCTGATGGTCGGTCGCCCAGTTCAACTCAATCCAGATAAAGGTGCCCATACCATCGGCGGTGTGCTTCTCTCTATTAAGAATCTGGTGATTAAAGACAACACCGGTAGGGCCATAGTCAAGAGCGTAAATCTAGATATTCATGCGGGCGAAGTCGTAGCCATTGCCGGTGTCCAAGGTAACGGCCAATCCGAACTCGCTCGTGCGATGGTCAATCTTGAACCTCACATTGAAGGCTCTATTACGGTCGATGGTCAAGAGATTATTGGCGAATCTGTTCGCCAGGCGCTTCACCACGGAATTGCATTTGTGCCGGAGTCCCGCGAACTCGACGGCCTCATCAGTTCCTTTTCGATCTCCGAAAACTTAATTCTTGATCTTCATGACCTGCCTCCATTTGCAAAAGGTGTGTCACTCTTCCCATCAGTTGTGGCCAGCGAAGCTGAAAAAAGAGTAGCCGAATTCGATATTCGCATTCAATCAGTGTCCGATCCAGTCTCATCACTTTCTGGCGGAAACAAGCAGAAAGTGGTTTTAGCCCGCGAACTTTCGCGCCCGGTTAAAGTTTTGGTGGCTTCTCAACCAACACGTGGTCTTGATGTGGGTTCGATTGAATTTGTTCATGAACGAATTTTGGCTGAGCGAGATGCGGGCCGAGCAGTCATGCTTTTTAGTACCGAATTAGACGAGGTTCTGGCTTTAGCAGATCGCATTGCCGTTATGTATCGCGGAGAAATTCTCGCTGTAGTTCCTAGCACCGTAACTCGCGAGGAGCTCGGGCTCTTGATGGCTGGTGTGGTTAATAACAAGGCGGGAGATTCAAAGAGCGCATGAAAAAATTTAAGAATTCCATCTTTCAACCTATAGCTCTGCCGGCGCTGGCATTCTTGCTCGCCCTCTTTTTCGGCGGCGTACTCATCGCTTTTTCAGATTCAGTAGTTCTTAACGCTGGCTCTCCTCTCAAAACTTTGAAGGCAGCCCTTGCCTCTGCCGGCAACGCTTATTTGGCTCTTTTTCAAGGTTCGGTCTACGACCCCAATTTGGCCCGAGGACATGGGTTGCTGCAAGGTTTCTATCCGCTATCTGAAACCATGGTCTCTGCTGCACCACTTATTTTGACTGGGCTCTCTGTAGCTTTGGCTTTTCGCGCTGGCCTCTTCAATATCGGAGCCCAGGGTCAGTTTATTTTTGGCGCAATCGGCGCTTCTTATGTCGGCTTTCAATTCAATTTACCACCCGTCATTCACGTGCTTGCAGCGATGTTGGCTGGAATTGTTTTGGCTGGACTTTGGGGCGGCTTAGTGGGGCTATTGAAAGCTCGAACTGGCGCCCACGAAGTGATCGTGACCATCATGCTCAATTATGTGGCGACTTATTTCTTACTTTGGCTGCTCAGCACAACGGCCTTCCTACAAAAAGGTCGAAAAGATCCCATCGCTCCAGCAGTTAACGAAAATGCGCGCTTGCCACATTTGGCGGGCGAGAGCATGCGAGTTAACGCCGGAATCATTGTCGCTCTAGCTGCCGCATTCTTCGTCTGGTGGCTGCTCTCTCGAAGTACGTGGGGATTTAGATTCCGCGCAGTTGGCGCTAACACAGCTGCGGCAAAGACCGCTGGTATCTCAGTGCCTTTTGTTATGACATCTGCAATGGTGATTTGCGGTGGTCTGGCTGGTCTTGGAGGCGCTGTCCATATTTTGGGTAGCGATTATTCGCTCACTGCCGGAACTGCCGGTTCGTTCGGTTTTGATGCCATCACTGTCGCATTGCTTGGTAGAGCTCAACCAGTTGGGACAGTATTTGCATCCTTGCTCTTCGGCGCACTTCGAGCTGGAGGTCTCACGATGCAGGCAAACACCTCGACGCCGATCGACATTGTTTTGGTTATCCAAGCCCTTGTTGTCCTCTTTATCGCAGCTCCAACTCTGGTTCGATCAATCTTCCGTTTTAAGGGCTTGAAAGTCACAGGCGGAATAGTTTCCAAAGGATGGAACGGATAAATGGAAAACTTATCTGCAGCTGAACGTCGCCGCTTCCGCGGAATTATCGTCATGTTCGTTCTCTCACTAGGTTCGCTCCTGCAATTCGCTTTCTTGGCAAAGTCCACCGCTCCTGTCACTTTCGGATTCGTGCTGGATCAAGAGTGGATAGCGGTTCATCAGTGGGTAGTGAACGCCAAGCATGGCTCGCTCATTTTTAGCCTGATTGCTCTAGTTGGCTCTGGCTTGGGTTATTGGAATTTCCGACGTCGCAAGACGATTCGTCTGGCCAGTGCGATTACTGGCGCTGGGCTGCTGATGTCATTTCTTTGTTGGGCCGCTAGCGGCAAGTTCATCCCGTTCACCGGTTTGCTGCAAGGCGCCTTGCTCCTTTCGGTGCCATTAATTTTTGGTTCAATGGCAGGCGTTCTCAGCGAACGCTCTGGCGTCATCAATATCGCGATCGAGGGCCAACTCCTGGCAGGTGCATTTGCATCGGGCGTAGTCGCCAGCCTCACGCACAACACAACCTATGGATTAATGGTCGCTCCACTTGCTGGCGCGCTGATTTCACTTTTGCTGGCAACCTTCGCCATTAAGTTCTCCATTGATCAAGTCATTTTGGGTTTTGTTCTTAACGTTTTGGTCATCGGAATCACCGACTTCTTATACAAACGTCTTTTGATTCCTTATCAAAACACCTGGAACTCCGGTCCGATTCTCTCTCCCATTCGAATTCCTATCCTCTGGAAGATTCCAATTTTGGGACCAATCTTCTTTAACCAAACCATCATTGTTTATTTGATGTATGTCGTTGTTGCAATAATTCACCTCTCTCTCTTTAAGACAAGATGGGGACTTCGCACTCGTGCGATTGGCGAACATCCCACCGCTGCCGACAGCGTCGGAATTAACGTAAATGCCATGCGCTTTAGAAATGTCATCATCGCTGGACTCGTCGCCGGGCTTGGTGGGGCTTATTTCACTGTTGGTGCCGTAGGTGCATTTGGAAAAGAGATGACTGCAGGTAAAGGCTTTATCGCGCTAGCCGCACTAATTTTCGGTCGTTGGTCACCACTTGGGGCAGTTGCTGCTGCCTTGCTCTTCGGATTTGCCGATAATTTACAAGGAGTACTTTCAATAACAGGTACACCGATCCCCAGTGAATTCATGTTGATGGCTCCTTACATAGCAACAGTCATAGCTGTGACTGGCTTTGTCGGCCGAGTTCGAGCGCCGGCGGCAGATGGTGTTGCCTATCATCGCGGCGAGTCTAAATGAAAGAGATTGATTGGGAAGTTCTTCACGAACGAGCTAAATCCATCATGTTGAAGGCTTACGCACCTTATTCGAAGTTTCCAGTAGGCGTGGCAGCACTCGTCGATGACGGTCGCATTGTCGAAGGTTGCAATGTCGAAAATGCAAGCTATGGCTTAGGTCTCTGCGCTGAATGCGGTTTGGTTTCTCAATTAACATCAACAGGTGGCGGCAGGTTAATAGCAGCCGTGTGCGTTGATGCCGCTGGAAATTTCCTCTCTCCCTGCGGGCGTTGTCGGCAATTACTCTTTGAACATGGCGGAAATGATCTGCTCTTTATGACGCCAGATGGCCCCACACCAATGTCCGTACTTTTACCTTGGGCTTTCGGCCCAGAAGATTTAGGAGTTCACCCACGTGGCTGAATTATTCGCTGCAGTTGAAATTATTGCGGCTAAGCGCGACAAGTACGAACTCACAAATGATCAGATTGATTGGATCGTTGATGCGTATACCCGTGGCGTAGTTGCCGACGAACAGATGTCGGCCTTACTTATGGCAATCTTGCTCAACGGCATGAATTCACGTGAAATCTCTAGATGGACTGATGCCATGATCAATAGTGGCGAGCGAATGGAGTGGTCGGCTCTGGATCGGCCAACTGTCGATAAACATTCCACTGGTGGAGTCGGGGACAAGATCACCCTTCCGCTTGCTCCACTTGTTGCTGCATGTGGCGCTGCCGTACCCCAGTTATCCGGTCGCGGCTTGGGTCACACCGGCGGCACTCTCGACAAATTGGAATCCATCCCAGGTTGGCGGGCCAGCCTTTCTAATGCCGAAATGCTCAAAGTCCTCCAGGACACCGGCGCCGTCATTTGCGCCGCCGGGGCCGGATTAGCTCCGGCCGATAAGAAGCTTTATGCCCTGCGCGATGTCACAGCCACGGTTGAAGCAATACCTTTAATTGCCTCCTCGATCATGAGCAAGAAGATCGCCGAAGGCACGGGTGCCCTGGTTTTAGACGTTAAAACGGGCTCAGGAGCCTTCATGAGCGATCCAGAGCGCGCTCGCACCCTGGCGCGCACCATGGTCGAACTTGGTACCAGAGCAGGCGTAAAGACCTTGGCGCTGGTCACGGCCATGGACGTTCCCTTGGGACTAACCGCTGGAAATGCCCTTGAAGTTCGGGAATCGGTAGAAGTTCTGGCAGGCGGCGGACCAGCCGATATCGTCGAGCTCACCGTCATATTGGCGCGCGAGATGTTGCAGGCAGCTGGTGTGAAGAACATTTTGGACCCAGCCGATGCCTTGAAAAATGGCCAGGCCATGGACCATTGGCGCCGCATGATTTCGGCTCAGGGCGGAAATCCCGATGCTCCACTTCCTGTCGCAACCGAAAATCATGTTGTTGTGGCGGAGCTCGATGGCGAGCTCATTGCAATGGATGCCATGAAGGTGGGTGTTGCTGCCTGGCGGCTAGGTGCGGGACGATCTCGACAAGGTGAGAAAGTTCAGGCGGGTGCCGGAATTGAGATGCATGCCAAACCCGGTGAAATGGTGAAGGCTGGCCAAAAAATATTTACTTTACATACAGATGAATCTGATCGATTTGAACGCGCACTGGAAGCACTCGATGGCGCACTTCGAATTAGCAGTACGGGCGAGAAAGTAGAACGCCTTCCCCTTATCGTCGATCGAATTGAAGGTTGAAATGTCATTAAATTCCATTCCGACGCTGGATCAAATCAAGAAAGTTCCAAAAGCGCTTCTTCATGACCATCTCGACGGTGGCTTGCGCCCTGAAACAATTATCGAAATCGCTGAATCCATTGGTTACAAGGCGCTACCAACTCACGATCCAATCCAGTTAGGAAATTGGTTTCAGGAGGCCTGCGATTCGGGTTCTTTGGTCAGATACCTAGAAACTTTTGATCACACCATCGCGGTAATGCAAACTGAAGAATCCATTATTCGGGTTGCTCGCGAATGTGCGATCGATCTTGCTCGTGATGGTGTGGTTTACGCAGAAGTTCGCGGAGCCCCCGAGCTTTTCACTCGCGAAGGACTTACCCTTAATCAAGTAATCGAAGCGACCACTGAAGGTTATCGCCAAGGAATGGCCATTGCGCGCGAAGAAGGAATGAACATTCGCGTGGAGTCGCTTTTGTGCGCACTCCGCCAGAATGATCATGCCCAACTCATTGCCGAGAAAGTCGTTGAATACCGTGATCGAGGTGTCATTGGCTTTGATATTGCTGGACCTGAAGATGGCTTTCCACCAACAAAACAGCAAGATGCGTTTGATTACTTACGCCAGGAAAATGCCCACTTCACAATTCATGCCGGAGAAGCGTTTGGATTGCCCTCAATTTGGCAAGCGATACAAATGTGTGGCGCCGAGCGGCTGGGCCATGGCGTTCGAATCATTGAAGATATTGATCTTTCAGGAGCTACGCCAAAACTAGGACGTCTGGCTTCCTACGTACGCGATCGTCGCATTCCGCTCGAACTTTGCCCTTCGTCCAATTTACAAACTGGAGCAGCTTCTTCAATCGGGACTCACCCCATTGGAGCGCTGGCAAAATTACGCTTTCGAGTCACGATTAATACTGACAATCGTTTGATGAGTCGAACCTCCATGACTCATGAAATGAATGAAGTAGTAAAGGCCTTCGACTGGACGCTTTTGGATTTGCAACGCGTAACTATCAACGCGCTCAAGAGCGCATTTATCCCATTTGAAGAGCGCCTGGCAATTATCGAACATGTTGTAAAGCCGGGGTATCTAGCGGTTTCAGAAGAATAAAACTAAACCCCGATGGGGTGCCAAACAGTTTTGTTCTCCATGAAAGCTTGAATTCTCCCCAAGGATTGAAACTGGTTAAAGCGATGAATCCGCTTGAGGTTTTCAGCACCAGCAAGCCGAACTTCTTCCTCAGTTTTTTTGGAGAGACCAGAGACATCTATGCCATCGACATCCATGTGAGCCCCTACCCAGGGAGCCAGTTCAGCACTGTATCCAGTCAGAATATTGACGACTCCTGCTGGCACATCACTGGTAGCAAGAACTTCGCTGAGGGTGATGGCAGAGAGCGGATACTTTTCGCTGGCAATAACGATGGCGGTGTTTCCGCCTGCCAGGACGGCAGCCAATCCCGCCACGAGTCCAAGCAGTGAACTCTTTTGATCAGCAAATACCGTCACAACGCCCAGATTTTCTGGAACGGTGAAATTGTAGTAAGGGCCGGAAACAGAGTTAGTGGAACCGCTAACCGATGCGATCTTGTCGCACCAGCCCGCGTACCAAACCCAGCAATCAATCGCCGCTTCAACTTGAGCCTTCGCTTCCTTGAAGTTAACGCCCTCCATGGCGACAATCTCTTCGGCAAACTGAAAAGTGCGGCCTTCTAAAATTTCAGCAACACGATAGAGGATCTGTCCCCTGTTATAAGCAGTGGCTTTGTTCCAACCGGTGACGGCGCTGCGTGCGCTAACTACGGCGTCCCGAAAATCCTTGCGCGATGCTTGGCAAGGGTTAGCAAGGAATTCTCCTTTGGAGTCCTTAAGTTCATAGACCCGGCCGGATTCGGAGCGGGGGAAAGCTCCGCCGATATAAAGCTTGTAGGTCTTCTTCACATCTACACGCATTTACTTTTCACCCTTCAAATAAGCAGAGAGGCCATGTCGGCCGCCTTCGCGACCCCATCCGGATTCCTTGTAACCACCAAATGGGCTGGCAGGATCAAATTTGTTAAAGGTATTTGCCCAGATAACACCTGCGCGAAGTTGCTGGCTCGCCCAAAGAATTCGAGAACCTTTCTCACTCCAGATTCCCGCGGAAAGTCCATAAGGGGTGTTATTAGCCTTCTCGATCGCTTCTTGCGGCGTGCGAAAAGTCAGGACAGAAAGTACTGGTCCGAAAATTTCTTCTCGCGCAATTCGATGCGCTTGAGTCACGCCCGTAAAAATTGTTGGGGGATACCAAAATCCGGCCGTGGGAAGGTCGCATTGCGGTGACCAACGTTGGGCTCCTTCGAGATCACCTGAGGCTGATAATTCTGTAATTCTTGATAGTTGTTCGGCGCTGTTGATAGCTCCAAGATCGGTGTTCTTATCCAGCGGATCGCCCACGCGAATCGAGGCCATTCGTCGCTTCAATTTTTCCAAAACCTCGTCTTGAATATTTTCTTGTATCAATAACCGAGAGCCAGCGCAGCATACGTGACCTTGGTTGAAGAAAATTCCGTTAACAATTCCTTCAACAGTTTCATCGATAGCAGCATCTTCAAAAACGATATTGGCAGCCTTGCCACCAAGTTCGAGAGTCACGCTCTTCTTGGTGCCAGATACTGCGCGCGCGATGGCCTTGCCCACGCTGGTAGATCCAGTGAAAGCGATCTTGTCTACGTCAGGGTGATTGACGAGAAAGGATCCGGTTGACCCATCACCAGTCACGATATTGACAACACCTGCAGGCAAATCCGCTTGCTGGCAAACTTCTGCGAAAAGAAGAGCCGTCATCGGAGTTGTCTCGGCGGGTTTAAGAACGACGGTGTTTCCGGTGGCAAGTGCTGGTGCAACTTTCCAGGCCAACATCAAAAGCGGGAAATTCCACGGGATGATCTGTCCGACGACTCCGTGAGGTTTTGGATCATTGCCAAGCCCGGCGTATTTCAATTTATCTGACCAGCCCGCGTGATAGAAAAAGTGAGCTGCCGCGAGCGGAACATCGACATCGCGCGATTCGCGGATGGGCTTGCCGTTATCAAGTGTTTCCAGGACGGCAAATTCACGGGCACGTTCTTGAAGAATTCGGGCGATGCGGAAGAGGTATTTGCCGCGCTCGGCAGCCGATAACTTTGACCAGCTCTTCTCGTAGGCATTCCTTGCTGCTTTTACTGCATCATCAACATCAGCCTCGCCGGCGAAGGCAACTTGCGAAATGACTTGTTCGTTGGCTGGGTTGATGGTCTGAAAGTACTGTGTTGTCTTGGGATCGACGAATTTGCCGTTGATAAAGAGCCGATATTGCGAAGCGATATCTAAAATGGCGGTGGACTCTAGCGCTGGTGCGTACTCGAAATTAGTCATCTCTTTGCTTTCCATTAATCCAGTGTGACGTAAGTAGGACTTGCGTAGTAACCATCGCGCATTTTCATTCTTTGCATAAGGAGATCATTGAGTAGAGCGCTAGCACCAATTCGAAATAGCCCGGGGTTGAGCCATTCTGGACCGGCGGTTTCATTGACCAACACCAATTGCTTGATAGCGTCTTTGGTGTTGCGGATACCGCCAGCAGGTTTCACGCCGATGCGCTTTCCGGTCATGGCGAAGTAATCCCGTACCGCTTCCAACATCACAAGCACAACGGGCGCGGTTGCTGCCGGGGAAATTTTGCCGGTGCTGGTCTTGATGAAATCGGCTCCGGCCAACATAGCTAAATAGGAAGCTTTGCGTACGTTGTCATAGGTGACGAGTTCGCCGGTTTCAAAGATCACCTTGAGATGTGCGCGTTCGCCACAGAGCTCTTTAATCAAGACAATTTCATCGAAGACTTGACCGAGTTGGCCGGAAAGAAAGGCGCCACGATCAATCACCATATCGATTTCTCCGGCTCCGTTATCGAGAGCATCCTGGGTATCTTGCTTTTTCACGGCGAGTGAAGCTCGTCCGGATGGGAAGGCGGTAGATACTGCTGCAACTGGAATATGTTTCCCACCAATGGAGTCCAAATGCGTTCGCGCAATCTTCACCATGTCGTTGTAGACGCAAACAGCGCCAACGCTGGGCACGCTGGGATCTGTGGGATCCGGGCGAACTGCTTTACTGCATAACGCTTTGATCTTGCCCGGCGTATCAGCACCCTCCAAAGTTGTCAGGTCAACCATAGAGATAGCAGTGTCAATCGCCCAATTTTTGCTCGTGGTTTTAATGCTACGTGTGGCCAGCATGGCAGCACGAGCCTCGGCGCCCACTTGATCAACGCCAGGCAAGCCCGCTAAGAAACTTTTCAGCGAACTTTCTGAGCCATCTACGATCATGAGAGCTCTTTCAGTAGTTGGGAGCGCAGGGCGACAACCATTTCTTCAGCTTCAGCTTTGTCAGCGGGAGAGCCTCCTGGACGAACTACTTCGATGTAACACTTCAATTTAGCCTCGGTTCCGCTTGGCCTAATGATGATCCGAATTCCATTATCCAACCAAATACGTAATCCATTTGTAGGAGGCAGGTTGCCTGAAGGAACGAGTAAATCTTCAAATAACGTCACTGCAAAGCCAGCGATGGCTGTCGGTTTGGTTGATCGTAGTCGCGCCAAAGTGACATCAACTTGAGCCAAGTCTTCAACTCGAATTGATATTTGCTCTGTGCGATGAAAACCATACTTATTCCAGACCTCATCGAGGTAGTCCAAGACCGTCATCCCGCGCTCGGCAAGTACTCCTTGGCATTGAGCCAACATCAAAGCGGCTGATACCCCATCTTTGTCGTTGACCGAAAGTGCATCGACGGCATAGCCCAGCGCTTCTTCGTAGCCAAATCCCAAGTTAGGTATTTTCGCCAACCATTTAAAACCAGTAAGTGTTTCGTGAAACTCTATTCCGTGCCCAGCCGCGATTTTGGAGAGTATGGAGGAGGAAACGATCGAATTGGCAAAGGATTTTCCGATTGTGGTTTCGGGTAATTCCCTTGCGATGAAATAGCCCAATAACGCACCTACTTCATCGCCGCGAAGCATTCGCCAACCAAGATGCGGATCAAGTGCGGCTGCTGCGCAGCGGTCGGCATCTGGGTCATTGGCGATGACTAAGTCCGCAGCATTTTCGCGAGCGACTTTGAGTGATAAGTCGATCGCCCCTGGCTCTTCGGGGTTAGGAAATTGCACAGTTGGAAAATCTGGATCTGGCGAGGATTGTTCTGTTACGAGAATTGGTGCGGCATAACCTGCGGCTTTGAAGACAGCTTGAACCGTTTCAGTTCCGACGCCATGCATGGCGCTGTAGACAATTTTATTGCTAAACGATTTCTTTGAAATTTTTATGGTTCGCGCTACATACGCATCAAAGATTCCATCATCTAGAACAGTCCATGTGGTACCGCGTGGTTGAACAGTTTGAATAGCCGCAATCTCAGCTGCTATCTGAGTATCGGCGGGCGGAACTATTTGAGAACCGTAGTAACGGACCCCATCCACGTCGCCACCGAGATAAACCTTGTAGCCATTATCTTCTTTTGGATTGTGGCTCGCAGTGACCATAACGCCAGCATCAAGACGGAGTTCGTTAACGGCAAAGGCTAAGACAGGAGTGGGGAGTGGTCTAGGCAAAATAAATACATCCAGCCCAGCACCCGAAAATATTTCGGCGCTTTCAAACGTGAAATCTTCAGAGCCATAACGGGCATCGCGTCCGATCACCACAGATTTTAAGTTTCGGGCTTTCATGTACGCGGATAATCCGGCGGCTGCGCGAGAAACGACTGCTCGATTCATGCAGGAAGGACCAGGACCCATAGGTCCGCGTAACCCGGCGGTACCAAATTGGAGAAACCCAGAAAAGGATTTGCGTAACTTTTCTTCTTCGCCATTTTCTAACCATGTCCGCAACAACGCAGCCGACTTTGGGTCGGGGTCTAATGCAATCCAGGCTTCAACTTCAGATCGCAGGAGGTCATCAATCACAGTTGTGGAAGTACCTTTCTAAGAAGTTCACCCATCCGCCCAGCGGCCGCTTTGCCGGCAGCAATAACTTCTTCATGGCTTAATTTTTCACCAGTGACACCTGCAGCTGCATTGGTAACGAGGGAAATTCCGAGCACTTCGGCGCCAAGAGCATGCGCGGCAATCGCCTCCGGTACGGTGGACATACCTACGAGATCGGCACCAACGGTGCGCAACATATTGATTTCGGCTGGAGTTTCATATGCTGGTCCGCGCCAATGTACATAAACGCCTTCGGATAGTGATGCGTCTTCCTTCTTCACTAATTCACGAATCCGCTTGCTGTAGAGATCTGTGAGATCAACAAAGTCGGCTCCGATTAACGGACTGACCGCCGTCATCGAGATATGGTCGCGAATCAAGACTGGTTGGCCGACTTGGTAGTCACGATTAATTCCGCCACAGGCGTTGGTAAGAACGACGACCGAACATCCAGCTTTCACGGCGGTACGCACCCCGTGGACAACTGGCTCTATGCCTTTACCTTCGTAGAGATGGGTGCGGCCAAGAAATACCAGAGCGTGGATTGTGCCGTTCGGCCCTTGCAAATCGTAGGAGCGGATGACGCCTCCGTGACCTTGGACGGTCGGAGGCAAGAATCCAGGAACATCTGTGGCCGGGAATTCATGAGTGGGTTGGCCCAAAGCATCCGCTGCCGAAATCCAGCCAGATCCCATGACGAGAGCGACGTGATGAGAGGCTTTTCCCGTCAGAGTTGCGATGGCGGCGGCGGCAGAAACTGCGGTTGCAAGTGGATCGGAGTACAAATCGGTCATTACCTAAACTTATCGGCAAAGCCAATTATTCGTTAGTGGGCTCGTTTTAAGAGTTCGGCAACGTAGTCATCTGGAGCGCCTGCGGCGATGGCGGCCTCAATCATTATTCCTAAATAGCGAGGGCTGGGCTCGCCTCCCTCGAAGCCATTGAGAACATAAACAAAACAAACCGACGCCCCATCTAAGGTTTCAACTCGCACCCTGATCTTTCGGTACAAGTCTGTAGGTATGCCCTCCCATTTATCCAGGGCACTCTCATCGGGACCATCTAAATCATAAAGTGATACGAAAACTTGAGCCTCAGGGTCTTCGACGATGGTGGCGACCGAACCTTCCCAGCCAATATCTTCGCCACCAAAAGTCAGTCGCCAGCCTTGAATCCAGCCCACACCTCGATGTGGCGAGAAGGGGGCACGCTCGAGCATTTGCTTGGGATCCATGTTTGATCCATATGCTGCGTAGAGCGCCATGCCGATTAGTTTAGTTAATCCTCAATGATGCAGAGAGTCGCCCCACTGGCAACCGTCTGACCAACTCCAACATGAAGTTTGGCGACAGTTCCGGCTTTATGGGCAACTAATGGTTGCTCCATTTTCATTGCCTCAAGAACGACAATGAGATCGCCAGGTTCAACGCGGTCGCCGTTGGCCTTCATAATTTTTACGACTGTGCCTTGCATCGGGCTCTCTAAGGTGTCGCCGGCAATCTTGCCTACGCCGCTGCTCTTGACCCGATGTCGCTTTTGGATCGGCTCCGGAGTATGCATCAGAACTTCAAATCGATGCCCATCAACTTCAGCAATGATTGTCTGCGATGCGGCCTTTGAATCGGCCACCCCTTGCTTGAACGAAAATGGCTCGATCTGATTATCAAATTCATTCTCGATATAGCTGGTGTACACCTTGAACTCTTCGGTGAAATTTGGGTCTTGCAAAATTGCGTTATGAAATGGAAGGGCGGTAGCTAATCCGCCGATATGAAACTCCTTAAGAGCTCGTCGCGCTCGAGAAATGGCTTCGTCTCGAGTCGCAGCAGTAACAATAAGTTTTGCAAGGAGCGAATCGAAGTGAGATCCGATGGTGTGCCCATGGTCGAAACCAGCATCTATTCGTACTCCGGGACCGTCTGGAACTTCCCACTTAGTAATGGTGCCCAGCGAAGGTAAGAAGCCTTTTCCAGGGTCTTCACCATTGATGCGAAATTCGATGCTATGTCCTCTAATAACGGGATCGATGGGATTCAACTTTTCGCCAGCAGCAATACGAAATTGTTCGCGAACCAGATCGAGTCCAGTTACTTCTTCACTGACGGGATGCTCAACTTGCAAGCGGGTATTGACTTCGAGGAAAGAGATCGTGCCATCAGAGCCGATCAGAAATTCGCAGGTGCCGGCGCCGACATATCCAGCCTGCAACATAATGGCTTTGCTCGATGTATAAAGCTGGTCGATTTGTGCTTGAGTGAGAAAAGGTGCCGGAGCTTCTTCGATCAATTTCTGATGGCGGCGTTGTAATGAGCAATCTCGAGTACTGACCACTATTGCGGTGCCATAAGCATCGACTAATACTTGGGTTTCAACGTGACGTGGTTTATCTAAGTAGCGTTCTACAAAACATTCACCGCGACCAAAACCAGTGATGGCCTCGCGCACCGCAGAAGCAAATAGTTCGGGAATTTCTTCCATGGTTTTGGCAACTTTGAGACCACGTCCGCCACCACCGTGCGCGGCTTTAATAGCTACGGGTAGTCCGTGTTCTGTTGCGAAGGCAATGATCTCTTCAGGAGTATCGACTGGGTCGGCAGTACCAGCTACGAGTGGCGCTCCAACTTCGGCGGCAATCTTGCGTGCAGAGACTTTGTCTCCGAGAAGTCGGATTGCTGCAGGTGATGGTCCAATCCAGATCAATCCAGCTGCAATGACGCGATCTGCAAAGTCGGCATTCTCGGAGAGAAATCCATATCCAGGATGAACTGCGTCGGCACCTGAGCGCTTGGCAATATCAATAATCTTGTCTTGATCTAGATAGCTCTCGGCGGCAGAGAGTCCGTTAAGCGCGTAAGCCTCATCGGCGGTGGCCACATGCAGAGATGTCCGGTCCTCGTCAGAATAGATTGCAATGCTGGTCAGTCCATGATCTCGGCAAGCGCGAGCTACACGAACTGCGATCTCGCCACGGTTAGCAATTAATACCGACTTCATGCTGGCACCACCATTTCTGCAATATCTGTCCACTGTAAACCTAATGAGATAACAGCTCGGCGGAGCAAGGGGAGCGAGAGCCCAATGATCCCAGTGGGATCGCCTTCGATGCGTTCGATAAAGGGTGCGCTAAGTCCATCAAGAGTGAATCCACCAGCCACCGAGAGGGGTTCACCCGAATCTGCGTAGTTATTAATTTCAGAGTCGGTCATCTCGGCAAAGAAGACTCGAGAGGTGGAGATATCGGAGTACTCAATTTCGGTTTGGGTATCAATGATGCAATGCCCAGTGTGGAGAAGACCAGACTTTCCACGAAGCGCTGTGGAACGTTCGATGGCCCGTTCACGTGTTTCTGGTTTACCCAGCGAAACACCTTCGAATTCAAAGGTGGAGTCACATCCAATGATCAGGTGGTTGTTGCCTACTTCTTTGCGCACTGTGTGTGCCTTCAAAATAGCCAATGCGATCACCATATCTGCAGGGGAGAGAGCCGTGATGGCCGGATCTTCTTCGTCAACACCACTAACAATAATTGTCGGCGCGATCCCGCAAGAGCGCAGCAATCTCTCTCGTGACTGCGATCCCGATGCCAAGACAACTTCTCGCTTTGGTTGAAATTCCATTAGAAGTTAGGTCCCCATTTTTTGGGAAGGGGTTGCCGGATTTGCGACTTGCGCCAAAGACTGGCGGCCACAACTTTCTTTACAATTGGCGTAGGGAGAGCCTTTTCCAATGCAGCAAGTTCATCCGCAGTGGCCGTGCCTTTAATAATGGTAAATCGGCGTTCCATTACAGCGGAATATTTCCGTGCTTGCGCGGAGGTAGAGCAACTCGCTTATTTCGTAAGGCGCGAAGGGCACGAGTGATTTGATGACGGGTTTCCTGTGGCTCGATAACTGCATCGATAAATCCTCGATCGGCTGCAATATATGGGTTAAGCAATGTGTCTTCGTAGTTGTCTAACAATTCCTTACGGAGAACCTCGGCGTCATCGGCTTCAGCAAGTTCACGTCGATAAAGAATATTGACGGCCCCTTGGGCGCCCATAACTGCAATCTGTCCCGTAGGCCAAGAAAGGTTGATGTCAGCTCCTAGATGCTTTGATCCCATCACAATGTAAGCGCCGCCGTAGGCCTTGCGCGTAATAACAGTAATCAGCGGAACAGATGCCTCGCCATAGGCGTAAAGCAATTTGGCGCCGCGACGAATAATGCCGTTCCATTCTTGCTCGGTGCCAGGAAGGAATCCAGGAACGTCCACCAGAGTGATGATCGGTATTCCGAAGGAATCACACATACGCACAAAGCGAGCTGCCTTTTCGCTGGCATCGATATCCAATGTTCCGGCGAGTGCTTGCGGTTGATTAGCAATAATGCCGACTGAATGTCCTTCGATGCGACCGAAACCCACCAAGATATTGGGAGCGAAGAGGGCGTGAACTTCTAGGAAATCTGCTTCATCGAGAAGGGCTTCGACCAGAATCCGCATGTCATAAGGCTTGTTGGGATTATCTGGCACTAACGAATCGAGCGCGCGATCGGATGGAGAAATGCCATCGCTTTCTGTTGGCGGCAGAATCGGAGTTTCGTCCATATTGTTGCTCGGTAAATAGGAAAGTAGCGCCTTTACATAATCCAGGGCGTCGTCTTCATTTTCAGCTAAGTAATGGGAATTACCAGTTTTTGCGTTGTGAGTCTGTGCGCCACCGAGCTCTTCCATCCCCACGTCTTCACCCGTCACAGCTTTGATGACATCGGGGCCGGTAATAAACATGTGTGAAGTTTCGTTAACCATGATGGTGAAATCTGTAATAGCCGGTGAATAGACAGCGCCACCAGCGCATGGTCCCAAGATTACGGAGATCTGCGGAATGACACCAGAGGCTTGAACATTTCGCTTAAAGATTTGGCCATACATCGCCAGTGATGCCACGCCTTCTTGGATGCGAGCACCGCCAGAGTCGTTAAGGCCAACCAGTGGTATTCCGCTCTTCATTGCAAAATCCATAACCTTGACGATTTTCTCTCCGACAACTTCGCCGAGAGATCCACCGAAGATAAGGAAGTCTTGTGAATAGATAGCGATAGAACGGCCATCGATGGTGGCATAGCCGGTAACCACGCCGTCTCCATAAGTGCGATTTTTGTCCATGCCAAAATTAGTGGAGCGATGCCGGGCAAATGAATCCATTTCGACAAAGGAACCTGGGTCGACGAGCTTTTCGATGCGCTCTCGCGCTGTCATTTTTCCTTTTGCATGACGCTTTTCTATGGCGCTCTCGGAGGCGGAGTTGATCGCCTCAAGTCTGCGTCTACGTAGATCTGCGTTCTTTCCGGCCGTGGTACGAATATCATCAGTCACGCCCCCTACGGTACTAGTGATGAGGCACCAGGTGAAACGTTCGACTCTCGATGAAGAAAAGTTAACGTCTGCTTTCGCAGATGGCTACTGGCGAGTAAAGACTTTTTCTGAAGTGGATTCCACGCAAGATGTGATTCGGTTGTCACAACCTAGGCATGGAGACGTTGTGGCCGCAGATTTCCAGAGCAAAGGTCGCGGTCGGTTGGATCGAAGTTTCGAATCCGTCCCCGATGCTGGTCTGCTCTTCTCTCTCTTTGTAGAGCCCAAGGTTGATCGCGAAAAGTGGGGCGTGCTTCCTCTACTTGTCGGTATGAGCGTTTCACAAACTCTCAATGACCAAGCAGGGTCAACAACTTTTCACACGAAATGGCCAAACGATGTACTTGCCTCTGGAGGAAAGATTGCCGGAATCCTTTGTGAAAGTTTTAATTCTGGAGTGATCGTTGGCATCGGAATTAACGTCAACACTTCTCGAGAAAATCTTCCAGTATCGACAGCCTCCTCTATCTATCTCGAACTCGGCGCAGAACAAGATCGCACGGACATTTTGATCGGCATATTACGTAATGTGGAAAAAACACTCGCTTCCTGGAATCAAGGTGACGATTTGATTTCAGAGTACAAAGCCAGCAATGCGACTTTGGGTCAAGACGTCAAAGTGTTACTTCCCGATGGGAAGGAGCTCAATTCGCAGGCGGTAAATATTGGTTCAGATGGAGCGCTAGAACTAGCTTCGGGCGAACGTGTAACCGTCGGAGATGTCGTTCACCTCCGCTAGCCCGTTCAAGTAATCTACTTCCATGACATTTCCTCGAGTCGGAGTTATCGGCGCCGGCCAATTGGCTCGGATGATGGCGGTACCTGCCAATGACCTAGGAATTACCTTGGTCGCATTAGCGACTTCTCCCAATGATTCCGCGGCTCAAATTTGTAACTTCGTAGTTGGAGATTATTCAAAGATCGACGACGTCGTTAACTTTGCTCGCGATTGTGATGTCGTCACTTTTGAACATGAACTCATCCCGCAACCCGTAATTCGCGCGCTGGAAAGTTCTGGAGTTCGCGTTTACCCAAAATCAGATTCGTTTATCTTCTCGCAGAATAAAATCGAGATGCGCAAAAAGATGGATGAACTTGGACTTCCCAATCCCAAGTGGAGCAGTTTTGATGGCGGAGTCTCTGAGATTCCATTTCCATTAATTGCAAAGACAATTTCTGGAGGGTATGACGGCCGAGGAGTTTTTGTAATAGTCGATAATGACTCGCTAAATAATTTGCATTCATCGGTAAATGCGCCATTGCTCCTCGAAGAGAAATTAGCTTTTGATTACGAGATCTCAGTGATGGTAGCTCGCTCTCCTCATGGACAGGCATCCACCTGGTCACCCACTCTTACAGTTCAAACTGATGGTATTTGCACGTCAACGATTACTCCCGCGCCGGATCTCTCACCAGAACTTTCCGTGCGGGCACAAGAGATTGCACTTGTGATTGCTCAAGGTATTGGATTAGTAGGAGTCATGGCAGTCGAAATTTTCGTTGTGGGCGAAGAACTAGTAATTAATGAACTTGCTCTTCGCCCGCACAATTCGGGCCACTGGAGTATCGAGGGTTCTGTAACTAGCCAATTTGAGCAGCACTTGCGCGCTATTTTGGATCTGCCTCTAGGCTCCACAGCAATGGTTGCCCCATTCGCAGTGATGGGCAATGTTTTGGGTGGGGAGAAGAACGATCTATACCGTCCGTACCTGCATTTGATGGCGCGGAATCCTGCGCTCAAATTTCATCAATATGGCAAGGAAGTTAGGCCCGGCAGGAAGATCGGACATGTCACCGCAATCGGGGCCGATCTCGTAGAATTACGTGAAGAGATTAGCCATGCAGTTGACTACATAAGTGGAGCGATCGATGAGTAAAACCGTTGCGATTGTTATGGGATCCGATTCCGATTGGCCAACTATGGAAGCGGCCGCATTAGTACTTGATGAATGCGGAATCGAGTACGAAGTCGATGTAGTGAGCGCCCATCGCACCCCACAAGAGATGTTGGATTTTGCCAAATCTGCGGCAGATCAAGGGGTCAAAGTCATTATTGCCGGTGCCGGCGGTGCCGCGCATCTGCCGGGAATGATCGCTTCTTCTACATCTTTGCCCGTAATTGGAGTCCCAGTAGCACTCAAACATTTAGATGGTATGGATTCGCTGCTTTCAATTGTCCAGATGCCCGCTGGTATTCCCGTGGCAACTGTCGGAGTTGGCAACGCTCGAAATGCCGGATTGCTCGCTGCGCGAATTTTAGGAATTTCAGATTCGGAGATTGCTGCAAAAGTTGATCAGTTGCGCGAAAGCGCTCGAGTTGAATCGCTGGAAAAGGGAAAGAACTTGAAGGCAAAGCGTGCTGTTAAACCGGGCTTCAATTAATTATTGGATGTTCGCCCCAAGGCTCTAAATTTCCAACCTGCTGCTTGCCAGGCATCACGATCAAGTTTGTTGCGACCATCAATCATGATCGGGTTATTAACAATAGATAAATATTCATTCGGATCGATGTGCTGAAATTCTTTCCATTCGGTTAAATGCAAGACCAAATCAGCGCCGGTCATACATTCTTTTATGGAAGTCGAATATCCCAACGCAGGGAAGCGCTTTCTAGCACTATCCATTGCCTTGGGGTCATAAATAGTTACAGCAGCGCCAGCGGCTTGAATTTGAGCGGCAATATCTAATGCGGGGGAGTCGCGCACATCGTCGCTGTCGGGTTTAAAGGCTGCCCCCAGAATGGCAATTTTCTTCCCTGACAAATCATCTGAAAGGTCACGCCTGACTAGCTCGATGATGCGAGCTCGCGCTCGTAAATTGATGGCATCAATTTCGCGCAAGAAATCAAGGGCGCGATCGGCACCTAGTTCCTTGGCTCTGGCCATAAATGCCCGCAAATCTTTAGGCAGACATCCGCCACCAAAACCAATGCCGGCGCCTAAGAATTTGTGACCGATTCGTGGGTCGTATCCAATTGCTTCAGCCAAAACAGTGACATCGCCACCTGCGGCCTCGCATACCTCAGCCATGGCGTTGATAAATGAAATCTTTGTGGCGAGAAACGAGTTGGCGGCTACTTTGACCAACTCGGAGGTTGGAAGATCGGCGCGAATCCACGGGGTTCCAGTTGCCAGATTTTCGGCATAGACCTCTTGAAGAATTTGTTCAGCCCTATCGTTAGTGACGCCGACTACCAGGCGATTTGGATGCAATGTGTCTTCGACGGCAAATCCTTCTCGAAGAAATTCTGGATTCCAAGCCAAATCGACGTCAGGACGTTGCGAGACAAGTTCTTGCCTCAAACGTTGGGCAGTTCCGACCGGAACCGTGGATTTTCCGACGATCAACGAACCAGCTTTTGCGACCGGAGTTATTGCGCGGACTGCGCTATTTACATACGAGATATCGGCGGCGAGTCCGTCCTTAATTTGCGGGGTGCCGACACAAATGAAGTGAACATCGCAATGGGAGGCATCAGATATTGCAGATGAAAAGGTAAGTCGTCCAGTTGCGAGTTCAGTTTTGAGAAGATCTTCAAGACCCGGTTCGTAAAAAGGGAGAATTCCAGCCGAGAGTTGAGCGATTTTTGTGGGATCAATGTCGATGCCGACGACTGTAAAACCTAAGGAAGCCATGCACGCAGCATGGGTGACTCCTAGGTAGCCAGTCCCAATTACCGAGATTCTCAGCGTCATTAGCCCGATAGTAGTGCTAGCAAACGGTACCGTGTGAACTCTATGACCTCAGAAAATGTAGAAAATGGCTCACACCGGACTGCGCAACTTCCGGGAGTGTCCATTGTTCTTCCCATTTTAAATGAAGAGCGGCATTTGGAAGTTGCTATAAAAGCAATCTTGCAACAGGAGTATCAGGGCGAGTTTGAGGTTATCTTGGCTATTGGACCCTCCAAGGATCGAACCATGGAGATTGCTCGTGATTTAGCCAAGAGCGAGCGCCGAATTGTCATCGTGGAGAGCCCGACGGGGCGAACCCCCAATGGTCTCAATCTTGCCATCGCCGCTTCGCACTTTCCGATTATTTGTCGGATCGACGGTCACGCGGAGATCTCTCGAGATTATGTAACTCAAGCTGTGCGCCTACTGAAGGAAAAGTCCGCAGTAAATGTGGGCGGAATTATGGCAGCACAAGGGACGACTCCTTTTGAAAAATCAGTTGCCACAGCCATGCGCTCACCACTTGGAGTAGGCGCGGCTCGTTTTCATACTGGCGGGGGAGCTGGTCCGGCCGACACTGTTTATCTAGGTACTTTCGAAAAGTCGGCGCTGCTAGCGGTTGGTGGTTATGACGAGCGCTTCACTCGAGCCCAAGATTGGGAGCTTAACTTTCGATTGCGCAAGGCTGGGGGATTAATTTGGTTTGATCCATCTTTGGTCGTGACCTACCGTCCTCGCCCTACTTTCAAAGCGCTCGCGAAACAGTATTTTGAATATGGCCGTTGGCGCCGAGCTGTTATGCGTAATCACACCGGAACGACCAATCTTCGATATTTGGCGCCCCCGACAGCTGTACTTGGAATTCTGGCATCACTTCTCTTAGGCACCTTTGTGAATTCAATTCTCTACTTTCCGATTGCAATTTATTTATTGTTGATCGTTCTTGGTTCGTTAGTCATCGGAAAAGGAATACTTGAAAAAATTATTCTTCCGTCCGTTCTGGCAACAATGCATATGAGTTGGGGCTGGGGATTCCTGACCTCACCGCGCGGTCTTCTCCCCGAAGAAGAATAAAAGAATGAAGCGATTTCTTCTGCTTGCCTGTGTTGCAAGTATATTTTCCCCGCTTGCTCACGCCGCAGAAAGTATTCCGAGTTCATTTGTAATTGCAGGTTCCGGTTATGGACACGGAGTCGGCTTGAGCCAAATTGGTGCCAAAGCCCAAGCGCTCGCCGGGAAAAGTGCAACCGAAATCCTTACCTACTACTTTCCTGGGACTCAAGTAAATTCCGTTGATGACAGCGGATTGATCCGAGTAAATATTGGACATCAATTAGCTTCTGCCACACTGGGAATGGATAAAACATTTCCAACAGCTGCGATACAAATTATTAAAGGTGACGCGGTTCAAGGCGTTCCACTTGCTTTTACCGACGCACCCTCAATCGGTAGGTATGCACTTGGTTCGACTTACAAATTTTCCGTTGTGGGTAAGAACGTACACGTTGTCGTATCAGGTACCGGAAATCCCAAGATCGCAGCGGATTCCAATCTCTTTACGCTCCGTTGGTCAGGTACAGATTCGCTGGATCCGGCCGCGCAAGGCGCCGTTGTTCTGAATACGGGCACATCTTCCTCACGACTTCGCTACGGACAGATTCAAGTTCGAGCTGTGCCAATTACAAAAGTCGGTTATCGCCTGGAAATCACCAACGCCATGCGAGTCCAAGACGAATACCTTTACGGAATCAGCGAAGTGCCATCATCATGGCCGAAAGCTGCACTTCAGGCCCAAGTTATTGCATCACGCACCTATGCCATCAGTCGAATGGGAAAGATCAAGAAGGATTGCGATTGTCAGATTTATAACTCAAAATATGATCAGGCCTACATCGGTTATGCGAAAGAGACAGAAGCAAAATACGGCAAGCTCTGGAAAGCCGCCGTTGATGCGACAGTTTCTGACTCCACGCACGCACAAATAATTACTTATAAAAATAAGCCAATCAACGTCTATTTCTTCTCCTCTAGTGGCGGCCAAACTCAACGTAGCGAAGATGTGTGGGGAACCAAGTTTCCTTATTTGGTGAATGTTGCAGATCCCTGGAGCCTGGATCCGAATATAAATCCACATTACGCCTTGTGGACTCGAACCATTTCGCAGAGTGCGATGGCTGCGGCGTTTGGATTGCCCGACGTCGCTCGGTATGAAGTTGCTACTCGTAGCGTGGCTAATGCTGTTCTTTCAGTTTTTGGGATCGCGAGTGATGGCACAACCAAAATGCTCAGTGTGAGTGAATTTAAAGTTGCCTTGAAATTGCCATCATCTTGGTTTGATATTCCACTTGTGGTGCTTCCGACGCCTTCACCAACGCCGACAATTTCTGATGCACCAACACCGACTCCAAGCGCGAGTTAGTTGCTGTGTAGTACCGAATTCAAGCCATCCCATTGTCCGCTCTTAGGAAGAACTTCAAGGGAACCATCTTGCGAATTGCGCCGGAAGATCAATTGATGTGCGCCTGAGAGTTCGCGGGCTTTTACGGTAGTGCCATCGGGTAACTTAATTTTTGAACCTGCCGTGATGTATACGCCGGCTTCAACGATGCAGTCATCACCGAGTGAAATACCTAATCCAGAATTGGCTCCGAGGAGTGAGCGTTCGCCGATGGAGATTACTTCTTTGCCGCCACCGCTGAGTGTGCCCATAATTGAGGCTCCGCCACCGATATCCGAGCCATCGCCGACAACGACCCCAGCGCTGATGCGGCCTTCGACCATGGATTTACCTAATGTGCCAGCGTTAAAGTTAACAAAACCTTCGTGCATAATCGTCGTACCTGAGGCTAGATGCGCACCTAATCGAACTCGATCAGCGTCTGCAATACGGACTCCGTCAGGAATAACATAATCGACCATGCGTGGAAATTTATCGATTGCAAAAATACTGAGCTGGCCCAATGTGGCGCGCAACTTTGGCGCAATGGCGTTAAAGGTCGAAAGTAAGCAAGGACCGGCGGAGGTCCAAACGACATTGTTAAGTATCCCGAATGTGCCATCGAGGTTGGCGCCATGAGGGGTGATGATGCGATGGGAAAGTAAGTGCAATCTTAAATAAACATCGGCAACCGATGCGGGCGCAATCGCTAGATCGATTTCAAGGGCAACGGTTTCGCGAGTTACTTGACGAAGCAGATCTGGTTCGGTCAAACCGGAAAAGTCAGGGGCACTTTGAGATGCGATGCTTCCAAGCCCCAAGTGAGAGTAGAAAACGTCAAGAACGGAGCCGTCTGCGGCGATCGTTGAAACCCCAAAGCCGTATGCACTCGTCATGCCATAACATTAGCAAAGGTTCTAGACTGCGATATATGAGCGAAGCAACCAATGAATCTCGAAAGCCAAGAGTTGCCGTTTATTGCGCTTCATCGCCATCGTTAGATCAAAAATATTTGGATCTGGCTCATCAATTGGGTACAGGTATTGCCCAACGCGGTTGGGATTTGGTGTGGGGCGGCGGCAAGACCTCGATGATGGGGGCCGTTGCGCAGGGTGCTCGTGAGAACGGTGCGCTTACTTTTGGCGTCATTCCCGAAAAACTAATCTCCGTTGAATTTGCTGATGGTGCCTCATCCGAGCTACACGTTGTTAAGGATATGCGCGAGCGTAAAGGTCTCATCGAAAATATGTCCGATGCCTTCATAGCTCTTCCTGGTGGTATCGGCACTTTAGAAGAACTCTTTGAAATTTGGGTTGGGAGATATTTAGGCTTCCACGCTAAACCTGTTGTGGTGTGTGACCCCTTCGATGTTTACACGCCAATGCAGGTAGCGCTCCAGCATTTAAAGAAATTGGAATTTATGAAATCAGGGCAAGAAGAAAAAATCGCTTGGTGCACAGACGTAGCTACAACGTTGGACACCTTGTCTCAAACGCTTCCAACGATTTCCCTATAAATGAAACTCTCCGAATTCCGAGTCCACCTCGACATCGTGGATCGCGCGGCTCCTTTGCCCATAGAAGATGTATGGAACTTTCTCGTCAACTGGGAGAGGCAGTCAGAATGGATGCTGCAGACGAAAGTTTGGGCCGACCGGGCAAGTGGCAACGATTTAGGACCGAGAGTCATTGCCTTCACTGGGCCAGCAGCGCAACGCTTTCCAACTTCTAGGCGCGCTCGAGGTCTGCGCCGGCTCGGCCTTCTGGATGAAATGCTGGTCACGCAATGGCAGCCGCCAACATATTGCGCGGTTGACCACGTAGGTTCACTCTTGAAGGGTCGCGGAGATTTCCGCCTTGAGGAGATTGATGGCGGAGTTCGCTTCTCTTGGTTTGAAGAGGTCGATGCCCCCTGGCCAGTTCTTCTCCTGTTGCGCCCAGGGATCCTGATAGGAGTACATATTTCGCTCAGGCGCTTTCGGAAACTACTAGTTCACAGACTCGCCTAGTAACCTGAGGGGTGTGGCAGTAAAAACCCTCTCCGAGCTGATTGCCAGCCTGCCAGAGGAAGAACGGGCCATATTGACCCTTCATTACCTCAAATCTCAGACCTCTTTGGAAATCGCCGAACTTTTACAAGTCCCCGAGCGCGCTGTGGTTTCAGTCATTTCTAGCGCCAAGAATCGGCTGCTCACGGCTCTCCTAGGCGAGGAATAGCCAAATATTTGGCTCGAATCGGCGCTTTTCTGAGTTCACAGGCCGATTTCCCACCCACCCCTTCAATGCGAGATACTTCTCCCTACGCAATAAGGGATTTCCACTTTTTGGTCGATTAACTCGCATATAAGGAGTCAATACATGGCAGCCATGAAACCACGCACTGGTGATGGACCCATGGAAGTCACCAAGGAAGCCCGTAGCCTAGTTATGCGCATTCCGCTCGAGGGTGGCGGCCGCCTGGTCGTCGAACTCAATGTCGAGGAAGCAACGAATCTTGGCAACGCCCTTCAGGCAGCAGTTGCCCTCGTTAAGAAGTAGTAGTTCGCTAACCTCTCGTCTGTGAAGCAAAAGCCAGAACTTTCGTTTAAGGCCAATCTCAGTTGGACGGGGATCGATGCCGTTGCCCTAGGCGTCAACACCGGAAATCAGATCATCAAATCCCAAGTTCTGATTGGCTTGCAGCAGCTCCTTAATTTCGACTACACCAACTCGTTTACACAATGGCCAGATTTTTCGGGCAAAGCTGGCGAAATTCTTGAAGTTCCAGTTTCACACCCAAAATTTCCGATCAGCCGTATCTATTTGGTCGGAGTCGGAGAAGGCGCATCATCCGATTTGCGCAAAGCTGGAGCGGCGCTGGGCAGAAAAGTTAAAAGTTCAGGCAAAGTTGTTTTGGATGCCTGCCTTGCTGTCCGAAAATCCCCTACCTCTCGGGAGCGGGAAGCGGCAGTTGCTCACTCGGTTGCACTGGTCTCCTCCAGTTATCTCTGGAATTTAAAAACAGCTTCAACTGGTGTACCAGCAAAGTTCATTATTTTCGGAAACCTTGAAGCAGAAGTTGGTTATGCCAGAACCTTAAGTACGGCCGTTTGGCGCGCTCGCGATTTGATCCACACGCCATCGAATATAAAGAACCCCGCGTGGATGGCAGTTCAGGCAAAGTCAATGATTACCAGATCAAAATCAAGTGACTTAAAAATAGAAGTTATCAGCGGGGCGGCGCTGAAAGAGTTTGGTGGTCTATATGCAATCGGCAACTCATCACCCAAACCTGGTCCTCGATTTATAAAAGTTTCCTATGCGCCAAAAGGCTCGCGCAATTGGCCCCACGTAGTTTTGGTGGGTAAAGGAATTACATACGACACAGGTGGTATTTCATTAAAACGTCCTTACGATGTGATGCAACCAATGAAGAGCGATATGTCTGGTGCTGCTGCGGTGTTATCAACG
>JBAXAO010000007.1:0-45800 GCA_037142435.1 Actinomycetes bacterium | reverse complement strand
TGGGTAAATCCACCTTGCTGCTCACGGATGGTCGCTTCTCTGGCGGCAGCACCGGTTTATGTGTCGGCCATGTCAGCCCCGAGGCTGTTGATGGTGGACCGATCGCCTTTGTGAAGGATGGCGACATCGTCCGCATCAATGTGAAAGAGCGCACACTCGATCTCTTGGTGGATGAAGCCGAGCTCATCGAACGGCGCCAGCATTTTGCACCAATCCCACATAAATATCGTCGTGGGGTACTGGCGAAGTATTCGAAAGTAGTTGGTTCAGCATCCCAAGGGGCGGTCTGCGGGTAATCCAAATAATGAGATGCTCATCTCAGGGGTTGACGAAGATTAAACATCGCGCGACAATTCAGACATGGCACAGGCCGTGGTAATCCGAAAGCGCGCGATCTAGCATCATCGATCGTGCGCTACCCCTCAGTGAAAACTGGGGGGTTTCGTATTTATCGGGGGCTATATTTTTCAGGGCATGTTGGATGATCGAAACGAGAGATGAAGGGAGATGAACATGAGTAGCGAGAATGGTAAGCAGATGACGGGGGCAACTTCCCTCGTGAAATCGTTAGAGCGTGCAGGCGTTGATGTCATGTTTGGTATCCCTGGTGGTGCGATCTTGCCCGCTTACGATCCTATTTTTGATAGCCCCATCCGACACATTTTGGTTCGACACGAACAAGGTGCTGGACATGCCGCGACCGGTTACGCCCAGGCAACTGGACGGGTCGGTGTTTGTATTGCCACCTCGGGCCCAGGTGCTACCAACTTGGTTACGCCGCTGGCCGACGCCCAAATGGACTCCGTTCCAATCGTCGCCATCACAGGTCAAGTTGCCTCTGGCGCAATCGGTACTGATGCCTTTCAAGAGGCTGATATTCGTGGCATCACCATGCCAGTCACCAAACACAATTATCTAGTTACAGATCCTGCCGATATTCCGCGAGCAATTGCCGAGGCTTTTCATATTGCAGCAACGGGTCGTCCCGGTGCGGTTCTGGTCGATATCGCTAAAGATGCCCTGCAAAAGCAGACGGTTTTCAATTGGCCCGAATCAATTTCCCTTGCGGGCTACCGGCCAATCGTCGAACCTGAAACCAGCGCAGTTCGAGATGCAGCCGCACTCATTGCTTCTGCCCAAAGTCCAGTTCTTTACGTTGGTGGCGGAGTCATCAAGTCCAACTCTTATAAAGAGTTGATGCAACTGGCCGAACTCACGGGCGCACCTGTTGTCACGACCTTAATGGCGCGGGGAGCCTTCCCTGATCATCATCAACAGCATCTGGGCATGCCCGGAATGCACGGCACTGTTGCCGCCGTAACAGCTTTGCAAAAGTCTGACTTGCTGATCACGTTGGGCGCGCGCTTTGACGATCGCGTCACCGGCAAACTTTCTTCCTTCGCTCCTGGCGCCAAAATCATTCATGCAGATATTGATCCAGCCGAAATCGGTAAGAATCGCATTGTGGACGTTGCTTTAATTGGCGACCTCAAGTACACGATCAGCGCGCTCATCCCGGCTCTGGAGGCCGAGTTTAAGAAGCATCAGCCAGATCTTTCTGCATGGTGGAGCCAACTTAATTCTTGGCGCACTCGCTATCCATTGGGTTACGACCATCCAACAGATGGAACGCTTTCGCCTCAATACGTCATTGAACGTATTGGCAAGATTTCTGGTCCCGAGTCCATCTTCGTTGCTGGTGTCGGCCAACATCAGATGTGGGCTTCACAATTTATCTCTTATGAAAACCCTCGCACTTGGTTGAACTCTGGTGGCTTAGGAACTATGGGCTACGCAGTGCCTGCAGCTATGGGCGCCAAAGTCGGTGCTCCGGATAAAGTTGTTTGGGCGATTGACGGAGACGGTTGTTTCCAAATGACCAACCAAGAGCTGGTCACCTGCGCCATCAACAAGATTCCAATCAAGGTCGCAATTATCAATAACGAGAGTTTGGGAATGGTTCGCCAATGGCAGACCTTGTTCTACAACGAGCGTTATTCCAATACCGATCTGCACTCCAAGCGCATTCCCGACTTCGCCAAATTGGCCGAAGCCATGGGTTGTGTTGGTCTTGCCTGCGAAAGCCGTGATGATGTTGATCGCACGATTGCGCAAGCCATGGAGATCAATGATCAACCTGTCGTCGTCGACTTCCGAGTTCATCGCGATGCGATGGTTTGGCCAATGGTCGCCGCCGGTACTTCTAACGATGACATTGTGGTTGCGCGTTCTTTGGCGCCAATCTGGGATTCTCAGGAGCTGTGATGACTAATTCAATTCATACTCATACCCTTTCCGTTCTCGTTGAGAACAGCCCTGGTGTCCTTGCTCGCATCGCCTCACTCTTCTCGCGCCGCGGATACAACATCGACTCATTGGCAGTCGGACCAACTGAAGATGACAACATTTCGCGCATGACGATTGTCATTAGCGTTGAAGGACATGCTCTTGAACAAGTAATCCAACAACTGGATAAATTGATCAACGTCATCAGCATCACTCAACTCGATCCCATCACTTCGGTTCAGCGTGAGCTGCTCTTAGTGAAGGTCGCGACGACTCCCATCACGCGTTCGCAAGTACTCGAGACAGTCCAACTTTTCCGAGCCAAGGTTGTCGATGTTGCTCAAGATGCCGTCACTATTGAGGCCACTGGCAATGCCGAGAAGATTCAGGCGCTACTACGTGTACTTGAGCCTTACGGGATTAAGGAATTGGTCCAATCTGGGCTGGTTGCGATGTCTCGCGGGCTCAAACCTGGCTCAATTTCCACCGAAAACCAATAAAAAATAGGCTTAGCCCCATATCCCAGTTATCTGTTCACGTTCACTCCAGCGAAAGGTTACAAAAGTGGCAACCCAGTATCACGACGAAGATGCCGATCTATCCATCATCCAATCAAAGAAAGTTGCAGTTATTGGTTATGGATCCCAAGGCCATGCACACTCACTCAGCCTGCGCGACAGTGGCGTAGATGTTCGTATCGGTCTCGCTGAAGGTTCAAAGTCTCGCGCCAAGGCCGAAGCCGAAGGTTTGCGCGTGCTCTCAGTAGCCGACGCGGTGAAGGAAGCCGACGTTGTCATGTTGTTGGCCCCTGATCACGTCCAACGTCACATCTGGACTGATTCCATCGAACCAAATCTCAAAGCCGGATCTGCATTGTTCTTTGGTCACGGATTTAATATTCGCTTCGGTTACATCAAGCCTGGCCCAGATATTGATGTTGCCATGGTTGCTCCAAAGGGTCCTGGTCACTTGGTACGTCGTGAGTACTCAGCTGGTCGCGGAGTTCCTGTTCTCGTTGCTGTCGAACAAGACTCAACAGGTAATGCTTGGCCAATTACTTTGTCGTATGCAAAGGCGATCGGTGGATTACGCGCTGGCGGAATCTTGACCACCTTCACTGAAGAGTGTGAGACCGATTTGTTCGGCGAGCAGTCAGTTCTCTGTGGTGGCGCTTCTCAGCTGGTTCAATACGGTTTCGAAACGTTGGTTGAAGCTGGATACCAGCCAGAGGTTGCATACTTCGAGTGCTTGCACGAACTCAAACTGATTGTTGACTTGATGTATGAAGGCGGAATCGCCAAACAACGCTGGTCTGTTTCTGACACGGCTGAATACGGTGATTACATCTCCGGTCCACGCGTCATCGATCCAAGTGTCAAAGAGAACATGAAGGCAGTTCTTGCTGACATTCAAAATGGAACTTTCGCAGATCGATTCATTAAGGATCAAGATGCTGGTGCTCCAGAGTTCAAGGCGCTGCGCGCAAAGGGCGAGACCCATCCCATCGAGGCTGTTGGTCGCGACCTTCGCAAGATGATGTCCTGGGTCAAGGGCAACAACAAGGATGATTACCAAGAAGGTGTCGCTGCTCGTGGCTAAACCTGTCGTTCTTATCGCCGAGGAGCTCAGCCCGGCGACTTTGGATGCTCTCGGTCCAGACTTTGAAGTTCGGCACTGCAATGGTGCCGATCGCGGCGAATTACTTGCCGCCCTTGGTGCCGGGGTCGATGCAGTGCTTATTCGTTCGGCAACCAAGATGGATGCCGAGGCAGTGGCTGCGGCTAAGGGTCTTAAGGTGATCGCACGCGCTGGCGTTGGCCTTGATAACGTTGATATTCCCGCGTCAACTGCTGCGGGCGTCATGGTCGTCAATGCTCCAACCTCCAACATTGTCAGCGCCGCCGAACTCGCAATCGCTCTTTTGTTGGCATCAGCTCGTTTCATTTCCCCAGCCAATGCGGCTCTGCGCAACGGCAAGTGGGCAAGATCCAAATACACCGGTGCCGAACTTTTCGAAAAGACTCTAGGAATTGTCGGCTTTGGACGTATTGGTCAATTAGTGGCTGCCCGCATGCAGGCCTTCGGTATGAATGTTGTTGCATACGACCCATACCTACAACCAGCACGTGCCGCTCAATTGGGAGTCACCTTGGTTGAACTCGATGAACTTCTAGAGATCAGCGATTTCATCACTATTCACTTGCCTAAGACCAAAGAGACCGCAAACCTCATTGGCGAAGAGGCTTTGAAGAAAGTTAAGCCAACGGTTCGCATCATCAACGCTGCCCGCGGCGGCGTTCTCGACGAGACCGCGCTGTATAACGCACTCGTTGAAGGTCGCGTTGGGGGAGCAGGACTTGACGTCTATGTCACCGAGCCATGCACCGATTCGCCGTTATTCCAATTAGACAATGTTGTTGCAACTCCGCACTTGGGAGCATCTACCGATGAAGCCCAAGAGCGTGCCGGAATTGCCGTTGCCGTTTCTGTTCGCAAAGCACTTGCTGGCGAACTTGTTCCTGATGCGGTTAACGTTAAAGGCGGACTCATTCACGAAGATGTACGTCCAGCGCTGTCATTGGTCGAAAAGTTGGCACAAGTTGCCACTGGTCTTGTTGGTGAGTGCCCAGTCGGAATCATCGTTGAAGTTCGCGGCGAGATTTCTGAATATGACTGTTCGGTTCTTGCTACCAGCGCACTTCGTGGTTCGCTCATTGGCTGCGGAGCCGAAGATGTTACTTACGTCAACGCCCCTGCACTTGCAGTTGAACGCGGACTGAGCGCCAGCGTTATGACCGATCCAGTTAGCCCAGATCATCGCAATATGGTTTCAGTCCGTGCAGCGTTTAGTGATGGCACGCAACTCGTGGTTAGCGGAACCTTGATGGGTATCCGTCAGATCCAGAAGATCGTTGCTATCGATAGCCATGATCTTGATTTGTTACTTAGCGACAACCTGCTCTTCTTGCGTTACGCAGATAAGCCAGGAATTGTTGGCGCCGTCGGAAATGCTTTGGGCAAGGCTCAAATCAACATCGCCGGGATGCAGGTTGGACGTAATCATCAAGGTGGCGAGGCCCTTATGGCGATCACTGTTGACAGCACCATCCCTGCAGAAATTCTCGCAGCGGTTCAAGCCGAGACTGGCGCGAACACTGTCCGAACTGTCTTATTGGCCAACTAAATGGGAAAGACATTTAACTTGGCAGTCATTGCTGGCGATGGCATTGGGCCCGAGGTCGTTGCCGAGGGCCTAAAAGTTCTAGATGCCGTGTCTGCTAAGTACGACGTAACTTTTGCCAAGACCGAATACGAGCTGGGCGCAAAGTACTGGCATCGAACTGGCGAAGTACTTCCAGAAAGCACCATGGCTGATTTAGCGAAAGCCGATGTCATTCTGCTTGGCGCAGTAGGAGATCCTTCGGTGCCCAGTGGTGTTTTAGAGCGCGGCCTCTTGCTCAAACTTCGATTCGCTTTCGATCACTACGTTAATTTGCGTCCGGCAAAACTCTTTCCAGGGGTTGTTGGTCCTCTGGCAACCGATAAGCCGATCGATTTTGTAGTCGTTCGAGAAGGAACTGAAGGCCCTTATGCCGGCGCCGGCGGAAACCTTGCTTTTGGAACCGATCACGAAATTGCTACCGAAGAATCGTTAAATACTCGTCGCGGTGCCGATCGCGTGATCCGTGATGCTTTTGTTCGCGCTTCTGCCAGACCACGCAAGAAATTGACTTTGGTTCATAAGAACAATGTGCTGGTTCATTCTGGTGGAATGTGGACTCGTGCTTTTAATGAAATCGCTAAAGAGTTTCCAGATGTGACTACCGATTACCTGCATGTTGATGCTGCTTCTATGTTTTTTGTTACAAACCCAGAGCGCTTTGATGTGGTCGTCACCGATAATCTCTTCGGAGATATCTTGACTGATATTGCCGCCGCTATCTGTGGTGGAATCGGCCTGGCTGCATCCGGAAATATCAATCCCACCGGCGCATTCCCATCGATGTTTGAACCTGTTCATGGTTCTGCCCCCGATATCGCTGGCAAGTCTCTGGCAGATCCAACGGCGACAGTCATGTCAGTTGCAATGCTGTTGAACCATCTTGGACTTCCTGAGGCCGCCGCAGATGTTGAGCGCGCAGTTGCTGCTGATCTTCTCACTCGTGGAACCACAAAACGTTCTACCGTCGAAATTGGAGATGCACTAGCGGAGGCAGTTCGATGAAAGTCCAACTTAAACCCAATCAATCCCCAGTCCCTGATGCCGAACGGGCGGCCCTCGTAGCTGCCCCAGGCTTCGGTAAGTACTACACCGACAACATGGTGGTAGCGCAATGGTCTGAGGCGCAGGGTTGGCAAGATGCCGAATTAATTCCCTATGGACCAATTTCATTAGATCCAGCGACCGCGGTATTTCACTACGGACAAGAAATCTTCGAAGGCTTAAAGGCCTACCGCCATCCAGATGGCTCCATCACATTGTTCCGCCCAGAAGCCAACGCGGCTCGCTTTGCACGAAGTGCTGCACGTTTAGCTCTGCCGGAAATGCCCGTCGATTTCTTTGTCGAAACCATTGAAGAACTCGTCAAGCAAGATCACAACTGGGTGCCTTCCAAGCTAGGGGAGTCGCTTTATATTCGTCCTTTCATGATTGCCACTGAAGTTGGATTAGGCGTACGCCCTTCCAATAAAGCCACCTACCTTTTAATTGCCACCCCTGCTGGCGCGTACTTCAATGCCGCCGTTGCGGTCACCGTCTGGATTTCGACGGAATATGTTCGTGCTGCACCTGGCGGTACTGGCGAGGCAAAATGTGGCGGCAATTACGCAGCATCACTTGTTGCTCAGAAGCAAGCCGCGACTCAAGGTTGCGATCAAGTCGTCTGGATCGATGCCATTGAACGCAAATGGGTGGAAGAGATGGGAGGCATGAACCTCTACTTCGTTAAGGGAAGCGGTGCTAATGCTCGCGTCGTTACGCCAAAGTTGACTGGCACTTTGCTTCCAGGAATCACCCGTGACTCCATTCTTACCGTTGCGGCAGATTTAGGTTATGCAGTCTCCGAAGAGATGATTTCAGTTGATGATTGGCGCGATGGCGTTCTTTCTGGCGAAATCACTGAAATTTTTGCTTGCGGTACAGCTGCAGTTGTTTCTGCGGTTGGTTCTGCCAAAAGCGCGCACGGTGAATGGAAGACTGGCGATGGAAACCCTGGCCCAATAACCATGCAGATTCGCGAGACTCTATTGGGAATCCAACACGGCACCATCGCAGATACTCACGGTTGGAATCACAAGGTTCTCTAATGAGCATCAACGACTCCTTTCATATCTACGACACCACACTTCGTGATGGCGCGCAGCAAGAAGGCCTGAACCTTTCAGTTCACGACAAACTTGCTATCGCGCGTCACCTAGATGACTTGGGCGTTGGATTTATCGAAGGAGGCTGGCCCGGAGCCAATCCCAAGGACACTGAATTCTTTAAGCGTGCCCAAACTGAATTGCAATTCAAGAATGCCAAGTTCGTCGCCTTTGGCGCTACTCGTCGCCCAGGTGTAAAAGCGGCCGATGATGTCCTGCTCCGCGCGCTCCAAGATTCGCAAGCACCTGTGGTCACCTTGGTGGCAAAGAGCCATGATCGCCACGTTGATTTAGCCTTGAAGACCAACCTGGATGAAAATCTTGCAATGATCCGTGAATCCATTGAATTTTTGCGCGCAGGTGGACAGCGAGTTTTTCTCGACGCTGAGCACTTCTTTGATGGCTATCTTTCTAATCGCGCTTATGCATTAGAAGTTGTGCGCACGGCCGCAGAGGCCGGGGCTGATGTCATTGCCCTGTGCGATACCAACGGCGGAATGTTGCCGGACGAACTTTCGCAGGTAGTTCACGACGTACTTGGCGCATCGCATGCACGTTTGGGGATTCACTGCCACAACGACACTGGCTGTGCCATCGCCAACTCATTAGCTGCAGTCGCCGCAGGTGCGACTCATGTTCAAGGAACCTTGAATGGGTATGGCGAACGCACCGGTAATGCCGATCTCGTCAGCATTATTGCCAACCTAGAATTGAAGAAGGATATGAAAGTTCTGCCCGACGGTGCTCTCCGTGAGGCTTTCCGTATTTCTCATGCAGTTGCCGAAGTCACCAACGTCGCCCCTAGCGCCCGCCAACCATATGTCGGCGTCTCTGCCTTTGCTCATAAAGCTGGCCTCCATGCCAGCGCCATCAAGGTTGACCCAGCTATGTACCAACACGAAGATCCATCCTCTGTTGGAAATGATATGCGCATGCTGGTTTCGGAAATGGCAGGCCGTGCCTCTATTGAATTGAAGTCCGTAGAATTGGGAATTGAGATCGGCGATGACAAGAGTGTCGTCTCTCGCGTCGTCGAACGTGTCAAAGAGATGGAATCCAACGGTTATACCTTTGAAGCGGCTGATGCTTCCTTTGAATTGTTGTTGCGTGAAGAGATCGATGGCAAACGCGCCCACTTCTTCACCGTGGATAACTGGGAGACCACTGTCATTCGCAATGAAGATGGCGCTGTCTCTTCCAAAGCAAAGGTGACCATTACCGCTAGCAATGAAGTAATCGTTTCAGAAGGCGTCGGAAACGGTCCAGTAAATGCTATCGATACCGCACTTCGTTCCGGCTTGAAGAAGATCTACCCTGAACTTTCTAAGCTTGAACTCACTGATTACAAAGTTCGAATTCTCGAAGGTCGTCTTGGAACTGGCGCGGTTACTCGCGTACTCGTGGAGACCAGCGATGGCGAAGGCGAATGGAGCACGATCGGTGTTCATGAAAACGTTATTGCCGCATCTGCCATGGCCTTAGAAGATGCCGTCACCTTCGGTTTACTGCGACAAGGGCGTAAACCCGAGTAACCTGCAGGCATGAGCGCAGGTTTGATCGAACAATACGAAGAGCACTTGGTTCTCGTTCGTAACCTCGCCGACAATTCTGTTCGCGGTTATGTCTCCGATCTTGAATCTTTTCTCAAACATTTAGAGAAAATGGGAATCGTCGAATTTTCCGACCTCAAATTGAGCCATATCCGCTCTTGGCTTGCCAACCTGCAATCCACCGGAGCATCTCGCGCCACGCTCGCCCGACGCATTGTCTCCCTCCGTGCTTTTACTTATTGGGCCGCTAGCCAAGGCTGGATCGACAGTGATTACGGTTCGGCACTTGCCATCCCCAAGCCACTTAAAACATTGCCGGAAGTGCTTTCAAAGAACGATGCCAACACCGTTTTGAAATCACTTGAGGTTCGAGCGCAGGAAGATCCGAATCCGCTGTCTTTGCGCGACCTGGCGATCGTTGAAATTCTCTATGCCGCTGGAATTCGAGTATCTGAGCTTTGCGGACTTAACCTTTTGGATATTGACTCCGATCGCAACACCCTCCAAGTTATCGGTAAAGGAAACAAGCAACGCGTAGTCCCATTGGGCTTGCCAGCCAAGCGAGCGCTCGATCAATATCTTTCTAGAGCGCGTCCGCAATTACTCAAAGGCGCTTCTGAATCTGCCGTCTTCCTTGGCTCACGCGGAAAAAGAATGGATCAACGAACTGCCCGTGAAGTTGTCTATGTCGCGATGGAGGCAGTGGGCTCGGAGATGGGACCCCACGGTCTGCGCCATACCGCTGCTACTCATTTGCTTGAAGGTGGGGCAGATCTTCGTACGGTGCAAGAAATATTAGGTCACTCCTCATTGGCAACTACCCAGATCTATACCCACGTCTCTGCCGAGCGTTTGCAATCGGCCTACCAACAAGCTCACCCGCGGGCGTGAGGGGTTTCAACACAATTTCAGCGGAGCCTTGTCCCGGTGCAATGCTTTCTCAATAGAAGGTAGAAACGGACATACCAAAAGGTATAACATGGGGCTATGGGAATGAATATAAAGAATCCCGAGGCACACGAACTTGCTGCCAAGTTGGCTTCCCTTTACGACGAGACATTGACCGAGGCGGTCACGGTGGCACTTCGAGAGCGGCTTGCTCGAGCGACTCGCGAAGAGCGGCTGGATCGCCTGAAGGCTATAGCCGAAGAGATGCACAAACTGATGCCCAAAGGCATGACCAGTGAAAACGCGACTGATTTTCTTTATGACGAACAAGGTTTACCCGTTTGAAGCTAGTGGTGGATTCGTCGGCGCTGCTCGCCATCATTTTCGATGAGCCCGAGGCTAGCCTTTTTTTAGAAGCCATCCACGATCATGAGCCGGTGATATCTGCGGCGACTTATGTTGAAATGTCGTCAGTTCTAGATCCACGGGGTGGCTCGGCTCTCTTGGATCGCTTTCTTGCCGATGGTCTCATTTCCATCTTGGATTTTGATTTAGTTCAAGCCAAAATCGCTCGCCAGGCCAATCGTGAGTATGGCCGATCCAGCGGTAGTAAGGCCAAACTCAACTTTGGCGACACCTTCTCCTATGCATTAGCCATCGCTCTTAAGGCGCCCCTGCTCTTCAAAGGGGCAGATTTTGCCCAGACCGATGTCCGAACCCTCTAGCGGCCTCACTTCTCGGGTAAAGCGCGGCCGGACCATCAGTTAGACTTATCCCCAGCATCAGCCCTGGAAGTAAGCACACGAGTTGTGATCACCAAGGGGGCAGGTGACTTCGCGCGTCCTACCCGACGATTTTCTATCGGGAACCATTTCGGTCCAGCCCAGGCTGGTCGGTGACGGGGCGCCAGGGATCAGAACAAATTGTTCCGGTCATCAACCGAGTGTGCGCTCGCTAACCGCGTGCGTGCAATAAAGGAGTGTGCCGCCATGGCGGTTGTAACAATGCGAGAACTTCTCGACAGCGGAGTCCACTTCGGACACCAGACTCGTCGATGGAATCCAAAGATGAAGCGCTTTATTTTTGCCGAGCGCAATGGCATCTACATCATCGATATTCAGCAATCACTTGCTTTGATCGATAGCGCCTATAACTTTATTCAAGACACAGTCGCCAAGGGCGGCCACATCTTGTTCGTCGGTACCAAGAAGCAAGCCCACGAGCCAATCAAGCAACAATCAGCTCGCGTTGGAATGCCTTACGTAACCGAGCGTTGGTTGGGTGGAATGTTGACCAACTTCCCAACCGTTTACAAGCGAATTCAGCGCTTGAAGGAATTGGAAGCACTCGAGAATTCCAATGACCAGGTTTTGACCAAGAAGGAACTTCTTGTTCTCCGTCGCGAGCGCGAGAAGCTCACCAAGAACCTCGAAGGTATTCGCAACATGACCAAGTTGCCTTCAGCAATTTGGGTTGTTGACACCAAGAAAGAGCACCTCGCTGTTGCCGAAGCACACAAGCTCGGTATTCCAGTAGTTGCCATCTTGGATACCAACTGCGATCCAGATGAAGTTGATTACAAGATTCCAGGTAACGATGATGCCATCCGTTCCATCGGATTGTTGACCCGCGTTATCGCCGATGCAGCTGCTGCTGGTCTGCAAGCACGTTCAGCTAACGCTGCCGCTGCTGCCGATCAAGGCGCTGCCAAGGTTGCAGTCGCTGAAGAGCCTTTGGCTGACTGGGAAAAAGATTTGCTTGGCGCACCTGCAGTTGATGCAGTAGCAGCACCTGCAGTTGATGCAGTTGTTGAAGCTGTAGTCGCACCTGTAACCGATGAAAAAATTGGAGAATAACTAAGTGGCTTCTTATTCCGCAGAAGATGTAAAGCGTCTCCGCGAGGCAACTGCCGCCGGAATGCTCGATTGCAAGAAGGCTCTTGACGAGGCTGAAGGCGATTTCGATAAAGCTATTGAAATCATCCGCGTTAAAGGCTTGAAGGGCGTTACCAAGCGCGAAGGTCGCACCACCTCTAATGGTTTGGTTATTGCAAAGGCCGAAGGAAATGTCGGCGTTATGCTCGAACTCAACTGTGAGACAGACTTCGTTGCCAAGGGCGAGCGCTTTGTCGCTGTTGCTAACGAACTTTTGGCACACCTTTTCGCCAGTCAAATCGGCGAACTCGATGCCTTCCTTGCCTCCACTTTGGAGAACGGCAAGACTGTTCAAGCGACGATCGATGAAGCCAATGCAACTTTGGGCGAGAAGATCGAACTTCGTCGCGTTGCAGTTCTCAAGGGTTCACCAGTCTCCTTGTATTTACACCGCACCAGCCCAGACCTACCTCCTCAGGTTGGCGTCTTGGTTCAATTGGCTACCGAAGCCGTTGATGCTGGCAAGGATGTAGCTCAGCACATTGCCGCTTTCGCACCTCAATTTGTTCGTCGCGAAGATATTCCTGCCGACCACATTGAGAACGAGCGTCGCATTGCTGAAGAGACCGCCCGCAACGAAGGCAAGCCAGAAGCTTCCATCGCCAAGATCGTTGAAGGTCGCGTGACCGGATTCGTCAAGGAGATCAGCCTCTTGGAGCAGTCTTTCGCTAAGGATGCCAAGAAGACCGTTCAACAAATCTTGGATGAGGCCAAAACTGCCGTGTCGGCATTCCACCGCTTCCGAGTTGGACAGTAATCTCTAGACCATAAATTCATCCCACTAGTTAAAGGAGCACTCCCTATGACCCGAACCGGTTACAAGAGAGTGCTCCTTAAACTTTCGGGCGAAGTTTTTGGAGGCGCGAAAGGCATCGGCGTTGATCCCGATGTTGTACATGAAATTGCTGGACAGATTGCAGATGTGGCTCGCAGCGGAACTCAGATCGCCATCGTTGTTGGTGGCGGTAATTATTTCCGCGGAGCCGAACTTCAACAGCGCGGGATGGATCGCGCACGTGCCGACTACATGGGAATGTTGGGCACGGTTATGAACTGCTTGGCACTTCAAGATTTTCTGGAAAAAGAAGGTATCGATACTCGCGTCCAAACTGCCATCACCATGGGACAAGTTGCCGAGCCATACATTCCACGTCGCGCTATTCGTCACCTAGAAAAAGGTCGCGTTGTGATTTTTGGTGCCGGAGCCGGAATGCCATTTTTCACGACCGATACTGTCGCGGCACAACGTGCACTCGAAATTGGTTCCGAGGCTCTGCTCTTGGCCAAGAGCGGCGTCGATGGTGTCTATAGCGCTGATCCCAAGAAGGATCCCGCTGCAACCAAGTACGACACAGTCAGCTTTGATGATGTCTTGAAGAAGTCCTTGGCGGTCGCTGATGCAGCGGCATTTAGTCTGTGTCGCGAGAACAATCTTCCGATCATCATTTTCGACCTCAAGAATCGCGGAAACATCGCCCGTGCCGTTCGGGGAGAGGCTGTCGGGACTTTAGTTTCCTAAAATCGCTAGCATTGTCGTTAGATTGCCGATTAGAAGGCCAAGTACAAGGGGAGCACGATGTCAGATCTCAACGCAGCGCTCAGCGATGCCAGCACCAAGATGTCCAAAGCGGTAGAAGTCGCTAAGGAAGATTTTGGCGCTATCCGCACCGGTCGAGCCCACCCTTCGATGTTCGCCAAAATTATGGTCGACTACTACGGCACTTACACTCCACTCTCCCAACTGGCCACCTTCCAGGTTCCAGAAGCACGCATGGCATTGGTCTCTCCTTACGACAAAGGCGCAATGGCTGTTATCGAAAAAGCGATTCGTGAATCCGATTTGGGTGTAAATCCTGCCTCTGATGGCAGCGTCATTCGTATCAATTTTCCACAGTTGACGGAAGAACGTCGCAAGGAATTCATCAAGGTAGCTCGTTCCAAAGCAGAAGATTCCAAGATTTCCATTCGTAACGTACGTCGCACTGCCAAGGAAGCCATGGAGAAGTTAGAAAAAGATGGTGAAGTTGGTAAGGACGATGTCGCTCGCGCTGAAAAAGAATTAGATAAAACCACTGCAGATCATGTCGCCAAGATTGATGACTTACTTAAGCACAAGGAAGCCGAACTTCTCGAAGTTTAAATCCATGGACGATATACATTCGATAAACGAGGCGATTAATCGCAAGGCTGGGCGTGCTCTCATCCCTTCCATTCTCGTCTCGCTATCCATTTTGATTTTGGTTTTTGGCACGATTTCATTCGCACCCATTCTCTTCGGAGTACTTATTTGGGCGGCCATCATGGTGGCGCTGCGTGAACTCGTGGTTGCGTATCGTGCTGGCGGTATCGAATTACCAGCAATGCCTTTGCAATTGGTAGGAACTGCGCTCTTAGTTTCGGCTTGGTACGGTCGCGTCTCTGGTTTAGCAGTCGCGCTGGCTATTTCGGTTCCGAACTTATTGGTATACATGTTGTGGCGCAGCAACAAAGATTTCCTGAAGCGCTCCTCTGCGGCGACTTTCGCGATTTTTTATATTCCCTTTCTAGCTGGATTTTTGCTTCTTCTTGCTCATCATGACGATGGCGCGGCTCGAATCTTGACGTTGGTAGTTCTCGTCAGTTGCAATGACACCTTTGCATATATTTTTGGGGTCCTTTTGGGTAAGCATCCTTTGGCTCCTCACATCAGCCCAAAGAAAACCTGGGAAGGCCTCATTGGATCATTTTTGGCAACGACCATTGGCTCTTCTCTCGTCGTTCACTATGCCCTCCACAATCATTGGTGGATTGGAGCCGGTATTGGGTTAATGGCCGTTGTGACCTCAACATGGGGCGATCTCTTGGAATCTGCAGTAAAGCGCGACCTTTCTATCAAAGATATGGGCGCCATATTGCCCGGACACGGTGGCATCTTGGATCGCATTGACTCAGTTCTCTTTACCGCGCCCGCCGTCTGGTTTGCGCTCGAACTTATCAAACACTTCAAGTGGTGATTAATTAATTGTCTAATGTGCCTGAAATTAAATTGGTTTTCGACGAGCCTAAACTCCGCGTAAAAACCCCGGTGCACTTTGCCGACTGGACTCCCGAAGAACGTAAGGCTAAAGCGACCGAGCTCGGCATTCCCGCCTTTCGCGCCAAGCAAGTGGCGGTTCATCTCTTCACTCATTACAACGACGATGCCGAAACTTGGACCGATATTCCCAAGGAACTTCGCGAGACTCTTTCGGTGGCATTTACTCCCAAGCTCATCACCTTGGTTCGTTCTAGCATTGCAGATGGCGGCAAAACGCGAAAAGATTTATGGAAGCTGCACGATGGCGTTCTGGTGGAAAGTGTGTTGATGCGCTATTCCGATCGCACGACCGTCTGTATCTCTTCACAAGCTGGTTGTGGAATGAACTGCCCGTTCTGCGCTACCGGACAAGCTGGACTTACTCGAAATTTAACGGCTGGGGAAATCACTGCCCAAGTCATCGCCGCAGCTCGTACTTGTGCCAATGGTGATTTGCCAGGTGGACCAACTCGGTTATCCAATGTGGTCTTTATGGGCATGGGCGAGCCCATGGCTAACTACAACGCGGTTATGCGATCGGTTCGAAATATCACAACCCCTCAACCTGACGGCCTAGGTATTGGTGCGCGTTCGATTACCGTCTCAACCGTTGGTTTGGTCAATGGAATTGAAAAGTTAACTGAAGAAGGTATTCCGGTCACACTCGCGGTTTCCTTGCATACGCCTGATGACGAACTTCGCGACAGTCTTGTTCCCATTAACTCGCGCTGGAAAATCAAAGAAGTTTTGGAAGCGGCCGATAAATATGCCGATCGCACTGGCCGTCGATACTCGATCGAATACGCACTTATTCGCGATATTAACGATCAGGCTTGGCGCTCTGATCTCCTAGGTCGTTTGCTTCGTAATCGCAACGCCCACGTCAATTTAATACCGCTCAACCCAACACCTGGATCAAAATGGACGGCATCTCGTCAAAAAGATGAAGATGAATTTGTCCGCATCTTGGAAGGCTACGGCGTACCCGTCACAGTTCGAGATACTCGTGGTCGAGATATCGATGGTGCTTGCGGACAACTAGCCGCCAATGAAATTGCTTCTGCTTTCACATCATCGTCAATTACGGAAACCACCGAAGGAGCTCAATGATGAAAACCCTCCATAACTTTATTGACGGCAAATACCTTCCGTCACAATCGGGGGAGACCAGCGAGGTCATCAATCCGGCCACCGGCCAGGCTTATGCCACCGCGCCCATTTCCAACGCCGCCGATATTGATCAGGCGATGAAGGCAGCTGAAAAAGGCTTTGAAACCTGGAAAGAATCCACTCCGTCAGAGCGTCAACGGGCACTCCTGAAAATTGCCGATGCCTTTGAGAATCGCGCCGAGGAATTAATTGCCATTGAAGTGGAAAATACGGGCAAGCCAATCTCGCTTACAAGCTCGGAAGAAATTCCGCCGATGATCGATCAGATTCGATTCTTTGCTGGTGCTGCGCGAAACCTAGAAGGTAAATCTGCTGGCGAATATATGCACGGTATGACCTCCTTCATCCGCCGCGAACCTATAGGCATCTGTGCTCAAGTAACGCCTTGGAATTACCCGATGATGATGGCTGTCTGGAAGTGGGCACCGGCAATTGCTGCAGGAAATGCAGTCGTTCTCAAGCCCAGCGATACAACACCCGCCTCCACAGTTTGGATGGCCGGAGTCATGTCCGAGTTTTTGCCTGAAGGTGTTTTCAACGTGGTCACGGGCAATCGTGATTCTGGTCGTGCCCTTGTCGAACATGACACTCCCGCTATGGTCTCCATCACTGGCTCCGTTCGAGCGGGAATGGAAGTTGCCACATCGGCCGCCCGCGATATTAAAAAGGTCCACTTGGAATTAGGCGGCAAAGCACCAGTTGTCGTTTTCGCTGATGCCAATTTGGAAGCTGCAGCCGAAGCCATTGCCATCGCTGGTTTCTTTAATGCTGGACAAGATTGCACTGCTGCCACTCGGGTTATGGTCGAAGCTTCGGTCTACGATGATTTCGTGGCGCTGCTTGCCGAACAAGCGACCAAGAACATCGCGACCGGCGCCCCGGATGAAGATGTGCTTTACGGTGCGGTCAATAATGCCAACCAACTCGATCGGGTCGCAGGCTTCATTGCGCGGACCCCTGGTCATGCACAGGTTGTTGCTGGTGGCTCCAAAGTCGCCCGAGCAGGCTACTTCTTTGAGCCAACCGTCGTTGCCGGCCTAGTCCAGAACGACGAGATGATTCAAAACGAGATCTTTGGACCAGTTATCACCGTTCAAAAGTTCGTCGATGAAGCCCAAGCGGTCAAGTACGCCAATGGTGTCAATTACGGTTTGGCCTCCAGCGTTTGGACCCGAGACCACGGTCGGGCGATGCGCATGGCCAAGGCCTTTGACTTTGGTTGCGTCTGGATCAATACCCATATTCCATTGGTGGCCGAGATGCCTCATGGTGGTTTTAAACATTCCGGTTACGGCAAGGATTTATCGGCTTACGGGTTCGAGGATTACACCCGAATCAAGCACGTCATGACCAACCTGAACGCCTAAAAGCTAACGAGATCAGAACTGGGAATCTCACGAGACTCTCGTTTGGGTCGGTTTTCGTAAACTTCAGGGTCTAGGATTTGCCCCGAGCAAGAAAAACTGTCGTAATGCCGCTGTACCGAACTGCCATCCAGTGCCCGCTTTTGACTAGAAAAGGAAGCTGCCATGTCTGCCTCAAGTAAAGATTTCTCCATTCCCCCAGGAGTTACCGACCTCGCCTCGAGTGCTTTCTCTCGCCGTGCGTTATTTGCCGGTGCAGGTGGACTCGGAGCTGCATCGATGCTGGGTATGGCTACATCGGAGAGTGCCGATGCCGTTCCTGCAACAGTGCGATGGGCAAACTGGTCGCTGTACTTGGATTACGACAACAAGACAAAGAAATATCCAACGCTAGAAGCGTTTATCAAGAAGACCGGGATTCCGGCAAAGTATTTCGAGGTCATTGATGACAATGACACTTTCACTGCCAAAGTGCAGCCACAATTAAAATTAAAGAAAGATATCGGCTACGACATCGTCACGATGACTGAATGGATGGCCGAGCGCTGGGTCGCTTCCAAGTTCGTCCAGAAATTCGACGATGCTGCCGTTCCTAATAAGAAGAACGTTCTGCCTTTCCTTGCAAACCGCCCCTTCGATGTGGGCCGTCACTACAGCCTGCCTTGGGCTGGAATTATTGCTGGCCTCGCGTGGAACAAGAAGCACACCCCAAAGGGCATTCAAACTTTGGACCAACTCTTTTCCAAGGCCAACAAGGGAAAGATCGAAGTTCTCTCCGAGATGCGCGACACCATTGGTCTGATCATGATGTGGCAAGGCACCGACATTTCTAAGCCATTCACTGAAGACAAGTTCATGAACGCCGTTGACTACGTGACCAAGATGATTCACGATGGATTTATTCGTCAGATCAAGGGTCAGTCCTATCAAGAGGATCTGATCTCTGGCGATGCCACCGCTGTTATTGGCTGGTCCGGTGATATCAATCAGTTGAACTTGCAAAATCAAAATCAATTTGGATTCGGAATTCCAGAATCTGGTGGAACTTTCTCTACCGATAACCTCATGATTCCAACAACTTCAAAGAACAAGGCTGGCGCCGAGGCCTTGATCAACTATTACTACGATCCGCTGGTTGCAGCCAAAGTTGCCAATTACATTACCTATGTCTGCCCAGTTGCAGGAGCGCAAGAAGCGATGGCCAAGGTCAATCCGGCTCAGGTTAAGAACACGCTAATCTTTCCTGACGATGCAATGTGGAAGAAGCTCAAGGTCTTCCGCCCATTGAAGCCTGCCGAGCAGATCAAGTTCGCCACTGCTTTCCAGAAAGCAAGTGGTAACTAGTAAGTGGCTGACGCTTCCACTTCCGCAAAAGGAGATCTCAAACTCTCCAACCTCACCAAATCTTTTGGTGACTTTATTGCAGTAGATAATCTGGATTTAGTTATTCCAGAAGGATCTTTCTTTGCCCTCTTGGGGCCATCGGGTTGCGGTAAAACCACAACCTTGCGAATGATTGCAGGGCTAGAAGAGCCTACGGCCGGCAGCATTCACGTTGGTTCAACGGACATCACGTACGAACGCCCTTATAAGCGTCCGGTAAATACTGTCTTCCAGAACTACGCTCTCTTTCCACATCTTTCTATCTTCGAAAACGTCGCCTTTGGTTTGCGTCGCCGCGGAATAAAAGATGTAAAAGAGCAAGTTGATAAAGTCTTGGACCTAGTCGAACTTCCACATCTTGCCGAGCGCAAGCCCAACCAACTCTCTGGTGGTCAGCAACAACGAATCGCTGTAGCTCGTGCCATTGTTAATCGTCCAGCGCTCTTGTTGTTGGATGAACCTCTCGGTGCGCTTGATCTCAAATTGCGTCGGCAAATGCAGATCGAGCTCAAGTGGATTCAGACCGAAATCGGCCTTACCTTCGTTCACGTAACGCACGATCAGGAAGAAGCCATGACCATGGCCGACACCATCGCAGTTATGAATGAAGGTCGAATCGAACAAATGGGTTCACCTGCCGATCTCTACGACAATCCCAAGACCACTTTCGTAGCCAACTTCCTGGGTCAGTCCAACCTCATTAAAGGTTCGATTGAATCGAATGGCGCCGAATCTTTGGTTGTTAATCTCTTTGGACAGAAGATTGGTGTACCTCGCGCGCGATCTAGTGCGAAAGATTCTTCCATCTTGGTTGGTATTCGCCCCGAGAAATTGCGCATCCTTCCTGAAGGTGAAGCTACCCACGGCAATATCTTGCCTGGTGGAGTCATCTCTGATGTTTCGTACATAGGCGTTAGCACGCAGTACCAGGTCGAAATGCCATGGGGACAAGAACTTATGGTCTTTGAACAAAATGATGATGGCATTGCACCGCTGGATAAAGGCGATCGCGTGACGTTGTCATGGGAGCCGGTATTCACTTTCGGTCTTGATGGACGTGAAGATGCAACTGCTGGTTCTGAAGTTCACGTCGACGAAGAAGAGTAGAGATGGCTTTTCTTCAGGCGGTCGCTAAGAAAGGCGAGGCATCGACGAAGCGTCGTTCCTTACTGCCTTATCTTTTGCTGCTTCCCGGCATGGTTTGGTTGATCTTCTTCTTTCTCTTGCCGATTTTGACTTTGGTCAGCACATCCACAAAAACCCCAGGTCTGGGGATTGGCGAGTTTGATCAGACTTATCGTTTTGCCAACTTCTGGGATGCATTGGTCAATAGCCACACCCAATTTGTGCGCTCCTTTGTTTACGCTGGTATTGCAACCTTCGCGGCGTTACTCATTGCTTACCCATTGGCATACGCCATTGCCTTCAAATCGGGACGATGGAAGAACGTGCTCTTGGTTCTAGTTGTGGCTCCATTCTTTACTTCTTTTATTCTGCGCACCATTGCCTGGAAGCAGATTCTCGGCGGTCAAGGAATTGGATTTAAAGCTTTAGTTTGGTTGCATATCGTCAGCCCAAATTCGCACGTAACGGCAAGTACCTTTGCGGTAATTGCGGGCCTTACCTATAACTTCTTGCCATTTATGACGCTGCCGTTGTACTCCAGCCTCGAGCGCATAGATCCACGAACGATGGAAGCCTCAGGCGATCTTTATGCCAACGCATTAACCACCTTCCGCAAAGTAACACTCCCACTTTCTATGCCGGGAGTGGTCGCAGGAACGCTGCTGACATTTATTCCAGCGGCAGGTGATTACGTGAACGCCGAAATCTTGGGAAATCCCAACACCAAGATGATCGGTAACGTTATCAACTCTCGCTATTTGCAAATTGTTGATTACCCAACCGCAGCGGCACTCTCTTTCACATTGATGGTGGCTATTTTGATTGTCGTGACGCTGTATATCCGCAAGGCCGGAACCGAGGACTTGGTATGAGAAAAGCGACGCGTTGGTTCTCTCGTAACCTCATTCGTATTTATGCCGTCCTGGGGTTCACCTATCTCTTTATCCCGGTTCTCTACACCTTTGCTTTTTCCTTCAATAACTCAGTGAAGAGCAATCTAGTTTGGCGCGGATTTACCTGGAACAACTGGCGCAACCCTTGCGGAGCTCCCGACATCTGCAATGCTTTAGGAAATTCCTTGAAGATCGGCGTGATTGCCACTTTCATCGCAACAATTCTCGGAACTCTCATTGCTTTTGCTTTGGGTCGTTATGCCTTTAAGGGTAAGGGAATCGTCAACATGTTGATCTTCCTCCCTATGGCTACCCCTGAGCTTGTCTTGGGAGCCTCGTTGCTGACGATGTTCCTTAACTTTGGATTTAATCCTGGCTTCCTCACCATCGTCATTGCCCACGTCATGTTCTGCATCTCCTTTGTGGTGGTTACCGTCAAGGCTCGAATTGCCAGTTTGGATCCGCGCTTAGAACAAGCGGCCATGGATCTCTATGCCGATGAGCGCGAGACTTTCCGAAGAATTACTCTTCCTTTGGTTGCCCCCGGAATTGCCGGAGCTGCGTTGCTGGCTTTCAGCCTTTCTTTCGATGACTTCATCATCACCAACTTCAACTCTGGAAACGTCAATACTTTCCCGAAGTTCGTGTACATCTCGGCCGAGCGTGGGTTACCACCTCAAGCCAACGTGATCGGCTCCTCCATGTTCTTTATTGCACTTATCGTCGTGTTGTTAGGACAGGTAGTTCAACGCCGACGCAAAGTCAGTTAAGTTTGCCTCATGGCAAATCTTGGAAACATGTACGGCCCCAATTTCACATTCTTAGGCATTCCTGCCTGCGATCTGGAACAGCCTGAATCCTTTGCCGGCGCTGACGTCATCATCGTTGGAGCGCCTATAGATAGCGGTACTTCACATCGATCTGGTGCCAAGTTTGGTCCACAAGCCATCCGTGCTGGAGATTACTTGCCACACGATGGCGAACGTCCGCACCTTTCAATGCGCGTTGATGCTCTAAAAGAATTGAAGATTTTTGACGCTGGTGATCTCTTAATGCCAGGTGGAGATCTCACTGCATCACTGAAAGTTCTCGAGGAGGCGACCGAACTCATTTCGCGCGCTGGCGCAATTCCGGTTGTACTTGGGGGAGACCACTCCATTGCCTCTGCCGATGTCGCTGGTATCGCACACCATCGTGGCATGGGAAAGATCTCCATGATTCACTTCGACGCTCACGCCGATACCGGCGAATCACAATTTGGTGCGTTGGTCGGTCACGGAACTCCGATGCGCAGACTTATCGATACTGGCGCAGTTCGCGGTGATCGGTTCTTGCAATTGGGACTGCGTGGATATTGGCCAGATGATGTAACTTTGAAGTGGATGCGCGATCAAGGCATGCGCTCCTATGAGATGACCGAGATTCACCATCGCGGAATGAAAGAAGTTTTGGACGAATCCTTCGCAACGTTATTGGATGGCTGCGACGGCGTATTTCTCTCGGTCGATATTGATGTTGTCGATCCCGGAATGGCACCTGGAACCGGAACACCCGAGCCTGGTGGAATGACCAGCCGTGAACTTCTGGAAGCAGTTCGACGAATCTGTCTGGAACTTCCCATTGTTGGAATTGATGTTGTTGAGGTCGCGCCTGCTTATGACAGCGCAGATATCACTGCGATCTTGGCTAACCGGGTTGTGTTAGAAGCTCTGAGCGCTATTACCTTGAGAAAAAAGGGTGGGACATATAGTCCCACCCGCAATCTCTTAGATCGTTAATTGTCTAGGCGTTTGACGCCGCAATCGCTTCATCCAAAATAGCCAGTGCCTCGTTCAAGAGGTGATCAGGCATAACCAGCGGTGGCAACAAACGAATCACGTTGCTGTAGGTACCTGCCGTTAACAAGAGAACACCTTTTTGTTGGCAATACTTGACGATATCTTGCATGGCTTTGGTATTTGGATCCATGGTGCCCGGAATAATGAATTCCAACGCCTGCATGGCGCCACGACCGCGGACATCGCCCACGATTGCATACTTGGACTTCATGCTTTCAAGAGCCGCAGAGATAATCGCACCCATGTGAGCTGCCTTCTCGACCAAGCCATCTTCTTCGATAGTTGCGATGGCGCCCAAAGCTGCGGCGCAAGCGATGGGGTTACCGCCAAAGGTTCCGCCGACTCCACTTCCGACCGGAGCATCCATAATTTCAGCACGGCCGGTAATGCCAGCGATTGGAAGACCGCCGCCGATGCCTTTTGCCAAAATCATGATGTCAGGCTCGACACCCTCATCTTCGACTGCGAACATATTGCCAGTACGAGCGAAACCGGTTTGAACTTCATCAGCGATAAAGAGAATGCCGTTAGCTTTGGCGAACGCCGCCAAGCCTGGAAGAAAACCTTTTGGCGGAACAACAAATCCGCCTTCACCCTGAATAGGTTCAATAACAATCGCCGCAACATTGTGCGCGCCAATTTCTTTTTCAATCTTGTGGGTGACGATATCCAGCGCCTCGGCTGCGACATTGTCCTTATCTCCGACCCAACGGAAGGGATAAGCCATCGGCATGCGATAAATCTCGGGAGCGAAGGGACCAAAGCCCTCTTTATAAGGGATGTTCTTGGCAGTCATTCCCATAGTGAGATTGGTGCGCCCATGATAGGCGTGCTCAAAAACTACAACTGCTTGGCGCTTAGTAGCAGCGCGAGCGATTTTGACGGCATTTTCAACTGCTTCGGCGCCAGAGTTGACCAGCAATGACTTCTTCTTAAATGTCCCAGGAGTGATGCGGTTGAGGGCTTCGCAGACCTCGACATATCCACTGTAAGGAGCAACGGTAAAGCAGGTGTGAGTAAAGGCTTCGATAGCGGCTTTCATATTTGCAACAACACGTTCGGCGCTATTGCCTACGTTGACAGTGGCGATGCCTGCCGCCATATCAATGATCGAATTTCCATCAATATCAACGATGACGCCGCCGCCAGCATGGGAAACAAATACCGGGATAGCCATGCCGAGGGAGGCAGAAGTGGCTTCACTTCGACGAGCCAACATTTCCTGGGATTTTGGGCCAGGAATAGCAGTAACCAAGCGTCGTTCTTGAGGAATATTGGGTCCAAATGTCATGGGATAACTATAACGCCCATAGAGTAATGAGCGATTTCTAAGGTTAATAGGAGAAGATAGGTCAATGAATTATCGGTCACAGGTGCGTGCATGAGTTTTCTCGGAGTGATCGCCTTCATAGTTGCTCTACTTTTCTCAATAATGGTTCACGAAGCTGGCCATTACCTGACTGCGAAAAAGTTCCACATGAAGGTCACCGAATTCTTCCTTGGCTTTGGTCGCAGGATCTGGTCCGTGACTCGTGGTGAAACCGAATTCGGCATCAAGGCAATTCCAGCCGGCGGTTACTGCCGCATCGTGGGCATGTCGACTAGAGAAGTTCTCTCCGAAGAAGATCAACCGCGAGCCTTTGTTCGCGCATCTGCTCCTAAGCGTTTGATTGTGCTCGGTGCTGGTTCGTTCAATCACTTCGTCTTGGGATTCTTACTTATCTTTGCCCTCTTCGTTGGGGTTGGTACCACCACGGTTACGCCTGTTATCGCCGAAGTTGTTCCGTGTCTGACTACAGCCGCCACCTGCGCTGCGGCTGATCCAGCTTCACCCGCATTTGCTGCGGGCATGAAAGCCGGCGATCGAATCGTCAGCATCAACGGTATCTCTGTGGACCAATGGTCGACCAGCGTGAAGACGATTCGTAGCTCTGCAGGAAAAGCCATCACTGTAAAAGTCTTGCGCGGATCAGAAACTCTTGAATTTACTTTGACTCCTCAAGGAACTGTGCGCGATGGCAAGACCATCGGTGTTATTGGGTTGATAAATAAACTCGGAACCGAAACACAGAACCCTTATCGGGCAGCCATTCATGCCGGAACCCTCAGCAAAGATCTCTTCACCAGCAGCGTTACTTCTTTGATTTCTTTGCCATCAAAGATTCCAGCGCTGATCGGCCAAACATTCGGTGGCAAACCTAGGGATGCAACCAGCTTGGTCGGCGTTGTGGGAGTGGCACGCGTTTCAGCACAAACGGCAAGCGACAAGAATCTTTCAGTTCGCGAACGTCTTGCCACATTTTTGTTGATTATCGCCTCACTCAATATTTTTGTGGGAATTTTTAATCTTTTGCCGATTCTTCCGCTTGACGGCGGGCATATGGCCCTAGCGGTTGCAGACGGCATTAGATTCCGCCGGGCTAGGCGTAAAGGGTTGCCGCAACCTAACCCCATAGACGTTGAGAGACTCACGCCCATCACCATTGTGGTCTTTGTGGTCTTAGCCGCGCTCTCCTTGCTTCTTTTAGGGGCTGATATTTTCAACCCCATCCATCTCAATATGTAAAGAGATGAACATTTCGCACTCAACATGAGGTTCCTAGAGAAGTAAGGCAGAATACGGACATGGTAAATCTTGGAATGCCGTCAGCCCCACCTCCCGTGCTTGCACCCCGGCGCAAGAGCAAGCAGCTCAAGGTCGGAAGCGTTTTGGTTGGTGGCGATGCGCCAGTAAGCGTGCAATCCATGTGCACCACCCTCACTTCTGATGTCAATGCCACGTTGCAACAGATCGCCGAGCTCACTGCATCTGGGTGCCAGATCGTGCGCGTTGCCGTCCCTAGTCAGGATGATGCCGATGCGCTTTCGCAGATTGCCAAGAAATCTCAGATCCCTGTTATTGCCGATATTCATTTTCAGCCGAAATACATTTTTGCCGCTATCGATGCTGGCTGCGCCGCAGTTCGAGTCAACCCGGGCAATATCAAACAATTTGACGACAAGGTAAAAGAAGTTGCCAAAGCTGCGGGAGATGCAGGAATTCCGATTCGAATCGGCGTGAATGCCGGCTCGCTTGATCCACGCCTCTTGGCCAAATACGGCAAAGCCACTCCCGAAGCTCTGGTTGAGTCTGCACTTTGGGAAGCCTCACTTTTTGAAGAGCATGGTTTTACGGATATCAAAATATCGGTGAAGCATCATGACCCTGTAACCATGGTGCAGGCTTATCGCCTTTTAGCCCAGCGCTGTGAATATCCACTCCACCTTGGCGTAACCGAAGCCGGACCTTTCTTCCAAGGAACTATCAAGTCGGCAACTGCGTTTGGAATTTTGTTAGCGGAAGGTATTGGCGACACGATTCGCGTATCGCTTTCTGCCCCACCCGTTGAAGAAGTCAAAGTCGGCATCTCGATTTTGGAATCCCTCAACTTGCGCCAGCGCAAACTTGAAATTGTTTCTTGCCCATCATGTGGACGAGCCCAGGTTGATGTTTACAGCTTGGCCGAGAAAGTTCAGGCCGGCCTTGAGGGCATGACTGTCCCGTTGCGCGTGGCCGTTATGGGCTGTGTGGTTAATGGTCCTGGCGAAGCCCGCGAAGCCGATTTAGGTGTAGCCAGCGGAAATGGAAAAGGCCAGATCTTCGTTAAAGGTGAAGTCATCAAGACCGTCCCCGAGGCGCAAATTGTTGAAACTCTGATTGAAGAAGCTATGCGTCTGGCAGAAGAGATGGAAAAAGCAGGTATCGCTTCGGGCGAACCAAGCGTCTCTGTCTCCTAACCTCGAACGAAGGCTTGGCAATAATCGGTAAGGTTGCCCCATGTTGCGAATGTCCACACTCCTATTGCGCACACTGCGCGATGATCCTGCCGATGCCGAAGTAGCCAGCCACCGTCTCTTGGTGCGCGCCGGCTATGTCCGACGAATTGCGGCTGGGGTGTACTCGTGGCTGCCGCTTGGTTACATCACCTTGCGCAATATCGAGCGCATCATTCGGGAAGAGATGGATGAAGCTGGCTTTCAAGAAGTTCATTTCCCATCGCTTTTGCCCCGCGAACCCTACGAATCTACTAATCGCTGGGAAGAATATGGACCAAATTTATTTCGCCTGAAGGACCGTCGCGGGAATGACTATTTGCTAGGCCCAACCCACGAAGAAATGTTTACTTTGATGGTGAAGGGGGAGTACTCCTCATACAAAGACCTTCCGCTTTCGATTTATCAAATTCAGACCAAGTTTCGCGATGAAGCCCGTCCCCGCAGCGGAATTATTCGCGGACGCGAATTTGTCATGAAGGATTCTTACTCTTTTGATCTTGATGATGCCGGGCTTGCAGTTTCTTACGAGAAACATCGCAGCGCCTACATCAAGACCTTTGAACGTCTGCATATGAAGTACAACATCGTCTCGGCTGTCTCCGGCGCTATGGGCGGTTCTCGTTCGGAAGAATTCTTAGCCCCATGCCCAACTGGCGAAGACACTTACGTGCTCTGCGAAAAATGTGGCTATGCCGCCAACGTTGAAGCGATGGTGACAAAGGTCGATGCTTACGCCGGCACCGAGCCAGCCGCCATGGAAGTTTTCGATTCACCAAGCACGCCAACCATTGATTCATTGGTACTCCTGCTCAACGAAAAATTTGGCGAGGGATATCAAGCCAATGACACCTTGAAAAATGTGCTGTTGATGGCTGACGGCAAAGCAATATCAATTTTGGTTCCTGGCGATCGCGAAGTCGATCTCAAGCGTCTAGAAGCCAACTTGCCCGGAGTTCTTGAACTTCGTCTCTTTGAAGATGCCGACTTTGCCAAGCACCCAGGACTGGTCAAGGGTTACGTCGGTCCTCAGGATGCCGCCAAGTTCGGCATCACGGTTTACGCCGACCCTCGAGTTGTTCTTGGTTCACATTGGGTCACTGGCGCAAATGAACGAGATAAGCACGTTCGATTTGTCACTCACGGCCGCGACTTCACCGTTGAGAAATTTATTGAAGCTGCCGAGGTCCGTGCCGGTGATCTCTGCCCTAATTGCGCAACTCCGGTCGTTATCGACCGCGCAATCGAGATTGGCCACATCTTCCAACTCGGTCGCAAGTACGCCCAAGCCTTAGATCTCACTGTTCTTGATAAAGATGGTAAGTCGCAAGTTGTGACCATGGGTTCCTACGGAATCGGTGTCTCACGCGCGGTCGCGGCAATTGCCGAGCAAACGTACGACGAGCTTGGGCTTAACTGGCCACGCGAAGTCGCACCTGCTGACGTTCACATCGTTGCCACGGGCAAAGATGAATTGCCCTTCAACACCGCTGAAGATCTAGCCAAAGAATTGGAAGCCGCTGGCTTGCGCATCATGCTGGATGACCGACGCGATGCTTCACCCGGGGTGAAGTTTAAGGATGCCGAACTCATCGGAATTCCATTCATCATCATTGTCGGCAAAGCACTGGCTGATGGCAAGATCGAACTTCGTGTGCGCCGCACTGGCGAAAAGAGCGAAGTAAATCTCGAAGGCGCTGCAGCTGAAATCGTTTCGGTCGTTACCGCGAATTAATGTCGGTATCAACTGCAATCTTTTTAGCTCTTGCTGCAGGCTTCGCCGGCTTTGTTGACGCCATGGTTGGTGGCGGGGGACTAGTCCAACTTCCTGCGCTGCTTATCGGTATTTCAGATAAACCGATTCCAATGATTCTCGGTACCAATAAAGTTCCTGCTATTTTTGGAACAAGCACCGCCGCGTTTACTTACTTCAAGAAAGTCAGACCTGATCTTCGCCTCACGGTCACAATGGCGTTGCCCGCCTTTATTGGTTCCATTTCTGGCGCGCGCTTGGCGGCTAGTTTTCCTAAAGATCTCTTCCGTCCCATCATTGTGCTGCTCTTGATTGCAGTTGCCATCTACACCTGGCGCAAGCCGCATTTAGGTATGGATGAAAACTTACGTTTCACACACACTTCACGATTATGGTTGGTTGCACTCTTCGGATTAACAATCGGTTTCTACGATGGCATTTTTGGACCAGGGACTGGCACGTTCCTCGTTTTCCTTCTTGTAGGAGTGGTTGGTTATGCATTCTTAAAGGCATCGGCCACGGCAAAACTGGTAAATATTGCTACCAATTTTGGCGCAATTCTCTCCTTTCAATTCACCGGGCACATTTGGTGGCGCTTGGGGTTGCTGCTGGCGATTGCCAATGTCACGGGCGCACTCATTGGTTCCCGCTTGGCCATTCGCGGCGGCTCGCCGCTGGTGCGTAAAGTCTTCTTGGTCGTGACGACTTTGCTCATTGCCAAAGTCGGTTATGATTGGTGGGCAAGCAAGTAAGTAAAAAACTAAATAGATCGGAAAGGTACTTTTCTCATGACCGAAAAACTTAATAAACAAGAACTTATCGTGGCCATCGATGCCGCTATTACCCCCGCCATTACCGCTGCGGGTTGTTACTTAGAAGAAATCACTATTGTCCCCGCGGGAAAGAGCCGCATCCTCACTGTTATTGTCGACAGCGATACCCATTTAAACCTCGATCAAGTCACGGCCGTTTCGCGTGGCATATCTGAAATTACCGAGACTTTGGAAGCACTAGGCGATCAACCGTTCACTTTAGAAGTGACCTCTCCTGGTATTGATCGTCCCCTCACTCTGCCCCGCCACTGGCGCAAAAATCATGGCCGCCTCGTCGCCGTCGTTATGAATGATGGATCTGAAGCGAAAGGTCGCATCGGTGATGCCCATGAGAATTCCGCGATCGTCGGCGATCACAGCATCAATTTTGCCGATGTGAAGAAAGCCGTTCTGGAAATTGAATTCAAATCCCTCAAAGGCGATTCTGAATGAACGTCGATGTAAAGGCGCTCGTCGCCCTCACCGTAGAAAAAGAGATGCCGCTAGAGAAATTAATTAATGCCATAGAAAACGGAGTTGCCGCTGCCTACGCCGAACTCGAAGGTGCCCATCCCGGTGGCCGCGCAGTCCTCAACCGCCAAACCGGCGAGATCGTTATTTACTACCCAGTCTTAGGTCCCGATGGCGATCGCATCGATACCGCGATTGATTCGCCTGAAGGCTTTAGCCGGATTGCTACATCAACTGCTCGCAAAGTCATCAAAGAGAAGATGCGTGAGGCTAAGGATCTTGATGTTGTCACTGAATTCAGTGGCAGCGTTGGCGATGTTATCTCTGGCGTGATCCAGCAGGGTCGCGATCCCAAGATTGTTTACGTCCACTTGGGTCGCGTGGAAGGAAAGATTCCGCCTAACGAACAAGTTCCGACCGAGGAATACATTCATGGCCAACGGATCAAATGTTTTGTGGTTGAGGTCAAGCAAGGCTTGAAGGGACCGGAAGTTACTTTGTCCCGAACTCATCCAGCACTTGTCAAAACACTCTTTGCCCTAGAAGTTCCTGAAGTGAAAGATCGAGTTGTAGAAATTATTGGCATCGCCCGCGAGCCTGGCCACCGAAGCAAAATCTCCGTCCGCACTCATCGAGCCGGCGTTAGTCCCAAGGGCGCACTCATCGGCCCTATGGGCGCACGAGCCCGAGCTGTGATGGATGAACTTGGTGGCGAAAAGATCGACATCGTCGACTACTCCGATGACCCGGCTACTTATGTGGCCAATGCGTTGGCGCCAGCCAAAGTCACCAGCGCTGAGGTTGTGGATCTCGCTACAAAATCGGTGAAGGTCGTCGTGCCGGATTACCAACTCTCTCTTGCCATTGGAAAAGATGGCCAAAATGCCAGATTGGCCGCTCGGTTGACCGGTTGTCGAATCGATATCCATCCCGATAAGCCAGTTGAGCGAATTGAGAAACCCAAGCGCGAAATAGCCCCAGAAGAGGGCGAAGTGGTTGATTCTGAGCCAACCGAGTAAGGTTGCCCTGCTGGATATCTCTATGAGACAGGCGAAGATGGCTCCTTTAATACGTAGCTGCATCGCTTGTCGCAAACGAGAGCACCCGGCAGAACTTCTTCGCGTGGTTAAAGATGTCGATCAGGTAATTCCAGATCCTCAGCACCTTTTACCCGGTCGGGGAGCATGGCTGCATCGGACCTGTTTCGATACCGCCAAGCAGCGAGGATCATTTAATCGAGCACTTCGATCTGATCTCCCGCTCTCGACTGAGCAGCTCGAAGATTTTCTACAACAGCAATAAAAAACCAGTTTTACCAATAAGGAGTCCATCAATGTCCCTCAAGGCAAACTCACAATCATGAGCGCCCAACGCTCATGAGTAAGTCAGGCATATAGGCTCCAGTAAAAGACGTGGGGCCAAGACAGGAAGGCAACTGTGGCAAAGGTCCGCGTTCACGAATTAGCAAAAGAACTAGGTATTCCTAGTAAGGATTTACTCGCAAAACTGCAAGAAGTAGGCGAGTTTGTTAAATCCGCATCCTCAACTGTTGAAGCACCAGTCGTGCGCAAGTTGATGGAAAAGTTTCCAGATATCAAGCCTGTTGAAGGCGAAGCCAAGCCCGTTAAAAAGGCTGCCGCTAAGAAGGTTGCTGCAAAACCAGCTGCCCCGACCGCAGAGGAAATTCAAGCTGCGCTCGCTCAACTAGCCCCCGGAACTATTCCGCAATCGGCATTCCCGCAAACCGCGACGCCGCAAGCTCCAGTTCCCGCAGCACCAGTAGCCCCTGTGGCACCCGCAGCCCCTGCTGCCTCTGCAACACCCACAACACCAGCACCAGTTTCTCCTGGCTCTGATGCCATGCCTCGACCTCCGCGTCCAGGCAATAATCCATTCTCCGGTGGTGCGACTCCTGGCAATATTCCAATGCCACGTCCACCTCGTGCTGGTAATAATCCTTTCAATAGTGGAACGGGTGCAATTCCTCGTCCACCGGCCAGACCAATTCGCCCCGGCGAGCGTCCAGCAGGACCCGGTGGATCTCGTCCACCTATGTCCGGTGCGCGTCCCGGCGCAGTTCGCCCCGGATTTGCAGCGCGTCCACCAGGAGCGCGTCCACCAGGAGCAGGTGCTCCCGGCGCACGTCCAGGCGGAGCCGCGGCTGGTTCGCCATACCGCACACCATCTGCATCTCCTTCCCAACCAAGTTTCGGCGGTCCAAATAAGGGCGGCGGACGTCACCAACGTGGCGGAACTGCTGGCGCATTTGGAAAGGCCGGTGGTAAATCCCGTAAGGCGCATAAGAGCAAGAAGGCCTTGCGCGAAGAGTTCGACAATATGGCGGCGCCATCACTGGGTGGCGCAGTAATTCCTCATGGCGATGGCAGCACCGCAATTCGTTTGCGTCGTGGCTCTTCCCTTATGGACTTTGCCGAAAAGATTAATGCCGATCCAGCCGCTTTAGTTTCAGCGCTCTTCCACCTCGGTGAAATGGTGACTGCAACTCAATCGGTGGATGAAGACACCTTCACATTGCTCGGCGCTGAATTGGGTTACACCATTCAGGTCGTTAGCCCAGAAGATGAGGATCGCGAACTTCTGGAAGAGTTCGATATCAATCTCGAGCAAGAGCTTGAAGATATTGATGATGCCGATCTCGTAACTCGTTCACCAATCGTCACGGTTATGGGCCACGTCGATCACGGTAAGACTCGTTTGTTGGATGCGATTCGTTCGACCGAAGTCATCAAGACTGAAGCCGGCGGAATCACCCAGCACATCGGTGCTTATCAGATCCATCACATGCATGAAGGCGCAGAACGTGCGATCACCTTTATTGATACACCAGGTCACGAAGCGTTTACCGCTATGCGTGCTCGAGGTGCAAAGGTCACAGATATCGCGATCTTGGTTGTTGCTGCCGATGACGGCGTGATGCCACAAACCATTGAAGCCCTTAACCACGCGCAAGCTGCCGATGTTCCTATCGTCGTTGCCGTCAACAAGGTTGATAAAGAAGGCGCTAACCCAGACAAGGTTCGCCAACAATTGACCGAGTACAACTTGGTTGCCGAGGAATACGGCGGAACCACCATGTTTATTAACGTCTCGGCCAAGTCTGGTGAAGGTATCGATGAACTCATCGATGCTGTTCTCTTGACCGCTGATGCTGCTCTGGATCTACGTGCCGTCGCTGATGACGATGCACGTGGTGTTGCCATTGAAGCCAACTTGGATAAGGGTCGTGGCCCAGTTGCCACAGTTCTTGTTCAACGCGGAACTCTGCACGTTGGAGATGCCATCGTTGCCGGTGGTGCTTATGGTCGCGTACGTGCGATGTTGGACGAGAACGGTGACAACGTCACCGAAGCCGGTCCATCGTGCCCAGTTCAGGTCCTTGGTTTTACCTCGGTTCCTGGCGCCGGCGACACATTCATCGTTGCCGAAGATGATCGCACCGCTCGCCAGATCGCTGAAAAGCGTCAATTGGCCATGCGTAACGCGATGTTGGCCAAGACTCGCAAGAAGGTCTCACTCGAAGACTTCATGGAGCAATCCAAGATCAGCACCCTTAACCTCATCCTCAAGGGTGACGTTTCTGGTTCGGTTGAAGCTTTGGAAGATGCCTTGCTGCAACTCGACGTCGGAGATGAAGTTGATCTTCGCGTTATCCACCGTGGTGTTGGTGCTATTACCAAGAGCGACGTCACACTCGCTTCTGCTTCTACTGCCGTCATCATTGGATACAACGTCAAGCCAGAGCCACAAACTGCAATCTTTGCCGACCAAGAAGGCGTCGAAGTTCGCTTCTACACCGTTATCTACAACGCGATCGAAGAGATCGAAGCTTCGCTCAAGGGCTTACTCAAGCCAGAGTTCGAAGAAGTTGTACTTGGAAATGCCGAAGTTCGCGACATCTTCCGTTCCAGCAAGTTCGGCAATATTGCCGGTTGCTTGGTTCAAGATGGATTCATTCGTCGAAATGCCAAAGCACGTACTCTGCGCAATGGCGTCGTAGTCGGAGAAAATCTTTCCATCGAATCACTACGTCGATTTAAAGATGATGCCACCGAAGTCAAGGATGGATACGAGTGCGGTATCGGCTTGGGTTCTTACAAGAACCTCGAAGTCGGCGACGTCATTCAGACTTACGAGTCTCGCGAGAAGAAGCGCGCATAAACCATGGCATCAAATCGAGCACTGAAAGTTGCCGATCGCATCAAAGAAGTGGTCGCGCAAACTCTAGAGTCGCGGGTTAAAGATCCGCGGCTAGGGTTTGTCACCATTACTGATGTGCGCGTTACTGGCGATCTCCAACAAGCATCCATTTTCTACACCGTTCTCGGTGATGAAGCGGCGCGCGAAGGAACTGCCGCGGCTCTGAAGTCGGCCAATGGCATGTTGCGTTCAGAAGTCGGTCAAGCACTTGGTCTGCGCATCACACCGTCTTTAGCCTTCTTTGCTGATGGATTACAAGAATCTGCCAGCGCTATGAATGACTTGATGTCGCAAGTTCGTCGGGCCGATGAAGAGCTCGCAAAACTTCGCCAAGATGCCAAGCCAGCAGGAGATGCCGATCCTTACAAGACTCACGAAGTCGAATAACTAAACGTCACCATGCAAGGCTTCCTCTTAGTTGATAAAGCTAGTGGGATGACTAGCCATGATGTTGTGGCCAAGATGCGCAAGAAATTCGGGACCAAGCGCGTTGGTCATGCTGGAACTTTGGATCCGATGGCGACCGGAGTCTTAGTTCTCGGCGTCGGCAATGCCACTCGACTTCTGCAATACGTCACTGATGGCAACAAGGAATATGACGCCACGATTTATTTGGGCGCAAGTACCCACACTGATGATCGCGAAGGCGATGAACTTTCTCGCGCCAGCACCGAAGTAATTTCGAAAATATCGGATGAAGCCATTCGCGATGTTTTGAATTCTTTTGTCGGAACTATCAAGCAACGTCCCAGTTCAGTCTCGGCGATCAAAATCGATGGCAAACGAGCACACCAACGAATTCGCGATGGCGAAGTTGTGGATATTCCCGAGCGCGAAGTAACGATATCTGCGATCACGGTTCACGAGATTCGCCACATCCAGACGCACATCGAAATTGATATCAGCGTTACTTGTTCAGCCGGCACCTATATTCGGGCTATTGCTCGGGACTTGGGGGTTTCCCTCCAGATTGGCGGTCATTTAACCGCTCTGCGCCGCACCGCGGTGTCGCCATTTACTATCGCCGAATGTGCTCCGCTGGAAGATGTGGAATTAAGTCCTATTGCCACTGGTATCTCCCGAATCTTCCCGCTGCGCGAAGTCGATCTTCATGAAGCCGCCGAAATCTCCTTCGGTCGATATCTCGATCCCAGTCCAACACCAGGATTAACTGCAGCCATTAATTCCAATGGAGATTTCATCGCCTTACTTGAGAATAAAGATATTTCGGGTAAAACTTTGGCTGCCCCCATCCTTGTAGCCGTGAAAGAATAATCAAATGAACCGAGCAGTTGCGATAGGCATCTTCGATGGCGTGCATCAAGGCCATCAACAACTACTGAAAACTGCCAAGCTCTACGGAAGCGTTGTGGCGCTGACCTTTTACCCTCACCCCACTTCGATATTTGCCCCCGAGCGCACACCACCACAACTTGTTTCCTTGGAAGATCGCATTCAACTTCTCGAGGCCCATGGCGCCAACGAAGTTGTAGTTATTGAGTTCACTAAAGATTTTTCACTACTGACTCCACAACAATTTATCGATGAAGTTTTAATAAATCAGTTACGTGCCACGCATATCGTGGTGGGGGATAACTTCACCTTTGGCCACAAAGCCTCTGGGAATGTTGAGACTCTTAAAGCCGATGGACGCTTTGGTGTTACTTCGGTTCCTTTGCAAGAAAATCGTGGCACTCCGGTTTCGTCAACTCGAATCCGCAATCTAGTCATGGATGGCGATGTCGAACGTGCCAATGATTTATTGACCAGGGCGCATTACGTTAAAGGCCCGGTCGTTCACGGCGAAAAGCGCGGGCGCACTATTGGTTATCCCACTGCAAACATTGGCTTAGCTTCATACGCCACTATCCCCGCCGATGGCGTCTACGCCGGTTGGCTTACCGTTGGCGGAGTTCGTTGGGCATCAGCAATTTCTATTGGCACTAATCCCACTTTCCCAGGAATTCGCGGTCGCCAGGTCGAGGCATATGCGTTGGATCAAGTTGGCTTGGATTTGTATGACCAAGAAGCCAAGTTGGAATTTAATTTTCGATTGCGCGATACCTTGAAATTTAACAGTCTCGATGAACTGCTAGAACAAATGAAGAATGATTGTTTGCGCAGTAAGGAACTTCTGCAATCGTGAAATACGAGCAGCAAATCCTTCGCGAAGTTCAAAGCGTTTTGCTGCCACTAAAAAACCACACCCGTGCACTTGGTGCTCAGGCATACATGAAAGACATTGCTCCTTTCATCGGGGTATCGGCACCAGATCGAAGATCTTCCACCAAGCCAATCTTTAAAGCTTTGCCTCCCAAGAATTCGGATGAACTAGCGAAGGCCGCCAAGTTGTTATACGCCCAGCAGATGCGCGAATACGCCTATGCCGCCAATGATCTCTTGGCTCAATACATTGGGATTGCAGAGAGGGATTTCCTCAAAGAAACATGCGCCGAACTGATTCAGACGGTTTCCTGGTGGGACACCGTCGATGGCTTGGTCAGCGCTGCCGTCAGCCCGCTGGCCCGCAGGTACCCATCCCGTACCTTGATGAAATCCTGGATCAAGCACCCCGATCTCTGGGTTAACCGCGCGGCGATTGGCCACCAACGCGGTTGGAAAGGGGAGACCGAGGTCGATTTCGTGCTCTGGCTCTGCCACCACAAGGCCGGCGAGTCCGAATTCTTCATCGCCAAGGCCATTGGCTGGGCGCTGCGCGATATAACGGCCTTCGACAAGCCCTCGGTTCGGCGCTTTTTGGCCGAACATCCTGGCCTCAACCGTGTTGCGGTCCGGGAAGCTGAGCGTGGGCTCCATCGCTAACCTGGGCGCCAGCAGGGCAGAGATGTCCGTTTTATACCCGATTTCATCCTGGAGTGAGCGCGCTGGTAACCTTGGCAGACCAAAAGCGAGCAAGCGAGCCTTCGTGAATCACACCGAGGCCCTCGTGACAGTCAAGGGAGTGCCCTCATGGCCTTACAGCCTGCAGAAAAACTAGAGATCATCACAAAGTACGGCGCTTCCGCCACTGACACAGGAAGTCCTGAAGCTCAGGTCGCGCTGCTATCACGCCGCATCGAACAACTTACCGAGCACCTCAAGACCAACAAGAACGACCACCACAACCGTCGTGGCCTTCTATTGCTCGTCGGTAAGCGTCGCCGCATTTTGCAGTATCTCGCCAAGACCGATGTAACACGTTACAGAGCGATTATCGAAAAGCTCGGTATTCGCCGCTAATTAAGTACAACTCTCAAACATCAGTTGATCGGTCCTCGGTAGTGGTTTTCGGGGCTTTGCGCCCCGCGGACTTCGATCGAAGATCCATTTCCTGATGCTTGAGAGATTTATAGCAAGACATTAGAAAAAGGAGGACCCATGGAGGGTCAAGATGTGAAGTTCGCCGTTGCGAAAATCGATAACGGAAAATTTGGAAAACGCGAGATCCGGTTCGAAACCGGCCGCCTAGCACGCCAAGCTGCAGGAACTGCAGTTGTTTATTTAGATGATGAGTCCATGCTCCTTTCAGCAACAACTGCTGGAAAGACACCAAAGGACCAATTCGACTTCTTCCCACTCACCGTGGATGTTGAAGAGCGTATGTATGCCGCAGGAAAGATTCCTGGTTCATTCTTCCGTCGTGAAGGACGTCCATCCGAGGAAGCAATTCTTACTTGCCGCTTGATCGACCGTCCGTTGCGTCCATCCTTCGTTAAGGGTCTACGTAACGAAATTCAGATCGTTGTAACCGTTATGGCTCTGCACCCAGATCACATGTATGACGTTATTGCTATCAACGCTGCGTCCATGTCGACTCAGCTCGCAGGTTTGCCATTCTCTGGCCCAATCGGTGGCGTTCGCGTCGCTTTGATTGAGGGTCAATGGGTTGCATTCCCTAACCACTCCGATCTCGACAAGGCCGTGTTCGACATGGTTGTTGCGGGTCGTATCACTGGTGACGATGTCGCCATCATGATGGTGGAAGCCGAAGCCACAGTTAAGACCATCGATCTCATCAAGGGTGGCGCACAAGCTCCAACCGAAGAGATCGTTGCTCAAGGACTTGATGCTGCCAAGCCATTCATTCGTATTCTCTGCGAAGCACAGATGGAACTCGCCAAGGTTGCTGCAAAGCCAACCGGTGAATTCCCTGTCTTCTTGGATTACCAAGATGATGTTTATGCTGCCGTTGAAGGCGCTGCCAAAGAGAAGCTAGCAAAGGCTTTGACCATTGCCGGCAAGCAGGAGCGCGAAGTTGCTCTCGATGAGATCAACAAGTCCACCTCTGAAACCCTTATTGCTGACTTCGAAGGTCGCGGAAAAGAAATCTCCGCAGCTCTTCGTTCTGTCACCAAGAAGTTGGTTCGCCAACGTGTTCTTCGTGACAAGATCCGTATCGACGGTCGCGGTCTTCGCGATATCCGTCCATTGACCGCTGAGGTAGAAGTTATTCCTCGCGTTCATGGTTCTGCAATCTTCGAACGTGGCGAGACCCAAATCTTGGGCGTTACCACTTTGAACATGCTGAAGATGGAGCAACAGCTCGACACCCTCAGCCCTGAAGATCACAAGCGTTATATGCACAACTACAACTTCCCACCATATTCTGTTGGTGAGACCGGTCGTGTTGGATCACCTAAGCGTCGCGAAATCGGCCACGGTGCACTTGCAGAGCGCGCATTGCTTCCTGTTCTTCCATCACGTGAAGAATTTCCATACGCAATTCGTCAGGTATCCGAGGCTCTCGGTTCTAACGGTTCCACCTCAATGGGTTCAGTTTGTGCATCGACCATGTCGTTGCTCAACGCTGGTGTCCCACTGAAGGCTGCCGTAGCCGGTATTGCAATGGGTCTCATCTCTGATGATGTTGATGGCAAAGTTGAATACGTTGCCCTCACCGACATCCTCGGCGCTGAAGATGCCTTCGGCGATATGGACTTCAAAGTTGCCGGAACAAAAGACTTTGTTACCGCTCTACAACTTGATACCAAGCTTGATGGAATTCCTGCCTCCGTTCTCGGTGGCGCTCTTCACCAAGCCAAGGAAGCCCGTCTTCACATTCTCGATGTCATGAACCAAGCCATTGATGCACCAGATGAGATGAGCCTCTTGGCTCCTCGTATCATCTCCATCAAGGTTCCGGTTGATCTCATCGGCGCAATCATCGGACCTAAGGGCAAGATGATTAACCAGATTCAAGACGAGACTGGCGCAGATATCACCATCGAAGATGATGGAACTATCTACATCGGTGCTCTCGAAGGTTCACAAGCAGAAGCCGCAAAGGTCATGATTGATGCAATTGCTAATCCGCACATCCCATCAGTGGGAGAGCGCTTTAACGGAACCGTCGTCAAACTAGCTACCTTCGGTGCTTTCATCTCCTTGGTTCCAGGTAAAGATGGCTTGCTCCACATCTCGCAGATTCGCAAGATGCATGGCGGAAAGCGCATTGAAAACTTGGAAGAAGTTATGAAGGTTGGCGACAAGCTTGAGGTTGAAATCGGCGAGATCGATCCAAAGGGCAAGTTCTCTTTGGTACCGGTTATGGCCGATGGCACAACTCCAGGAACTGAATCAGCTGAATAATTGAGCAAGACACTTCTGCCCAGCGGGCTGCGGATTGTTACTGAAGAAGTCAGTACGGTTCGCTCCGCTGCGGTAGGAATTTGGGTAAATGTAGGCTCTCGCGACGAGACACCACCTGTCGCGGGAGCTTCTCATTTTCTCGAGCACTTACTTTTTAAAGGCACCAAACGCCGCAACGCCATGGAAATCTCATCGGCGATCGAAGCCGTTGGTGGCGAAATGAACGCCTTCACCAGCAAGGAATACACCTGCTTCTACGCCCGGGTGATCGATACTGATTTACCACTTGCCATCGATGTCGTCTCTGATCTGATTACCTCTTCGGTAGTAAAGCCGGCTGACGTCGATTCGGAACGAAGTGTTGTGCTGGAAGAAATCGCTATGCGCGATGACGATCCTTCTGACCTTATTCACGATCTCTTTCTCGAGACCATGTATGGCGATACCAAACTGGGTCGACCAATTTTGGGCACCGTTGATTCGATCAAAGGCATGTCCCGAAACGCAGTCTTTAATTATTATAAAAAGAAGTATCAACCCGCTGACTTGGTTGTCGCGGTTGCTGGAAATGTAAAGCACAAGCAAGTCACCAAAATGGTGGAAGCTGCTTTATCTAAAGACAATTTTCTCGATGTTCCAGATGCACCGTTTAGCTTGCGCGCCGAAAAGGCAGCCAAAGTCACTGGCCTGCATCGCGTTGGGATCATCGACAAGAAGACCGAACAAGCCCACATCCTGATGGGCGTTGAAGGCGTGGCCCGCAACGATGACCGTCGCTTTGCGCTCAGCATTTTGGCTTCTGCCCTTGGTGGCGGAATGTCCTCGCGCCTCTTTCAAGAGATCCGCGAAAAGCGGGGCTTGGCATATTCGGTCTATGCCTACGTTCAACAATTCGCCGGTTCTGGCTCTCTCGCTTTTTATGCGGGATGTCAGCCCAATAAGGCTGAAGAAGTAGTCCGCATCATTCAAGCCGTTACCCACGATGTTGCCGACAATGGTTTGACCGATGAAGAGATTTTTCGCGCCAAAGGTGCCGTCTCTGGTTCCTTAGTCCTCAGCCAAGAAGATACGGGTTCACGCATGAGCCGAATTGGCAAGAGCGAACTCGTTTACGGTGAAATCATGAGTTTTGATGAAATCCTCCAGCGTATTTCCGCAGTGACCCCCGAAGAGATTCGTGCCGTTGCCAGCGCGCTACTGCCCAAACCTTCTACGCTTGCCATAGTGGGACCGTTCAAGAGCGTCTCTAAATTTGAAAAGGTGATTGCATGACCATCAAAGTCGCAGTCCTAGGATCTAAAGGTCGCATGGGTCAAGAAACCGTAAAGGCAATTCTCGCTGCCGCAGATCTTGATCTTGTCGCTCAAATCGATCTCGATGGTTCGCTGGAAGATTTAATCACCAGCGGCGCCGAAGTCATTGTTGACTTCACTCACCCCAATTCGGTCATGAACAATCTTGAATTTGCTATCAGCCACGGCATCAACGTTGTTGTTGGCACAACTGGATTTGATGAGAAGAAGATTGCACAGGTTCAGCATTGGCTAGATGGCAACCCCCAGGTCGGCGCTTTGATTGCCCCCAACTTTGGTCTGGGTGCTGTTCTGATGATGCAATTTGCGGCTCAAGCTTCTAAATATTTTGAATCCGTCGAAATCATCGAGCTGCATCATCCCAATAAGGCCGATGCGCCTTCAGGAACTGCTGCCCGCACCGCCGAATTAATTACCCAAGCCCGCAAATTGGTAAACCGTCCGCCCATGCCAGATGCGACTTCAGATTCTTTGGATGGCGCGCGTGGTGCTTTGGTCGGAGATGTTCCGGTTCATTCCGTTCGCCTTCGCGGATTAGTTGCTCATCAAGAAGTTATCCTTGGTGATATGGGGGAGACCCTCACCATTCGTCACGATTCCATTGATCGCACTGGCTTTATGCCTGGTGTTTTATTGGGTGTGCGCAGTGTTGGTTCCCATCCTGGTTTAACTTTTGGACTCGAACACTTTATGGATCTCGCTTAAACTTAAAAATCAACCCTTGGAGTAAATCAATGTCTGAAATAAAGATGTACGGTGCTGCCTGGTGCGGCGATTGTCGTCGGACCAAGCGCTTTCTTGATGAAAATAAAGTTACGTACACCTATATCGACAGCGAAAAGACGTTAGATGCTGCTGACACGATTGTTGCCATCAGCGGGCGTCAAAACATTCCGCTCCTTGTATTTGCCGATGGCACGCATATGACCGAACCTTCCGACATCGATTTGAAGGCAAAACTGGAATCTTTGGCTATCCTCTAGCCGTGAGCCAAGCCATTGTTCTAACCGATCTCCGCAAGAACTTCGGGCAGGTACAAGCTGTTGCTGGTGTAAATCTCGAGATTGCCGATGGCGAATTCTTTGCCATGTTGGGTCCCAGTGGTTCGGGCAAGACCACGGTTCTTCGATTGATTGCCGGTTTTGAAATTCCGGATTCTGGTTCGATCCTGATCGACGGCGTCAACGTCAGCGATACTCCGCCGTTTAATCGTGACGTCAATACCGTCTTTCAAGATTATGCACTCTTTCCTCACATGAGCGTGCAGAAGAATGTCGAATACGGTTTGCGCGTCAAAGGTGTTGCCAAAGCCGAACGTGAATCTCGGGCTAAGCGTGCACTCGAGCGCGTCAAGCTGGTCGGCTATGAAGATCGCAAACCTTCCCAACTTTCTGGTGGTCAACGTCAACGCGTGGCTCTTGCTCGTGCAATCGTGAATGAGCCGAAGGTCCTTCTCCTCGACGAACCGCTTGGCGCACTCGATCTTAAATTGCGTCACGAGATGCAAAAAGAACTTAAAGAGCTGCAAACCCAACTGGGAATTACTTTTATCTTTGTCACTCACGATCAAGAAGAAGCTCTGACCATGGCCGATCGCATTGCAGTCTTTAATCAAGGGCAGATTATTCAAGTGGGATCACCCAAAGATATTTATGAGAAACCGGCCAATGAATTTGTTGCTGGCTTCGTCGGAATCTCTAATCTTTTGCACGAAAGTGCCAGTCAACAAATTTTGGGCAAGAGCGGCGTTTTCAGCATTCGTCCCGAGAAGATAAAGATCGGCTCTCATTTAGACCGAAAAACCACGGGCAAGGTCAGCCAACTGCAATTTCTCGGCTCATTTACCCGCGTGGATATTGAATTGCCCCAAGGCGACCGCTTAACTTTGCTACAAGAAAATGATGGATCCGATACATCCAACCCCGAAGTTGGGTCCACCATTGCGATTACCTGGGATTCGAAATACGAATTCCCAGTTGGGTAATACCCGAAGAGGAAAGGTCCACATGTTGCGTTCATTCGCTAACAAGAGATTTCTTGCGGTAGCAAGCGTTCTCTCTTCCGCGCTTTTGGTGATTGGTGGAAGCATCGTTGCAACCTCCAGCGCTCAAGCGGCATCACTACCTAAAGTTCCTATGGCCAAGGCTGTGGGCAAGGGTGAAGGCCAACTCAACATCGTTATCTGGGCAGGTTATGCCGAGAACGGTTCCAGCGATAAGACCGTGGACTGGGTAACACCTTTTACCAAGGCCACCGGTTGCAAGGTCAACGCCAAGGTCGGTAATACTTCCGATGAAATGGTCACCTTGATGAAATCTGGCGGCTATGACGGAGTCTCTGCTTCCGGCGATGCCACTAACCGTTTGATTTATGGCGGCGTAGTCGCTCCTGTTAATACTGCTTTGGTCCCCAGCTACGCAGCCATCTCGCCGTTCTTGAAGAACAAGAGCTGGAACTCAGCTGCCGGACAGATGTACGGAATCCCTCATGGTTGGGGCGCCAACGTCTTGGCTTACAACACTGCCAAGGTAAAGCCAGCACCAACATCATGGGGCGCAGTCTTTGATCCCAAGTCACCATATGCCGGAAAGATCACTGCGTACGATTCACCAATCTATATTGCAGATGCTGCTCTCTACTTGATGAAGACACAGCCAAAGCTGGGAATCAAGAATCCATACGCTCTTGATAACACCCAGTTCAATGCTGCGGTTGCGCTATTGAAGGGCCAGAAGAAGTTGGTCGGCGAATATTGGTCCGATGCTTCCAAGTCGATTCAATCCTTTGAATCCGGAAACACTCTTCTAGGAACCGCATGGCAGTACAACGTCAACGTATTGACCAGCGATAAGAAGATCACTGTTGGTTCGGTTCTTCCAAAAGAAGGATCTACTGGCTGGTCTGATACTTGGATGATCGCGGCCAAGGCTGCTCACCCAAATTGCATGTACAAGTGGATGGACTGGATTGCCTCACCAAAGGTCAACGCACAAGTTGCCGAATGGTTTGGCGAAGCTCCATCAAACGCCAATGCCTGTAACTTCACCGCAGATAAGGGCTTCTGCACCACCTTCCATGCAACAGATGCTTCATATGCAAAGAACATCTATTACTGGACCACCCCAACCGCTACTTGCTTGGATGGCCGCAAAGTCGCTTGTAAGGACTATGCCGCCTGGACCCAAGCCTGGACTGCGATCAAGGGATAACTAGTTAAACGTAGGGGCGGGTTCGCCCGCCCCTATTACTAACCAAGAAACCAAATGCGCGAAAACCGAGTATCGACCTGGCTTTATCGCCACCCTAAGAGTCGACTCGCAATGCTTTTGAGCGCGCCATTGACCTGGTTGGCTGTGGCTTATTTGGGCTCGCTCGCCACCATGATCTTCTCAGCTTTTTGGTCGGTCGACTCTTTCACGGGCAATGTGGTTCACCAACTAACACTGACTAACTTTCGAATTCTCTTTTCACAATCGGTCTATGGCACCATAGCAATTCGCTCTTTGGGTATCGCGCTCTTTGTCACCATCGTTGATGCGCTGATTGCCATTCCCATTGCTTTCTTCATGGCCAAAGTGCTCTCACCCAAACTTCGAAACTTTGCCGTCGTCATCATTATCTTGCCGCTATGGGCAAGTTATTTGGTCAAGGCATATGCCTGGCGCACGATGTTTTCAGATAGCGGTGTGCTGGCTTGGTTCTTCGGCCGTTTTCATATTGCAACACCGGGCTATGGACTCTTTGCCACCGCGGTCACACTTTGTTATCTGTGGTTGCCTTACATGATCTTGCCTATCTATGCCGGGCTGGAAAGATTGCCCGATTCGCTTTTGGAAGCATCAAGCGACCTGGGTGCCAGCGCCGGGAAAACTTTCCGCAGCGTCATCGTCCCCATGATCTACCCATCGATCATTGCTGGTTCGCTCTTTACTTTCTCGCTAACACTGGGTGATTACATCGTCGTCAAAATTGTCGGTGGTAAATCGCAGTTGATGGCTAACGTTGTCTACGACAATGTCGGAACTGCCGGCAACTTACCGTTCGCTGCAGCTGCCGCGCTCTTTCCGATTATTGTGATCTTGGGATATTTAACTTTTGTACGTAAATCTGGCGCATTGGAGAATTTCTAATGAAATTCTCCTCGAAGAGATCGCAGAATTTCTAATGAAAATATCGCGCCGCGCAAAGTGGATCCTTGGAGGATTGACCTTCTTGGTCCTTGGCTTCATTTATATCCCATTAGCCGTCGTAGTTATAAACTCCTTCAATCCTTCCCGAACATTCTCCTGGCCACCTACCTCTTTCTCCACCGTCTGGTGGGGCAAGGTATTTGCCAATCCGGAAGTTACCAGTTCCTTATTAACCAGCCTTAAGGCCGGGCTCGGGGCAACCGTCATCTCCGTAATCTTGGGAAGCTGTATCGCCTTTGCGGTCTCTCGCTATAACTTCTTCGCTAAAAATACGATCTCACTTTTAGTGGTACTGCCGATCGCCTTGCCTGGAATTGTTACCGGTATTGCCCTTAACTCAGCGTTTAATACCTTGTTGCAGCCTCTTGGCATTGGGCTGGGCTTGGCCACAGTGATTATTGGCCATGCCACATTCTGTATTGTGATTGTCTACAACAACCTCTTGGCTCGTCTGCGCCGCATCGGCGGCACCTTAGAGGAAGCCTCCAGCGATCTAGGCGCCAGCACTTTTCAAACATTCGCCTACGTCACTTTTCCCATGATTCGATCGGCACTTGTTGCTGGTGGACTACTTGCCTTTGCGCTTTCCTTCGACGAGATAGTCGTAACAACCTTTACATCTGGCGCCAGCGTGCAAACCCTGCCTCAGTGGATCTTCAACAACCTCTTCCGCCCTAACCAGGCACCGATTGTCAATGTGGTGGCAACCATTTTGCTCGTGGCATTTATGTTGCCGGTCTGGCTATCCCAAAAACTTTCTGGGGGATCGGCTGCAGGTTCCAGACTTTAAG
>JBAXAO010000006.1:0-46830 GCA_037142435.1 Actinomycetes bacterium | reverse complement strand
GTGATGACGCCTTCTTTGCCAACCTTGTCCATTGCTTCGGCAATCATTTCGCCGATGGTGGAGTCAGCCGCAGAGATAGTTGCAGTAGCTGCAATCTGCTCTTTGGTATCTACTTGCTTGCTCATTGCAGAGAGTTCGTTGGAGATCGCTTCGACAGCCTTCTCGATACCGCGCTTGAGACCCATTGGATTGGATCCGGCAGCAACGTTGCGAAGACCTTCGCGAACTAAAGCTTGAGCCAAAACAGTTGCGGTGGTTGTGCCATCGCCGGCGACATCGTCAGTCTTCTTAGCAACTTCCTTGACGAGTTCTGCGCCGATTTTCTCCCAAGGATCATCGAGGTCGATCTCTTTTGCGATCGAAACTCCATCGTTGGTGATTGTGGGGGCGCCCCACTTCTTCTCTAGAACCACGTTGCGACCGCGAGGTCCAAGGGTGACCTTGACTGCGTCGGCGAGCGTGTTCATGCCACGTTCTAGACCGCGGCGGGCCTCTTCATTGAAGGCAATCATCTTTGCCATAACTAAATTTCTCCCTCATTCAAATCACGAGTTATCACTCGCACCCGTTGAGTGCTAACGCCAAATCTAGGGCAGGAACGAGATCGGGGCAAACCAGAGGTGTGGGTGAGGGGGCTAAGGCAGGCGACTAGCCAGCAAAATGGGTGGAGCGAGCGGTGGTGCGCGCCTCGCGGAGGCGGCGCAGACGCTTGACCAGCATGGGATAGGCCAAAAGGGCATCCTCGCGGTCGATCAGGTTGTTGAGAAGTTGGTAATAGGCAGGAGGGTTCATGTCGAAGAGCTCTTTCAGGGCGCTCTCTTTGGCCCCGGCGTAACGCCACCATTGACGTTCAAAATCCAGGATCCGCAGTTCAAGGTCGGTCAATTTGGCAGCCGATACTTGGTCTGAATCAAGGGCTCCGGTTTGGAGAGCAGATGAACCAGCGGAGAAGTTATCCATGAGGAAACTATAAGAGCCTGATGCGACAAATTTCGCCATTTTGCGCCCTTTGGGTGTTTGGTGAGTTGAACGAAAGTGAGGTATTGAGCTTACAAGGTGTTCAGGATTGCCTCTAGGTCGCTCTCTTTGGTCCACGGATTGACGATGGCAAAGCGCAAGATGGGTTGGCCGTGATGGGCCGATGGCGTCACAAAACCAATCTGGTCTGCCAACAATTTGTCTGACCATTCTTGATATTGGGCGGCGTTCCACCCAATGCGAGTAAATGCCACAACTGAAAGTTGGGGTTCGGCAACGAGTTCGAGATTGGGATGGTTGCGAACCATGGTGGCTGCAGTTCGCGCCATCTCCATCGTTGCTTCAACCGCATCGGCATATTCATTAGTGCCATGAGCTGCAAGTGAAAACCAAAAAGGTAATCCGCGAGCGCGCCTGGTCAAGTGAATTGCATAATCCGAAGGATTCCACTCACCATCATCTTCAAGAGTATCGAGATAGGCAGCATGTTGCGTATGTGCTTTCTTGCCAATTTCAGGATTGCGATAAATCAATGCGCAAGCATCGAATGGCGCAAAGAGCCACTTGTGTGGATCAACGATCAGCGAATCTGCTTTTTCAACGCCAACAAATAGTGGCCGAACTTGCGGTGCGCATAAACCAGCTAAACCGTATGCGCCATCAACGTGAAACCAAATTCCGCGTTCGTGCGCTGCATCGCCAACCGAAGAGAGATGATCAATAATTCCTAAGTTAGTGGTGCCGGCAGTTGCTACTAATGCGAAGACTTGATGCGTTGGATTCTTTGAATGATATGTATCAATGACTTCGCCACATGTTGATCCTTGCAAAGAACCATGTTCATCTGGATTTATAAGTAACACATCAATATCCATCACGCTTGCCGCGGATTTAATCGAGGAATGGGCTTCTGAACTTGCGGCAACAACCCACTTCGTGACATCGCTGCGCTTTTCGCGGAAATGTGAACGCGCTGCAACGAGGGCAGAAAGATTGCCGATAGTTCCACCTTGAACAAAAACGCCACCCGCGCTCTGTGGCAAGCCCGCTAAATCGGAGATCCAACGAAGTGCTTGGTTTTCGGCAAAGACTGCGCCCGCGCCTTCCAACCATGAGCCGCCATATAAAGCGCTGGCACCAACTACGAGATCAAAAAGGTTTGCATACTCACTGGGTGCAGAAGGAATGAAAGCCAAATAACGCGGGTGATCCGTTGAAATACATGCCTTTGCCAAGACCTCTTTAAAGAGTTCCATGGCGGCCGGACCACCTAGACCTTCGGGCGTGATGGTATTTCCAGCAAGTGCGTAAAGCTCTTCCGGAGTTTTAGGACCATCCAGCGGTGGATCGGTTTTCAACCGAATGAGGCTGTACTCCAGCACCTCTTGAGCTAGGGCTTCTACTTCGGCGTTAAATTCATGCACGGAAGTGATTGTGCCAGTACTTCAGAGTGCGTTTTTCTCCTTTTTGGCCGCGGCTTTCACCAAATTCTTCATCATGGTCGGGAAGACAAAGATATGAAGTGGCAAAATCACGAACCAATACAGTTGCCCGCCCAGCCCGCGCGGGGAAAAGGATGCTTCTTGAATTAAGCGTCGCTGTACTTGACCATCTACTTCAACCTCTGAAATTCGAAATTCAAGCCAGGCTTTTCCAGGGAGAACCATTTCGGCATAGAGACGTAGACGAACCGGCCGATCGATATCTTCCACCCGCCAAAAATCCAGGCTGTCGCCAATACGCAAATGTTTGGGATCGCGGCGGCCGCGACGCAAGCCGACACCACCCACAATTCGATCGAGCAAGCCGCGGGTCCACCAGAGAAAGTCGGCTCCGTACCAACCGGTCTCCCCGCCGATTTCTTCGATTGCTTCCCATAAGTATTGACTGGAAACAGAGGTAATACTTTCGCGAAAATCTTTGTAAAGAGTTTCGCCTGCCCACGATGGATCCCCTTGGGCTTTCTGCCATGGGGCCACTGAAATTGATGCGTCCGACCATCTTGTTTCAACATCGTTAGCGGACGTACGACTGAGGGCAAGTTCGATTGAAGAGGATAAATGCAATAACCCAGCAGGTGGTGGCGGAAGAACTTTATCAACCGAGCGCTTTGGGTCAGCAACAACTTCGCTAATGAGTGAGCCAACTAGCGGACGAGCTAATGCTGTTGGAACTGGTGTTACCAACCCAATCCATAAACTCGATAAACCTGGAGACAAAACTGGGACTTTAATAATGATGCGTTTACGCAGCCCCGATAACTTGGCAAAGGTCTGCATCATGTCCGCATACGAGAGAACTTCAGGTCCGCCAATATCAAATTGACCATCTACTGGGGCCTGCAATTTTGCGGCGCTGGACAAATACCAAAGCACATCTCGAATCGCGATGGGTTGAGTCAAATTAGAAACCCACTTCGGGGTGGTCATGATGGGAAGTCTGTGGGTGAGGTGACGCAGCATCTCAAAGGAAGCCGATCCAGATCCAATAATTATTCCGGCACGAAGTTCCATTACGGGTACATCGGTCGATGCCAGCTCATGTCCAGCTCGCGCTCTGGACTTCAGGTGCTTGCTGATGTTTTTGTCATTGGCAATACCGCCGAGGTAGACGATCTGTTTTACGTTCGAAGTGTTGGCGGCTTGCGCAAAATGTCTAGCCATCTCGGACTCGATGTCATCAAAATGCTTCCCCAGATTTATGGAATGGAGTAAATAGAAAGCGGTATGAACCCCTTCAAGAGCACTTAACAAATCGGAAATATTATTGGCATCGCCTTCGGAAACTTCAACTTGGTCATACCAAGGTTGGCCCGAAATCTTGCGACGATCTCTCACCAAAACTCGAACCTTTAGACCTTCTTCCACCAGTTGGCGAACCAACCTGCCGCCAACATAACCGGAGGCGCCGGTGACTAGGACTAGACGCGGATTCTCGGAGTGTGAAGTCATCCAATAACAGTAGACTTAACTCAATTCGAGCGACAATCGAAAACTATCGAGCACGACCGAGAACTTTCGACAATTAATTGATGGTGAGGATTACCTAATGGCAAAGCCGCGCGTTCTGATTATCGGAGGCGGATTTGGCGGGCTCGCTACCGCCCAAGCTTTAGGTCGACGTGCAGTTGTCACTGTTATAGATCGTCACAATTACCAGACCTTTTTGCCATTGCTCTATCAGGTTTCCACGGCTGGCCTTGCTGCGGACCACGTCGCCTACCCCATTCGCGGCGCTTTGCGCGAGATCCATGGAAAATTCCGACTTGGTTCACCAATCTCTGTTGACCATAAGAATAAGAATGTAAAACTAGACAGCAGTGAGATTCTTGATTTCGATCACTTGGTTATTGCAATGGGTTCTGTCACCACAGATTTCGGAATTCCTGGAGTCGCCGAACACGCCTTGGGAATGAAAACCATCCAAGAAGCTCTCGAGATTCGTGCCGAAGTTATGCGCCGATTTGAAGATCTTTGCCGATTTGAAGATGACACTAGATTTTCAATCGCCGTTGTTGGTGGTGGGCCAACTGGAGTGGAAATGGCCGGAGCGCTGGCAGAACTCGTTCGTGGTCCGCTGCGCAACGATGAAGAGCATGCCGCTCGACATATAGACATTATTTTGATTGAAGCCGGTCCGCGATTGCTGCCTATGTTTGATGAATCACTCTCAGAGAAAACAAAACGTGACCTGGAAAAGATGGGTGTCAAAGTACTGGTCAATACCGCCGTTAAATCTGTCGAATCTCGCAAGATACTTTTCGCCGATGGCACCAGCACCCCTAGCGAAGTCACGATCTGGGCTGCAGGCGTCAAGGGAAATCCCGACATGGAAAAACTCAATGTTCCTATCGTCGGCAACCGAGTCGACGTAGAAGAAACCATGCAAGTACGTCATTACCCCCATATTTGGGCAGTTGGTGACATTGCCGGCGCCAAGGGTGAAAATGGCAAGTTCCTGCCTATGGTTGCTCCAGTTGCAATGCAGCAAGGGCGTTTCGTAGCGGAACAAATTATTCGAGCTGAAAAATCTGCTCCGCTAAAGAAATTTATTTATAAGGACAAAGGTTCTATGGCGACGATCGGCCGAAACAAAGCCGTCGTCCAAGTTCGCCGCATCAAATTCTCGGGCTTCCTGGCATGGAGTGCTTGGCTCTTTCTCCATTTGTTCTATTTAATGGGCGGACGTAACCGCATTGGCACCATCGCTGACTGGTTCTGGAACTACCTCACCTTCGATCGTGGAAACCGACATATCTTGGATTCCATTAATGATTGATCTCCCAATTTTTGAACTGGTTTCCGCGGGCTACATAAATCTGCGCGGTCATCAAACCTGGAGCAAAGAATGGGCTGATAATGGCGAACCTGCACTGTTACTTCATGGCGGTCTCAGCGCTACGGAGGATTGGGACACCCATATCCTGCCGTCCGTAGCTTCGGATCACCACGTCTTCGCATATGACCGGACAGCACATGGGCGCACTGGTGTACGTGAGGGTTTTTACCATTTTGATTTTCAACGTGATGAAGCCATTGCATATATAGAAGATGTCATCAAGGGACCTGCGCACCTACTGGGTTACAGTGATGGTGGAATTATTTCTTTACTTGTGGCAATTGCTCGCCCCGATTTAGTGAAGTCATTGGTATTGATTGGTACTAACTATCACTATGACTGCGGTCTCCCCTTTGATCAGATTCCCGAACTCACTGCATCAGATGATGATCGAGCCGAATTTGCCGAGCGTTCTCCAGATCCCGCCCATGTTCAAGATGACATCTTGGCTCGTGCACTTCAGGTTTGGCGCACCGAACCTACAATGACCAAACGCGATCTCAATACCATTGAGTGTCCGGTACTTGTTCTGACGGGCGATGACGAACCATTTTCCAATCACCACACGGTAGATCTCTACGAAGCACTTCCCAATGGTCGTCTAGCTGTTATTCCGGGAGCATCGCATTACGCCATTAAAGATCAAACCGAAATAGCCACATTTTTGATTAAGGATTTCTTCGCCCATCCTGAATTTCCGTTAACGCGCGATCCCAACTTAAGAACCAAACCAGTTACTGAACGATCCTAAGTTCGCCGATAGCCCCTTCGGGCACAAATGCTTTGGCCGGTCGAACAAAAGGAACTTTTACATACTCAGCTGACTGTGCTGGTCTTGGATCAACTTCGCCCTTATTTGGCCACATCGAAAAGGCGCGCTCAGCCTGAGCAGTAATAGTCAGGGAAGGATTGACTCCTAAATTTGCGGTCAAACTAGATCCGTCCACAATATGCAGGGTTGGGTAATTCCAGGCCCGGTGATACGGATCGATTACCCCAGTATCAGCTGATGCGCCTATGACACAACCACCGACGAAGTGAGCGGTGAATGGGGCATCGATTAAGTCACCAATATTTCCGCCGGCAATTCCACCTCGGTTCTTGGCGATCCTGCGCACAACATCATTCGCTTCCGGAATAAATGTGGCATTGGGATGTTCGGAATCGTTTTTCGAAGTCAGGCGCCAGCCAAAGAGGCCGCGTTTGCCCGAAACCGTGACAGAGGAATCGACGTTCTGCATCACGAGTGCAATGACGGTGCGTTGGCTCCATTTGCGGATATCCAAGATGCGCAAAAGACTCTTGGGGTGCGCCAACGCGATCCGGTACCACTGCTTGCGTCGATCTTTGGCAACATCACCATCAGTCATCAGTGTTTGCAGACCGCCCATCAAGGAACTGCCGACGCCGTACCGTACAGGTTCGACGTGCGTATGTTCATTGGGAAAAAAGGAGGAGGTGATTGCCGAACCTTGGCTGTAATCAATGGTGGTGTCGGGCATGATGGCGCCGACTAAAGATTCACTATTGGTTCGAGAGTAGCGCCCTAATTGATTCGAGAGTTTGGGCAGAACACCTTCCGCCTTCATTTGATGAAGCAACTTTTGGGTATTAAAAGTTCCAGCAGCAACAATTACTTGGCCCGCGGTGAATATTCGATCTCGACCAAACCAAGATGAACTCTTACGTGTATGGATACGCCACGAACCATCTGCAAGTTCTTCAAATTTCGTCACAGTGTGTTCTGGAAATACTTGGGCACCGGCTTTTTCTGCCAAACCCAAATAGTTCTTGGGCAAGGTGTTCTTCGCATTGAAGCGACATCCAGTCATGCAGCCACCACATTGTTTGCAACCAAGGCGATCAGGGCCGACGCCACCAAAGTAAGGATCTTTGGCAAATACTTGTGGACCTTCACCAAAATGAACTCCAAGCGGTGCCATTCGGAAGGTGTGTCCTACGCCCATTTCATCGGCGACTTCTTTCATTGCTTGATCAGATGGAGAGAAATAAGGATTCTCGACTACACCCAGCATCCGTGATGCCTGGTCGTACCAAGGCGCTAGTTCGGCCTTCCAATCAGTAATGGAATTCCATAACGGGTCGTTGAAATATGTATCAGGCGGAACATACAAAGTATTGGCATAAACCAGAGAACCGCCCCCGACTCCAGCTCCAGCAAGAACCAAAACATCCGGAAGAACATGAATGCGCTGGATCCCGCGCAAACCCAGACGGGGCATAAACAGAAAACGGGATAACCGCCACGAAGTCTTAGGAAAATCTTTATCGGTGAAGCGCCGGCCAGCTTCGATAACTGCGACTCTGTAATTCTTTTCCGTCAGACGCAATGCGGCAACTGATCCACCGAAACCGGAACCGATAACAACGACATCAAAGTCCCGCTCCATATTCACACTCTAACTCTTAGACCGACTTTCAGCCGTAATCACCAGAATTACACCAGTAATAACTATGGCTCCACCCAAGAAAATAGAGGCACCAATCTTTTCGTGGAGAAAGAATGAGCCTAGAAAAACCGCAATTACTGGGTTTACGTAGGCATAGGTCGCAGTTAAAGAGACTGGCGCATTGCTGGCTAGCCATAAGTAAGCGCTGTAGGCAACGATGGAGCCAATTAGGATCAAGTACACCAGAGCCCACCACGAACTCGAAGAGGTCTGGCTGAAATGCGAAAAATGCTCGCCACGGAGCAATCCCACGATAAACAAGCTCAAGCCGCCAGTAAACATCTCATAGGTCGTTAAAACCAGGGCGTTCTTAGGCAGCGACAATTTGGGAGAGATGAAGGTTCCAAAAGCCCAACCAATATTTCCAACTAAAACCATAATCATCCAGAAAAGCAGTTTTGAATTAGATGCACCATTCATGGCATGAACTTGACCAGGTTTAAGAAGTACGGCGACTCCGGCGAAGCCAAGGATGACACCAAACCAACTCAACTTGGCGGGATGATCGCCAGAGATCGCGCGGAAAATTGCAATCCAAAAAGGCATTGCCGAAATAATCAATGCAACGATGCTGGAAGGCACGGTGTGTTCAGCTAAGGAGACATTGCCAATTCCAAATCCCAAAAGCAACGCACCTAATAAAGAGGCAGAGATAATTTCCCGCTTTGGCACTGCCAAAGCGCGCCAACCATTCTTTATGATCAGAACTAAGCCGAGAATAGTCCCGGCACCTAGAAAACGTATACCCATTCCAAGAAGGGAAGGCATCGACTTCACCGCGATAGCTATGGCGAAATAGGTCGAGCCCCAAATGATGTAAACAGTCCAAAGGTTTATCCAGGTAAGGGATTTAACGCTGCGGGCCACGCCTTATTCTAAGCGCGTTCGAGGAAGAGCGAACCCTCCTTTGCAACAACCGGATATTGCGTCAATGGGCGCTTTGCAGGTGACAATGTTGATGGGATACCGGTATTGCTGTCATAGGAGGATCCGTGACAAGCGCAATCAAAAGTCTTCGGAGTTACATCGTTAATGATGCAACCTTGGTGAGTACATACCGCAGTGAATGCCAGGAAATCCCCAGTGCTCTTACGGTGGAGCAAGATCGGAACCTTCGAAGAACCGGAAGATGCTTGATAAAAAGCACGCAAACTTTGGCCGGAGGAAAGTAGTTCGGCACCCACAGTCTTTACTGGACCACTATCGCCTTCTTGATACTGAAGTAAAATCAAATTCGAACTCTTCTCCGATGGTGAAGATGAAGGCGTCGGTTTTTCTGACGCACTTGGATCTGGTGAAGGTGAAGGCTTCGCCGAAGCTGACGGAGTCGGCTTCTTCGTAACAACTTTCTTTTTCGGCGTAGGGGTTGGCTTCTTTTTAGCAGCACCAAAGGCTGAGGTTCCCGTAATCCACGTTAAAGCCAAAGCCATGGTGGATATGACACTTCTGCGCGAAAGATTTTCCATGGAGAAAGTGTGTTGGATGCATCTGGCTTTCACCCGCTGGAAGGGTGGCAATCACCTCACATTTTGTTGAATATTCAATGAGTTTCGCGCTCAAACGGAACTAAGCAGCCAATCAACAGCCGTCACCGCGTTCCATCCATCGGGGTGCTCCTGCAACAAAATCTTTGGCCCTACAAGATCTGCGCCCAGGGTAACGAGTGGCAGCTCGTCATAGCCGCTGCGTCGGTGTTGACCCAGCCCAATATTGGCGGTCAGGCCGTTGCACAGACATTGGCGACCGCGGGTTTCTTCAGCGGCCCCTCCCTTTCGGACATACATATCATCTGGCTCAGCAGCACATCGATAATCAATCCGCCCGTTGGGATTAAGGAATGGCACTCGTAGATAACCCAGGTCGCAGAGAGCGCTGCGATTGAGGTTGAGATCCGTGTCGGTCAAAGTACCGGGAAGGATTGCAATCTTGATTGGAAAACCAGTCGGTGAAGCGGCGGCATCAGTCGCGATTTTGAGGCGATCGTTCTTGATCTCATCAAGAAGATGATTGCGAATTTCGGCAGTTAAGCCAGAATCTGTACAGAGCGCAAAGAGCGTACCCACTTGAACACCTTGAGCACCCGTGGCAATTGCTTCAGCAACTCGTTCGGGACTGCCATACGCCCCGGCCAACCAATAGGGAATTCCTAGAGTTTGCATCTTGACCAAATTTGGTTCATCGCGTTCGTTGTAGATGGGTTCATTGTTTTCATCAAACTTCTTACCCCTAGGTGGGGCATTGTGACCTCCTGCAAGATGGCCCTCGATAACAAAACCATCAGGTCTGGTTGTTTCATCCTTAGCAAGGTAGGAAGCCAAAATATCCGAAGAAACAATTGCTAAAAATTTCGGGGCGACTAATTGTTGAAGTGAATCTCCTAATACTTTTTTGGGATCTAAAGTTAACTTAACTGGATCCGTCCCAATGACTTCAACATTGATGAAGCCTTCTTTGCCTTCCGAGAAATCTTTAATGAGCCGCGGGATTTCCCGAGGAATGCCTGCTCCCATTAACACGTAATCCACTTTGGCCAACATCGCGCCCAGAATTGCTGGCGGAGTTGCCATCTGAATCTTTTCTAAGAAATTAATTCCTACTAGACCGTCGTGTCCTTCTTTTGCCAACCAGACTTCAACGAAATTGGCGACCACAACAATTTCAATAGCTTCTTGGCTGGGCGTGAGAGATGGCTTGGGAACTAGCATGAAAGTTTCATCGCTCGTGCGCGGTTCAATTCGGAAATATCGATCCAGAACTCGCTTGGCTATTTCTTGAGAAGGAAAGTGGGCTAATGCCCGACGGACGGTGCCATCTAAGTCACCATTTTGAAGACGGCGGACCATCACGGTATCGACAGCAGTGCCGGAAACCACGCCAAGCTCTCCACGCATGGCGACGGCTTTGGCCAGCGTCCAATTGGAAAGTCCGACTCCCATGCCGCCTTGGATAATGCGCGGCCACGGTTTCACATTTGCCATACCTATTACTACACCTCTCGCCAGATGTTTCCAGTCCTAACGAACTTAGAGATATTCACGGTAGAGGGTGACTGGCCAGTAAGAAAATCAAGAGCACGAGCCAGCACTATTTGAATTCTCACACCGCTTTTGTGACCTAAAGGAGCGTTTTTGAGAACGGAAACGCGAGAATTCCACCCATAACTTTGGCAATCAAGTTAAGAAACTAATTGGACCTGCGTCGAAGATGAATATTACGATCCGAAGGTTCACCGGACATCAACTCGACATCGTTAGGTCCTTCGCGGCGTTGCCAATCATTTGCCGCAAGCAACCTTGAAATTCCAGCCAACGCGATTGGGTTAGCCAAGTCAACAGAAGCAGTATCTGTATTTACTGGCCCCTGGTGATCAATGACCGAAGTCGAAATCACGATATCCGCACCATCTTCCAAAATCTCTAGTAGCCGACCTTGCTGGGGCCAGTCCACATTTGAAGCGGTTTGCACATGCCAAAAACTCGAGACTTCGTTAGAGATCTCATCGATTTTATGAACGTGTGTGTGACCGGCCAACCAAAGAATGACCCGAGGTTCAGAAAGGAGAAGATCGACCACCTCTCGCTCTTTGATTCGCGCCTCTTCTTGGGGTCCACCAAAGTCATTGAAAAGATCGCCAGCAGGATGGTGAGAGAGCACTACAAAATACTTAGGTTTTTGATCTAGCAAGATTGTCTTCAACCAATCAAACTGCACTTGGTCCAAAGAGCCTTGCCATCCACCGTTGATGTTGACGGTATCCAATGAAATTAATCTAATTCCGTCGATATCTTTAAACCAGTACTTGGTGGCAGCAGACTCATTCTCGTGAGTGAGACCGTGATCGTGTCCACAGGCCAAATGCAACTTGGCCCAGTCTTTTGGTTTGGTGAATTTGCGCCGCTCATCGGCAACAATCGGACGAGTTATCGTTCCATCGGGAGATGGGTAATGGGCTGGGCCAACCATCTGAAAGCGGCTCAAAAGTTCGCCGATATTAGTCTGCGGATCTAGTGACTGAACTCGCTTATCACCAATGACAAATTGGTCTAGGAATGCATCCGCCGGCACGGTTCCTTGTAAAAGAGCATCATGATTACCGTGGGTTGCTAACCACTTGTGCCGCAATCCGCTGGCTGTAAAGCTTTTACGAACGGCATCCATCAACCCTGGGATCGTTGGGAACCCATAGATCGAACGTGGGTAATCCTCTTCACATCCTGCGGGTGTTCCTTCTGGATTCCAATAGGAAGGGTCATAACTATCGGCACTGGTTGATGCCACGCCCTCCCAAGAGTCAGAACTTCCACTGTCCGGCGTAACCTCGCCACCATCTAAGACGTTGATATACCAGTTCAATTCGTTCTGTTGGGAATTGTCAGTGACATCGCCAGTAATGACCACTGCATCCACGGGGCGAGTCGATTCAATTCCATGATTAATCTGGTTAAGAGATTGCACCAGCGCTTCTAACGTTTGCACGGTCAAAATCTCCTGCGGGCGATATGTACCGACGTAACCCACTAACTCAGACAATGGATTGTGTGGGTCGGCATATCGATCCATGATTTCAGCCCGAGCCGGAGATTGTGCATCGCAAATGTGAAGATCTGAAATATGCAGAAGGGTTAATAACGGAGTCGCTTCACTGCTCGCAGGCTTTCCCACACGAGGTTCGCCATCAAAATTTTCTAGTGAGCGCCAACCTTGATCATTTGCATCGCCACGTTTGATAGTGGTTGCTTGAGTGTCGATATCAAACGCTGGCAACCATTAACTCCTCTGATGTGATCTTGAGTGCAACTCTGCTGCCCACGTCGATCTTGCGAGCTTCCTGGCTAGTCATATTTACGTAGACAAGATTAGCCATTCCTAAGTCGACCCCTATTTTAGTTAACGGTCCAAGAAAAGACTTGGTAATGACCGCTCCTGATTGTGTTTCTTCATCAGAATCACTAGCCAAAACAATATTTTCGGGACGGACTAAAGCCAGCACTGGGGAACCAGCAGAAATACCAACAGAATTCTTCGATAATTCGATCTTTTGGTTCAGGACTCGAACTCGTCCCTTTCCATCGATCTCAGCCGGGATCTTGTTGGTGACGCCAACGAAGGAGGCGACAAAAGCGCTGGTTGGCTTGTTGTAGAGGGCGGCAGGGGAGTCAATCTGTTCTAGTTGCCCGGCGCTCATAACACCAACGCGGTCGGAAACAGACATGGCTTCTTCTTGATCGTGGGTAACAAACAAGGTCGTGGTTTCGGTCTCTAATTGAATACGACGAATTTCCTCGCGAATTTGAACACGAACTTGAGCGTCAAGTGCGGAGAGTGGCTCATCGAGTAACAGCACCTTTGGTGCAATCGCCAGCGCGCGAGCCAAAGCGACGCGTTGTTGTTGGCCACCGCTGAGTTGTGCTGGGTAAGCCTCGGGGCGATGGCTGAGATGCACCATCTCTAGCAATTCCATGCTCTTCTTACGACGAATATCTGGCGCTATTTTGCGAACGCGGAGCCCGTATTCGACGTTCTCGGCGACAGTCATATTTGGAAAGAGTGAATATGCCTGAAAAACCATGCCCATATTGCGCTTATCAGATGTCGAGCCAGTGATGTTCTCACCATCGACAAAAATCTGACCACCATGATCAGGATCCAGGCCACCCAAAATCCGCAGAACGGTAGTTTTGCCGCAACCCGAAGGTCCGAGCAAGGAGACCATCTCGCCAGTTCGCATCTCGAGTGAGAAATCCACCAAGGCTGCAACGTTGCCATAGTGTTTGCTCAAATTTTGCAAACTTACTTTGCTCTCGATTTTTTTCGCGCTCATGCAAGTACCTCTTCTTCAGATATTTCGGGGGCACTCTTCTTGAGTTTTATGCCCTTCCAATTTTGTGCAGCTTGTACGCCAATCAACAGAATCCATGCACCAATAAGCGAGAACATAGATAGCGCGATGGAACCGAGAACGTTTCCTTGTGAAGCACGAGTGATCCAAACCGGGAAGGTTTCCCAGTGCAGTAACGAAGTCAGAGTGAACTCACCGAACGACAAAGTGATGGCCAAGAAAATCGCTGAATTGATTGACCCACGAATTGCGGGGATAATCACCGAGAGCACAGTTCGAGTAAAGCTGGCTCCAAGACTGCGAGAAGCTTCGACCAAAGTCTTCAACGGAATCGACGAGAGCCCAACATTAAGAGACTGGAATGTGTAAGGAATAGCAATTACTACGTAGAAGAAGGCCAATTCGTATTGACTGTTCTGGATGAACTCGGGCATAGCTTTTTGGGCGCCGATAGCAAGCGAGACAACCGGAACAACTAGTGGCAAGATCGCCAAGAATTCAAAAATGCGCTTGTAACGAGCGCCTTCTAGGTGCAGGTAGGTGACTGCAGGTACTACTGTCACGAGTGTTAAAAGTGCCGCGACAAGAGCCAACTTTAAAGAGATAGTGATGTTTATAAAGAAATCTTCCTGTTGGAAGATCCATTGATAGTTAGAGAAGTTATGACCTTTATTTCCATAACTGCGCAAACTAAATTCGATGGCAGAGGCAACCGGCAGGATAAAGAAGCACAGACCTATAGCCAGAATTCCGTAACGGATTACATCAAACGCGCGTCGGTTCATCGCTTGGCCCATTTCAGAGAAAGGCCATAGAAGCCCATAACGATGGCCGAAACCACAACCATTCCTACTGCCAAAGCATCACCAAGGTTGGCTTGATCGGTAATTACGTTTCCATCAATCAACGAACCAATGACAAGTGGAACCAGCCCAACGCTTCCACCTGTTAGTGCACGAGCGGTCGCAAATGCAGAAAAAGCGCTGGCGAAAAGCAAAAGTGTCGAGGCTAAAAAGGCTGGAAAGAGAACCGGAATAAGCACCCAACGAATGAATTGAAAATTGGATCCGCCCAGAGAGTTGTTTGCTTCGCGCCACTCGTTGCGCACACCTTGTAAAGCTGGAGTGAAAACCAAAAGCATCAGTGGGATCTGAAAGAAACTGTAAACCAAAATTAGCCCGGTCAGGCTGTATAGAGAAAAACCAGTAGCGTAAATGTCGAAACCAACTTTTTTGAGCAGAGTTACTACACCGCCTTGGGCGCCGAAGGCTGCAATAAACATGAAGGCGAGCGGGACACCGCCAGAGTTAGCCAAAACGCCAGAAAGCATCGCGATACCAGAGCGCAACCCTGGGCTGCTGCGGTAGACGTAAAAGGCGACGATTGCGCCAATAATTCCGGCGGAAAGAGCGGAGAAGAATGAAAGTTCGAGTGATACTGAAAAGGCGTGCATGTACGGCTTGGTGAACATCAAGCGATAGGCGCTGAGACCGTAATGACCTTTTCCGTCGGAGATTGAATTCCGGAAAATCTGAAAAATTGGCCAGCAAAAAAAGAAGATAAATACTGCAGAAAAAGGCGCTAACGGCAGCCCCTTTTTAATGAGAGAGAAGCCACCGCCCTTTCGAGCGGTGGCTTCAACCTGTTGATTCATATTAGAGATTTGGCCAAGCTGATACGAGGATCTTCTTAGCTGCAGCTTGTTGATCTGCATTTGGTGTTACTGCAGCCAACTTGCCAGCGTAGGAAACGATGGCTGATGGAGGAGGAACATTCAAGCCCTTCTTCACCATTGCTGGGAACTGGATTGGAGTAGCTCCACCGGTGATGAAGATGTTCTGTCCGCCCATGAGCTTTGGGAACAACTTAGAACCGGAAAGCTTGATGTCAGCAGCTGTTAGCTGGCTGGTGATCTTGCCCTTGTTCTGTGAGTACATGAACTCTTCCCACAAGCGAGCACATGCTGGGTGTGGAGCGTTCTTGTTGATTGCTTGCATGTAAGGAGTTCCTTGTAGAACTGCGTCGGAAGGAATAACGAACTTAACATCCTTGCCGAGTTGCTTTGCAGCAGCAACAGTTCCTGGACCGTTGAAGTTCCAGTTCAGAACAACCTTGTATGCACCAGCAGCAAAGTTGGTGGTGTTTCCGTTAACGGAGACAAAGTTTCCACTTGCCTTGAGCTTGGAGTAGAAATCGATACCTTTTTGGATGTCGTTGGTTGATCCACCGTTAGCTACAGATGCAGCGAAAACGCTCATCAATGCTTGTTGTGATTGTGTTGGATCACCGGAGATTGCGACGAGACCCTTGAATTCTGGCTTCAAAAGATCCTTGATGGACTTTGGAGCAACTGGAATTGAGGTGTCATACATGATTGCGATCTGGCCGGCATAGTCACCGTAGTAGGTGGCATTCAATGTGTCCTTGTAGTTGTTTGGAATATCATTCCAGGTTGCTACACGGTACTCAGCCAAAAGGTCGTTTCCGACTGCATCGTCAAGCACGGATACGCCAACGTCAATTACGTCTGGTTGCTTTGACTTTGGAGCAGTCTTGATGGTTTGGATTTCATAAGCTGAAGATCCATCGGGATTGTCATCGTAGATCTTGACGCCGAAAGCCTTTGAGAATAGGTCCATTGCTTCGCCGTAGTTTGCCCAGTCACGAGGAAGGGTGATGACGTTAAGTGCCTTTTCCTTCTTGCAAGCGGTGACGAGACCGTCAAAACCACCTGCGAAATCTTTAACTGATGTTGCTTCGGATGCCTTGACGGCAGCCACGGATGCTGATGTAACAGCAACTGGGAGAATCGCAACAACCATTGCCGCGACGGCTCCTAATGCAAAATGCTTACGCATAAGTCCTCCTTGAGAGATGTAGGGGTAGCCAACCCTCGATAGTTATCGTACTAGGGGATATTTGGCGTTATTTTGGTGAGCAGAAAGTTAACAATTGGATTTATGCAATGACCTCAAAGAGGTCGGTGGAATGTGACAAAACGTGAGTCGCTCCGTGAGATTTGAGACGTTCTTCGTTATGAGCACCCGAAGTAACTCCCACGATGAACTTCACCTGGGCGTTAATCCCACTTCCCATGTCTGATTCGGTATCGCCAATAACTGCCACCTCGCTTGGGGAAACGTGTGCACCGGTCTGAACATTAAAGAGTTCGATGGAGCGCAGGATCATGTCTGGCGCAGGTCTACCAGTATCAACTTCCGAGGCAGCCACCGATGTGTCAATCAAAGAGCTCCAACCCAAATTGGAAATGATTCGATCTAAAATTTCGCGCGGAAAGCCGGTCGTGATTCCAATGGCTACATCAGCCTCGCGTAATTTTCGGAATAGATTACTAACGCCTTCAAACTCTTCTAGTTCGCCCGCTTTAACTAAATCAATATACCCAGCAACAAACTTCTCGTGGGCTTCCTCGGCCAAAATTGAATTGCCGTCAAAGAGATGGAGAAAAACATCAATTTTACGGACGCCCATCGTGGCGATGACGTACTTAGTCATCTCTTGAAATTGATCCGAATTAGGGTCGATACCCATGCTGATGACTGCCCCTTGAAAGGCTCGAACTACTAAACCGTCATCTTGTGCTGTTGTTCCGGCTACATCGAAAATTGCCATCTTTACTAGCGCCATTGCTTCATCGTTTCTTCCGCTATCGCTGGAGACAAAGTATTTCCTCGTCCCCCACCGCCGGTTACAACAACCGCACCCGGAGCGATTGTTTTTCTAAAGTACAAATCGGAGCTGGTTGATTGACTATAAATACCGTCCCAGCGTCGAGCAACAGTCGGTGCCTTCTTGCCAAATATGGCGCTGATGACCCCGGAAAGGTGCTCGTACGGCTCTTCCGATAATTCATGGTCAAAAGGCTCTTCGTATTCGTGTGTATCGCCGATGGTTAGCGTGCCATCCAGCCGTTGAACCATCAAAAGTTGCATTTTCTTGCGAGCGGCAATTTCGCTTTGGGGCGGCAATTTATTTATGGAGAGATCTTTAAACGCCGGGTAATAGCGAAGCGAATCACCGTCGGCAACAGAGTGACCCAATTTGGTAGGAAGTGGAACTGTGGCAGCCATCTGCAACCGAACTCGACGCACTGGGGCTTCCACAAATAAACCAGAGAGGAATCCCTTGTGTGACGAACCCGGGCATATGACGAGCAGGTCACCGGAAAGTGTTTGTCCCTTTACATCGGTAACGTGATTTCCCGAGGAGTCAGATTTGAACTCCATAACCTCAAAATTGGGCTGCCACTGGTAATTCTCATTGCTTTTTAAATACTCGCGGAGAGAAGAGAGCAATAAGGGGGGTTCCGCGGCTGCGTCTAATTCACAGCGCAAGGCACCCAAGAAATCACCGTCGAGCACTGGTTCAAGCGCTGTGGTCTGGCTTTTAGTCAGCAACGAAAATCCTCGGAGTTGGGCATCTGGCATCGCCGCTGCCTCTTCCAGAACTTGCAGTTCGGCCTGATTTCGCGCAATCGTCAACGAGCCGTTCGCCCGAAACCCAGTTTGCGGAACAGCGGATCCCACCTCTGCCCATAGTTCACGTGCTCGCAGGGCCATCTCGAGTTCGGCTCCGACTTCGCGACCGCTCACCCAAATGAGACCAAAATTTCTCACCGACGCAGATTGAGCTCTGAGATCACGTTCGCATTGAATGACCGAATAACCTTCTTGAAGAGCAAGATATGCGTGCATGGTGCCAAAGATTCCGCCACCAACGACAACAACTTTTTTCATCGCACCGCTCCCTAGAATTTGAACCATCAGACCACAGAAAGGCAACCAATAATTGTTCTTGAGATGATGATTAGGTGAACTTTTTTGTCGCTCGTTGCAGGCTGGTTCCAAGAGCAATAAAAACCATGATCGGAACTATCCACCAATCATTAATTTGTGTCGAAAAAGATTTGGTCAGCGCAAAACTGAATACAACGATCGCCGCAACGGTCCAGTCATCACCAATAATAAAGTCATACCAGAACGCACCAAAGGAAAGAATCTGCGCAAAAACACGTGAACCAGAGGTCACCCCTGCAGTTGAGACCTCACTCTTGGCAGATACCGTCACTACAACTAACTCGGCAAACCGTTTTTTTGAAAGTTGAACAATCATCAGAGAAAGTGCAGCCACAAAAGCAATTATCAGCGGGACCGCGACATTGTCGCCGGGCCAGTGCGCTCCCGATCCTTCGACTCCCCAGAAAATTCCAAATGAAGTAAGCATGATTCCGACCACAAATTTCATGGTGTTCTCTGGCACTTTCGATAGAGGTTTGTGAACCACAAAACCAGTAATGACAGTCACTGCAACCGCCGTTAATGCCGCAATCGAAGCCAATCCCACATCTTTTTGAATGGCGCCAAAAGTCAGAACGATAAAGACAATCTCGAGACCTTCGAGGACTACACCTTTAAAGGCCAAAGTAAAAGCGAACCAGTCGTCAACTCCAACTCGACTCTCACGTTTTGCCGCGCGCGCAAGCTTTAACTCTTCTTGGTAGATCTTTTCTTCATCGTGCAGCGCCTTAAATCCGCTGGCTCGAAGAATCGCCTTGCGCAACCATTGCAATCCAAAAACCAAGAGGAGTCCACCGACCAGGATTCTCAAAACAGAAATCGGAGCCCGTGAAATCGCTGGACCAAATACCGCGATAATTACCGCAAGGAGCGCCAAACCGGCATACACACCCCGAAAAGCTGACTTCCAATCCCGCGCAGTTCCGGCAGCTAGGACGATGGTCAAGGCCTCGACGGCTTCTACCGCGGTGGCGATGAAAACTGAGGTAAAGAGTGCGAAGCCGTACATCAATATGCCCCTTATTCACTGCTGAGAGTGGAGCCCCCCGTCAGGATTGAACTGACGACCTTCCGCTTACAAGGCGGATGCTCTACCACTGAGCTAGGGAGGCTTGAACAGATGGGGTTTGCCCCAAGCCAAGGGGTAATTATGGCACGGGTGACGCACCTGATTTCCCGTACAAAAGTCGCTCAAACAGATAGTAGGTTCCGTCTATGCGCCTAGGGGTTCTTGATGTCGGGTCAAATACCGTCCACCTACAGGTGGTCGATACCCACCCCGGCGCTCGGCCAGTCCCAACCTTCAATTTCAAGGAAGAACTTCGGCTAACCGATTTTCTCGATTCAAACAATAATATTTCCGAACTTGGGATCTCCCAACTCCGTCTCTCTATTAAGCATGCGGTTACCCAGGCAAAATCTGTTCAAGTCAATGAACTCCTCCCCTTTGCCACATCAGCGCTGCGCGAAGCTTCCAATGGCGAAGAAATCATTGCCTCAATCAACAAAGATTTTGCGATTGATCTACAAGTGTTGTCGGGCGAAGAAGAAGCAAAATTAACTTTTCTCGCAGCTAGACGATGGTTTGGATGGTCCAGCGGTCGCTTATTGGTGATCGATATCGGGGGCGGTTCATTAGAGATTGCTGTCGGCGTTGATGAGGCTCCTGAAGTTGCAGTCTCATTGCCGCTTGGGGCGGGTCGGATGACAAAGAACCATCTTCAAGGAGACCCTCATTCGGACAAGAGCATTCGCGCCCTTCGTGATTCCATCGAATCTCAACTGGAAGAAGTTTTGCCTGCTTTGGTGCATCACCAAGACACCGACCGCTCGATCGCTACCAGCAAGACGCTTCGCACCCTTGCCCGACTTTGTGGTGATTGGTTTGGTGGCAACGGTAAAACCATCAAAGTTGATGCCATTCGTAAAATATCCACCAAGCTAGCAGGAATGACTCTTGAGGAGCGCACCAAACTTCCAGGAGTTTCCTCCAACCGTGCTCGCCAAATCGTGGCCGGTGCTTTTGTTACCGAAAGTGTGATGCGCAATCTCGATCTTCCCGAGCTTGAAATCTGCCCTTGGGCTTTGCGCGAAGGCATCGTTTTGAAATATATGGACTGGATGAAATCCTGATTTAAATGTGCGGGGCAGGCAAGCGATCCACCTGCAGAACTTCCTTTTTATTGTGGTGCAAGACCCAGGACTCCCCGGGTAGCAATTTTGAACCTTCGTATTCGACATCCACTTTCTTAGTCAATTTTTCCAACATCTTGGGAAGAACTGGATTGTGGCTGCAGATTAAGAGCGTCTCATTCTTTTTAATGAGTTCCTTTACGAAATCACGTGATTTTTCCTTATTTTTCTTGAAGGTGTACTCACTGATTTCTTGAGCCACTTGGACATCAATCTTCAAGCTCTTTGCCAAAATGGCCACCGTATCGAAGCAACGAACTGCATCGGATGTATATATCTCTTTCAAGCCAAACACTTGATAAATAGAGAGCATGCGCTTTGCTTGCAATTGACCAGTGAGTTCCAGCGGACGATCATCGTCATCGCCTTGCCATTCTTGACGTGCTAGCGCCTTCGCGTGGCGCAACATAACGAAAACACTGGAGTCATATGGAGATTCAATGAACTTCGCCAGAATCTCGCGGTCACTTTCTCGCGTGGCTTTTTCGATCGCATCCGATGGAGAAAACCAAATCATTTGATCCACTTCATCATTAGCTTTAAAGGTGTACTGATCTTCCTCAACACGAGCGCACCAGTAGTGAACTTGCTTCAGACCGTCCGGCACAAAATATTCAACAACACCGATGTACGGACCCAAATTTACGGGAAGGTTTGTTTCTTCCATGACTTCACGATATGCACACGAAATTAGCGTTTCGCCCGGTTCGATCTTTCCTTTTGGTAGCGACCAATCGTCGTATCGAGGGCGGTGAACAAGTGCAACGAGAACTGAGTCGCCAGCTTCTTTTCGCCAGACAACCGCTCCCGCAGCAATGACGGTAGGTGTCATCCGCGCTCCCGATACCACTGAATCGATGCCGCATGTAGATCTTGCAATCTTTCTCCTGTGCTCGAAAATTGAGTGTGATGCCAATCGCCACTAGCTTCCATGGTCCAGTGTGACATCGTTGGTGAGAGATAAGTATCAATAGCTCGAACTAATAGTCGTTTGTGGTCCAGCTGAACAAGTTTGACCATACTTTCAACCCGACGGTCTAGATTGCGATGCATGAGATCGGCGCTCCCAATCCAGAGCTCATCCTCGCCGTTATTACAAAAATGAATAATTCGGGAGTGTTCAAGAAAGCGGCCTAAAATTGACACGACGCGGATATTTTCCGACAAACCTGGAACCCCCGGCTTGATGGAACAAATTCCTCGAACGATGAGATCTACTTTTACTCCCGCGATTGAAGCCTTGTAGAGCGCTTCTACAAATTCTTCGTCCAGGATTGAATTAAGTTTCATGCGGATAAAGGCTGGTTTACCGTTTTTGTGATTTTCGATTTCCCGATCAATGCGCTCGAGTAGGCCAGATCTCAAGGTTCGCGGAGCCACCAAAATTCGCTCGAAAGAAGTTTGTGGTGCAAATCCTGAAAGCTGATTGAATAGCTTGTTTACGTCATCACCCAGGACCGGGTCGGCGCTGAGGATTCCAAAATCTTCATATAAGCGAGCAGTCTTAGGGTTGTAATTACCCGTACCCATGTGGACGTATCGACGAATACCTTGTGCTTCTTCGCGGACCACCAGCGACAATTTGGCGTGGGTTTTAAAGCCAACCAGACCATAAACAACATGAACTCCGGCATCTTCCAGTTTTCGAGCCCAGCGCACGTTGGCCAATTCATCAAAGCGAGCACGAATTTCAACGACTGCGAGTACTTGTTTTCCGGCCTCGGCCGCTTCAATAAGCGCTTCGACGATCGGTGAGTCACCAGAAGTTCGGTAAAGCGTTTGCTTGATTGCTAGCACCGATGAATCCCGCGCGGCTTCATCGAGAAAGCGCACAACGGAGGAGGTAAAAGACTCGTAAGGATGGTGCAAGATGATTTCGCGACGTCTTATTGCGTCAAAAAAATCATCCGCCGAATCTGGATTTACATCCCGCAAATCCCAAGCGACTTTGTTACTAAATGCTTCAAACTTTAAATCTGGTCGATCGATATCGGCAATTCGATTCAGACCAGTTAAATCCAAGGGCTCGATGGATCGGGAAACATCTTGTGGACGAATATCAAGCTCATCCATAAGAGTTTGAAGAAGCTCAGATTTGATGTCGCTATCTACTTCCAAACGCACTGGCGGTCCAAACTTACGTCGCAATAGTTCTTGTTCCATGGAAGCCAGTAAATTTTCAGACTCATCTTCTTCAAGTTCAAGGTCTGCATTTCGAGTGAGACGGAAGGTGTAGTAGTCCTCGATCTTCATTCCGGGAAAGAGTTCCTGAAGGTTTGCGATGATCACTTGTTCGAGCGGGATGAAACGCGTTGCATCGTATTGTGAAGTGCCAATAAATCGCGGCAGGTTGGATGGAACCTTAACTCTGGCAAAGAACTCTTGATCTTCATCAATCCGTTTCACGACCACGGCTAGATTGAGAGAGAGACCGCTGATATATGGAAAAGGGTGCGAAGGGTCAACAGCCAAAGGCGTCAGTACCGGAAAAATCCGTTCATGAAAAATCTTGTTGACGTAAGTTTTCTCATCGTCATTGAGATCGTTCCATTTGGGTAGTTGGATTCCAGCTGCAGCCAATGCAGGGATGACGCTTTCGTGAAAAGTTTTCGATTGGCGAGCCGTAAGTTCTTGAGTTTTTTGTGAGATAGCGGTCATTAATTGTGCTGGTGTATATCCCGCGGTATTTGTCTTTGTAATTCCGGCTTCAAGTTTACGCTTCAACGTTGCTACACGAATCATGAAGAAGTCATCCAAGTTAGAAGTGAAGATCGCCAAAAAGCGACAGCGTTCCAGTAAAGGTATGGCTTCGTCTTCAGCCAGTTCCAGCACTCGCTCATTGAAAGCCAACCAGCTCATCTCGCGATCAACTAGACGCTCACGAGGGTTTTCGGCTATCGAGTGGGAGGACATATGCCCATTTTGCTAGAAAAGGGTGAATATAAGGTAACCCGAGGGTGGACTGCCCCTGAACGGGGCTGCCTACAACCAGGCAATAGGTTGTTCGTGCTTGGCTTTTCGGCCATCCCCAGAGGATTTCCCTCTAATCCGACGCCATACCCAAGGCAGGGCAAAAGTGAAGAGCCATCGGGCATCTCTGACTAAATCTACGAATTTACTTTCAGGTTGAGCTTCTGGAAGCGGGATGCGCCAAGCAGGATCGAAGGGTTGTCCCAACTTTTCTAGGACACCTTGCGAAACTCGGTAATGACCATCTTCATTGAGGTGCAAGCGATCAGGCGCCAAAAAACGGCGATCGGAGAGAAAGAGAGCTTCATTCCACTCGATCAGAATCGCGCCTAGTTCTGCAGCAACCCGGCGGACATTGATGTTGAAATCTTTGAAGCGACTCTCCCACAGTTCAGCGGTCTTACCTTTACCAGTAGCTTTTTCGATAACGGTAAAAAGAATCAATGTGGCGCCGGAAGCAGCGATTTGCTTTGCACCTTCTTCATAAAGTCTAAAAGTGATATCCGATTGGTATTTAGGCCTGAGAACATCATTAGCACCTGCGTGAAAGGAAACCAAAGTTTGTTTTCCTTCAATAAAGTTCATTGCAACCGGAATTTGCTCGGAAATTACTTGCCCTAAAAGTTTTCCGCGAATTGCTAGATTCATATACGTAAATCCAGGAAAATCTTTCGCCAATGAATCGGCAACACGATCTGCCCAACCGCGATAATTATCATTTATTAATTCATCACACATGCCCTCGGTCATAGAATCTCCGAGGGCTAGGTACCGAGTGAAATTAGCCATTAGTTCTTATTGCGCTCCTGTGTGATCCAATACATAACTACCGCAGTTGCGACGCTGGCATTCAAAGATTCGACGGTGGATTCCATTGGGATGGAAAGCACTAAGTCACATTTTTCACGTACAAGTCGTGAAATACCTTTTCCTTCGGAACCAACGATTAAATAGACGGACTCTTTTGCGAGAGAAAACTTGGGAAGTGATTCATCGCCTTCGGCATCTAGCCCAACAACGAAAAACCCAGCCTTCTTAGCATCTTCAATGGAGCGCACCATATTGGTGACTTGCGAGATGGGAAGTCGAGCAGCAGCGCCAGCAGAAGATTTCCAAGCTGAACCTGTCATGGCAGCATTGCGACGCTCGGGGATTACAACGCCATCAGCACCAAATGCAGCAGCACTACGAACGATGGCACCGAGGTTGTGCGGATCGGTTACTCCATCAAGACCAACGATTAACGCTGGTTTTTCGGCTTTTTCAACGAGTTCGCCGAATGGTTTGTACTGGAAAGGCTTGATAACCAAAGCAATTCCTTGATGCATCGTTGTGCCAGTTAAACCATCAAGCACACCACGTGCGACCTCTTTGATGACCAGATCTTGACGCTTTGCTAAGCGGAGCGCTTCCTGCATGCGCTCATCAATTTCGGCACGTTCGGCTATGTAGAGCTCTTTAGCGGGAATTTTGGCGCGAAGTGCTTCAACCACGCTGTTGCGACCTGCGACGGCATCGGAGTTGGGACGTGTCTCCAGCCTGGAGGCCGGGCGCCGGGTAGCGGGACGTTTCGGAGCGGCGGCAGATTCACGCCTTTTTTTACCAGGACGCATCAACGAGCCAATGTCCAGCGCGGACCTGCAGGAGTGTCTTCAATTATTATTCCTAACTCGAGAATCTGATCGCGGATCGCGTCAGCCGCGGCAAAATCTTTGCGCGCGCGTGCTGCTTCCCGCTGTGCAAGTGCCAGCGAGACCAATCCATCCATTGCAGAAGAATTATTTCCCGCATCAGATGCAAATACAGAATCAAAGGGATCGCATCCCAATATATAAAGTGCGCCACGTACTCTCGTAGCGATCGTGTCTAGGGATTGATTGTCGCCTGCTGTTACTGCCGAGTTACCTTCGCGCACCAAATCTGAAATATCAGCAAGTGCCGTTGGCACGGCTAGATCATCGTTCATCGCGGATGCGAATTTTTCGGAGATCGAAATATCCGGAGTGCGCTGCAAAATCTCGGAGGCGCGGATTAAGAAACCTTCGATACGACGGAAGTTAATGGAATTTTCTTCCAGCGCTTCGAAGGAGAACTCGACCATCGAACGGTAGTGCGCACTACCGAGGTACCAACGCAATTCAATGGGGCGAACTTTTTTAACGATTTCTGAAACCAGTAGCGAATTTCCAAGAGACTTGCTCATCTTCTCGCCAGATGCCGTGACCCAAGCATTGTGCATCCATACCTGGGCAAAACCCCAACCAGCTGACTCGGATTGCGCAATTTCATTTTCGTGATGTGGAAAAATTAAATCTAGGCCACCACCGTGAATATCAAATTCGGCTCCGAGATAAACGTGGGCCATGGCCGAGCACTCTAAGTGCCAACCTGGACGACCGGCTCCCCAAGGAGTTGGCCAAGAGGGATCCCCTGGTTTAGCAGCCTTCCAGAGCGCGAAATCGCGCGGATCCTTCTTGAACGAATCTTCCGAGTCACCGGTTGATTGCAGATCATCTAACTTCTGGTTGGAGAGAGTTAGGTAGGACTTTAAAGAGCGAACGTCGAGGTAGACATCGCCGTTACCAGGCGCATACGCCGAACCATTGTCGATCAATGTCTGCATGAGTTCGACCATTTGCGTGATGTGACCAGTAGCTCGTGGCTCATAGGTAGGGGGCAAAACATTCAATGTTTCATATGCCCAGGCGAAAGCCTTTTCATACTTCATGGCAACTGCCCACCAAGGAATATTTTCGTGTACCGCCTTGTGCAAAATCTTGTCATCGATATCTGTGACATTACGAATAAACGTAACGTCGTATCCCGAATGCGTCAGCCATCGTCGCAAAATGTCGAAGTTAACGCCGCTGCGAATATGGCCGATATGTGGCGCGCCTTGAACTGTCGCACCACAGAGATAGATACCGACTTTGCCTTCGACTAGCGGTTTAAATTCAGAAGTCGTGCGAGTCATCGTGTTGTAAAACGAAAGCGTCATGGCGCTATCACCAGCGCAGTCGCTGTGACAGAGACTCCTTCTCCGCGCCCAGTGAAACCCATTCCATCAGTGGTCGTCGCCGAGAGTGAAACGGGCGCCGACAAAATCTGTGATAACAATTCCTGCGCCTCCAATCTCCGGGTACCAATTCTTGGCTCATTACCAACAATGACCACCGATACATTATTAATACTAAAATTCTTGGCTTTAAGAAGTTCAGTGACATATGCCAGCATCTTCACGCCGGATGCACCTGCCCATTCGGGCTTATCCGTTCCAAAAACGGTACCAACATCCCCCATTTGTGCTGCAGAGAGAAGAGCATCGCAGATCGCATGGATCGCCGCGTCGCCGTCGGAATGTCCAACGAGGCGGCGAGCGCCTGGCCATTCGAGTCCAGCGAGAAGGCATGGACCAGCATCACCAAATTGGTGCGCATCGATGCCAACGCCGGTTCGAAGCTGTGAAATCAATGATCCACGCTTTCTACAATGACTCGTAGAGCAGCTGAAACCGAATCCTCTTCTGGACCTTCGACGCGAACGACGATTTCATCGCCAAACTTCACACCCAGAGTCATGACCCGGAGGACGCTGGCGCCATCTACAGGGGGGGTTAACTCACCGTTGGCTAGAACCTTGGAGAGAGTAACTTTGCAGCCAGAAGATTTTGCGCTGGAGGCGAAGAGGGCGGCTGGTCGGGCATGCAGGCCAACGGCCGAGGCTGCGGTGGTTCGAAATTCTTTCATGGCTCAATCGTATCTTTACCCAAAGTAGTGTTTAATGTGAACATCTATTCAGGCACTTGCACAAATGTGAAGGTAGAAAATATGACTGCAAATCCGCTCTTGATGGGCCATCCGCTCTCTTCTCCTGAGCATGCCAAACATGCTCTGCTCTACATGTATCGCATTCGTAAATTTGAAGAGGCAGTCGAAGACCTTTTCGGTCGCGGAATGATGCACGGAACCATGCACCTATCTATCGGACAAGAAGCAGGACCAACCGGTGCCTGTCTGGCGTTGCAGATCACTGATCAAATTACCTCCACCCACCGTGGCCACGGCCATTGCATTGCCAAAGGCGCCGATCTGACTCGCATGATGGCAGAACTGTTGGGCAAGAAGATTGGTTACTGCGGCGGACGCGGCGGATCTATGCATATTGCAGATGTCGAAACCGGAAACCTCGGTGCAAATGGAGTTGTTGGTGGTGGCATTCCTATCGCAGCTGGAGCAGCCCTTGCCGCCAAAATGCGAAAGAGTGGAACTGTCGCGGTTTCCTTCTTTGGTGATGGTGCCATGAATGAAGGTGCTTTCCATGAAGCCGCGAATATGGCAGCTATTTGGAATCTTCCACTCATTCTCTTCTGCGAAAATAATAAGTACGGAATGTCCTCATCTACCGAAAAGGCATTCAAACTCGAAAACTTGGCCGATCGTGGCAAGGGTTACGGAATTCCAGGAGTCACCGTCGATGGCAATGATGTTGTGGCTGTTTATGAAGCCGCAGAAGCTGCGGTTGCTCGTGCGCGAAATGGCGAGGGACCAACCCTCATTGAATCTGTGACCTACCGTTGGAAGGGTCACTCCCGATCAGATAAGAACCTTTATCGCACTAAAGAAGAGATCGAAGAATGGAAAGACAAAGATCCGATTCCTAACTTCATTCACAAAGTGCTCGACAAAGGCATTTTAAATCAGGAACAAATCGAAGAGATCCAAAAGATTTCTACCGAACAAATTATGCAAGCAGTAAAAGATGCTGCGGCCGCTGAATCGGCAACCCCAGATGGACTTCTCGAAGCAGTATTTAAGGCGGTATCAGCATGAGCGATCGTATGTTGACTATGGCAGAAGCCGTTCGCGAAGCCATGACAATCGCTATGGAAGAGCGCGAGGAAGTCTTTATTCTTGGTGAAGATATCGGTATCTACGGTGGCGCTTTTGGCGTAACCGGCGATCTTTATCACCGCTTTGGTCCAGAGCGCGTACTTGATACTCCTATTTCAGAGTTAGGAATTGTTGGCGCAGCAGTTGGCGCAGCTCTTTCGGGAATGCGTCCAATTGTCGAAATTCAATTCTCCGACTTCACTGCACAAGCTATGGATCAGATCGCTAACCAAGCCGCCAAAATTCACTTCATGCTAGGCGGTGCACTGCACGTGCCGCTCGTTCTCCGCACGCCCCAAGGATCTGGAACTGGCGCTGCTGCTCAGCACTCCCAAAATTTAGAGCCATGGTTTGCCAGCGTTCCGGGTCTGAAAGTGGTTGTCCCTTCAAATCCAGCAGATGCCAAGGGCTTGTTGCTTGCGGCCATCGATGATCCCAACCCCGTGATCTTCCTCGAGCATAAATTGCTCTACAAGATTCCAGGCCGTGATCCCGTTCCCGAAGGTGCAACACGTATTCCACTAGGAGTTTCGAAAGTCGTTCGTACTGGAAAAGATCTCACCATCGTCGCCACCGGCATCATGGTCAATAAGTCATTCGAAGTGGCCGAGAAGTTGGCGGCGGAGGGCATTTCGATTGAACTTATTGACCCACGCACTATTTCCCCGCTCGATGCGGCACCAATTTTCGAGTCTGTTGAAAAGACCGGCCGATTGATGGTTGTTCAAGAAGGTCCGTCACATGCTGGTTACATCAATGAAGTGATCGCTCAAGTTTCTGGAAGTGCATCTTTTGGAAACTTGATTGCGCCAATAAAGCGCCTTGCTGGAATGAACATTCCGATTCCATACGCTCCACAATTGGAAAAAGTTGCCGTACCTCAAATCGCTGATATCGAAGCTGCCGCACGTGAGATCGTGAAGAACTGGCGATGAGTTTCAGATACCCAGTCGTCATGCCAAAAATGAGCATGACCATGGAAACTGGCGAGCTCATTTTGTATCACGTGAAGCCAGGCGATCGTGTGAAATCCGGTCAAGTTCTCTTCGAAGTCATGACGGATAAAATCGACATGGAAGTTGAATCACCAGCCGATGGTGTGATCGAACAACTTGTTGGCGAAATCGGTGTTGCGATTGATATTGGTAAGCCAGTTTTGATCATGCAAACCGATACCGAAGTTATGTCCTTTGATTTCGGCGACACAGATCCAATTCCCGACTTGCCTGCCGCTCCGCTCGTTGAAACACCCGTCGTTCCCACACCAGTTGTTGCCCCACCTGTCGCCGCGGTTTTGCCGCCACTTACCAACCCTCAGGAAATTCGCGCAGTTCCCAAAGCCCGAGCTATCGCCGAGGATCGCGGAATCGATTTGCGAACTGTTTCTCCAACCGGACCTGATCGAACCATCACCGTCGAAGATGTGGGCGGAAATAAGCTCTCGGATGACCAAATCAAACGCCAAGCCGCCAATAGGGCCTTGATTGCTAAGGGCTTAGAGATGACTCGTGGAATTCCACAAATCTCTTTCTCTCGCAACGCTAATAGCGCATCTGCAGACCTGACATCGATTATCGCTGGCTGGGCTCGAGTATTACGCACCAGACCCGATCTCAACATTTCACCAAAAGATGGGGCGCTGGTTTCTCATGTCGGCGTTGCGGTGATCATCGAGTCCAAGTACGGAAGTGCACTTCCAGTATTTAAAGATCCAGATTTACTGAGCACTTCCGATCTTGCTGATTTATTTACATCGACGGCAAAGTCGGCTCATAATGGCAAAGTGCCACTCGCCATGTTAAGCGGTGCCACGACTGCAATCTTTGATCTGACAAAATACCAAATGAATTCTTCAGTACCGGTTCTTTTTCCTAATCAAGTTACCTCATTAACTATTGGCGAAAATTTCTCGGGTGAAAAGATTATTTCGCTGACCATTGATCTTCGTTATCTCGACTTCTACGATGGCGCCCAATTGCTCGATTCATTAATCTCCGCCCTTTAACGAAAAGAGAACTGCGTGATCGCTTTAAATGGTGTTGCTGCAAGTTCTGGCGCGGCTCTCGGGCAATTCTTTCTCTTGACGACAGAGATCCCACTTTCCTCACCTTCACCTTCAACCATGTCCATCGATGAAGAGAAAGCCGCGCTGACTTCTGCCATTGATTTCGTGGGCAAAGATCTCAGCGATCGAGCGGAACGATCCCACGGTGAGTTGCAAGAGATTTTGTTGGCCGTCGGAGAAATTGCTACCGACCCAGCGCTCCTTGAAGAGGCTTTTAACTTTATCGATCAAGGTCACACCGCTAGTTACGCCATCACTCAAGCGACCGACATATTCAAAGAGTTGCTCTTGGCTTCTGGAGGATATTTGGCCGAGCGAGTGAGCGACGTCGCCAATATTTGCGATCGTCTCCTCTGCCGTCTCGGTGGCGTGGAATACCCAGAAATCCCGCATTTCACTGTTCCTACTGTGCTTATTGCCCGAGATCTCTCACCGGCGGACACGACCGATCTTCAATCCGACAAAGTGTTAGCAATCGTTACTGAAGGTGGTGGCCCCACCAGCCATACCGCGATCATCGCTCGTTCCCGTGGAATTGCCGCTGTTGTTGCTTGCCCCGGCATTGTTGATTACGCGAAGTCTCACTACGGGGAAATGATTGGCGTCGATGCCACCACCGGTGAAGTTGTCTTTAGCCCTCCGCTTGAATTGCAATCTCGCCTCATTGCCAAGATCGAAAAGATTCGCCGTCGGCGAGAATCACAAGTCGTGCGGACATCGACTGGGTATCAAACGCTTGACGGTCGAATCATTCCGATCTACGCCAATATCGGTCGCCAAGAAGATGTGCAGGTTGCATTAGATGCTGGCGCTGACGGGGTCGGACTTTTGCGCACAGAACTTCTCTATCTCGATCGCAAAGATCCACCAACTCTGGAAGAACAAACACAGATTTACACCGATCTCTTTGCTCCATTCGGAACCAAGAAGGTGGTCATTCGAACCCTCGATGCCGGTGCCGACAAGCCAATGGCATTTATTAATTTTGATGACGAACCCAACCCCGCTTTGGGAGTTCGCGGTTATCGCACGATTGTCGATCACGAAGATCTACTTCGAATTCAGTTGAAAGCAATTGCTGCAGCAGCTCGGCGCACCGAAGCCGATGTCTGGGTTATGGCTCCAATGATCACCTTGCCTGAGGAAGCGCAACGATTCGTGGATATGGCCAAGAGTTATGGCATCAAAACGGCTGGCGTAATGATCGAGGTGCCAGCCGCCATCTTCCATGCCGACGAAATCACCAAGATTTGCGACTTCGTATCCATCGGAACCAACGACTTAGGTCAGTATCTGCACGCCGCTGATCGCGAATCTGCACCATTGGCCGGATTCAACGATCCCTGGCAACCCGCTCTGCTCCGTGCCGTCCATTTGGTCGCCCAAGCCGGGTTACGCAATAACTGCCCGGTTGGGGTCTGTGGCGAAGCCGCCTCCGATGCGACCTTGGGATCAATCCTGTTGGGGCTCGGGGTCACCAGCCTCTCCTGCAACGTCTCGACCTTGCGCGACGTCGCTGCCGGCGTCACCGCTCTCAACTTCACCGACATCCAACTGGCTGCAGTCGACGTCTTGGCGGCAAGTACAGCACAGGCGACCCGTAGTTCGGCCCGAAACCGTCTAGTTAGCCTTGAGGAATTGGGGTTGTAAAAGCCTTGATTTGATTGGTCAAATATGTATAAAAAGTGCAATAAATACTGAAAAAACATGGGGAATGTGCTTGAAACCACACCCGTTGGTGCAGCACACTAAGCAAAATGTTCAATGACTGAACGGATGTGACGATAGTGAAACAACGAGAGACGGAGTTAATTCTCCGCGCTGCTCGTCTTTACTATGAAGATCATCATTCTCAGGATCAAGTCGCCGGCATCATGGGCACTTCTCGTTCAAACATCTCGCGGATGCTCTCCGATGCCAAGCGCTTGGGCTTTGTTGAAATTCGTGTGGTCGCCCCCATTACCCGTAACGACAATCTCTCCTCGCAGCTTGCAAATTTGTTGGGCGTTAAGGATGTCCAAGTTGTAACCACAGATAAGAATGAACTCACCTTCAACGCCGTTGGCCGAGCTGCCGCAAATGCGCTCATGAATGGCCTGGCTAATAATCAGACGATCGCCATCTCTTGGGGCCGCGGCCTGGAAGCCACCGTTATCAACGTGCGCAACGAATCCTTGTCCGGTCTCAAAGTCACCCAACTCATGGGCTCGCTCTCCTCCGTTACCTCCTCCTCTAGCGCTGAAGAAGTCGGCCGCCGCTTAGCCAAGAATCTCAATGCCCAGTTCATTCCCTTCCTTGCTCCGGTTGTCGTCAGCAATCAAAAAATGCGCGACTCCATGATGGAAGAAGACAGCATTGCTCGTACCTTGAAATTAGCCCGTGGCGCCGATGTGGCCCTAGTCGGAATCGGTTCCCGCACTTCTTCATCCAGCGAGATGGTTTTCGCCGAATTCAAATTGAGCAAAGTTGATCGTGACGCTGTTTACGATCGTTATGCCGGCGATGTTGCCGCTCGTTTCTATGACATTAATGGCCAGATTCTTAGCAGCAAGATGGACAAGCGAGTCCTTGGACTTTCACTTGAAGAAATGCGCGCTATTCCGCGGGTTATTGGCGTGGCATCAGGCGCCGAAAAAGTTCAGGGTGTCGTTGGGGCTGCGCGAAGCGGACTCATAGATACTTTGATTGTAGATATCGCATGTGCCAATTCCATTATTAAGACCCTAGCCCCATCGGCGGTGAAGAGCGCATGACCTACTTAACCAAGCTCCTTCTTGTGATTGCAGCAATGTGGGCATCCCAACTAGCGCTTGCGTACCTTCAAGCAAAAAGATTTCAAGGAGACCTTCGGGCGCTCCGCAAGAAAGGAACCGTCGCTGTAGGAATGGGCGGACGGAGATATCGCGGTGGACGAGCATTTGTCGCCCTCGCCGCAGATGAATCAGGGGTAATCGTGGATGGGTTGGTCCTGCGCGGACTTACCGTGTTCGCTAAATCCAGACCCCTTGATTCCTACACAGGATTCTCACTCGATGCGATCATCTCGGGCGACCGAGAGGTGGAAAGTGATCCCAAAAAAATCAGAGAGGCTGCTGTGCAGTCTGCTGAGCACATTCGGGATTACTTTGCTCGGATCAAATCAGGAGAATGATGATCGTGAAGTTCCAGATGGAGCGATCATCTAAAAGCAGTACTGCAGTTCAATAATGCAAGTCTTAACTTACTTAGGAGGTGTCTAGTGTTCCTGAATCATCTGATCACGCTATCAGCTGTAACAGTGGACAAACCAACCGGCTTTCTTGGCGCGTTGGCAACTGGCGCTGAAGACTTCATCAAGGTCTTCAACAAAGGTGGATCGGTTTTGCTCAGCCTTATGGGCGGAATCCTTCCAACACTGATCGTTCTTTTGACCGCAGTTAATGCGCTCGTAAGAATCATCGGTGCAGAACGAATCGAAAATCTCGGTAAGGCTGCTTCACGTCCTGGTATCCAGTGGTACCCAGTTCGCTACATCATCCTTCCGTTCGTTGCCGTATTCGTTCTTACAAACCCAATGGCATACACAATGGGTCGCTTCCTTCCAGAGCGCTTCAAGCCTGCGTTCTACGACTCAGCTGTTTCGTTCGTGCACCCAATCCTGGGTATTTTCCCACACGCTAACCCAGGTGAACTTTTCGTATACCTCGGTATCGCAACTGGTATCAAGGAGCTCGGCTACGGCTTAGGCGACTTGGCTATCCGTTACCTACTAGTAGGTCTTGTTGTCATCTTCATCCGCGGAATCGTCACAGAGCGAATCACCGCGCGAATGATGGCTAAATCCGAGAGGAGTGCATAACCATGGAAGGTTTCACAGCGTTAATCGTAAGAATCGGCCGTGGCGTCGGTGGAGTAGTTGGAACTCTCTATCAGGCAGGTCGTGATTCGGTAGATACCGTAATCCGCAACGTCATTCCTTTCATGGCGTTTATCTCCTTCATCATCGGTTTGATTCTGACAACTGGTGTCGGTGACTGGATCGCTAAGGGACTTAAGGGCTCTGCCTCTTCACTTCCTGGTCTTCTTCTCATCTCCATCGTTTGCGCAATCCCACTCTTGTCTCCATTGCTTGGACCAGGTGCTGTTATTGCTCAGATCGTCGGAACCTTGCTCGGTGTTGAAATTGGAAAGGGAAATATCCCAGCCCAATACTCACTACCAGCACTCTTCGCCATCAACCCACAGGTTGGTTGCGACTTCATTCCAGTAGGTCTTGCACTCGGTGAAGCCGAGCCTGAGACAGTCGAAATTGGTGTTCCTGCGGTTCTGTTCTCCCGCGTTATCACCGGTCCTTTGTCTGTCGTCATCGCATACTTCGCCAGCTTCGGCCTGTACCACACAAGTAAGTAGTAAGACTGATATCAAGGTGCGGTTCGCAAGTTCCGCACCTTGATTATCAAAGAAGTTCACATATTTATTAAGAATTTTTTTCACTCTTCAATTAACTTTCAAGGAGCACAAGATGGGCGAATATAAGAGCGTTACGATCTCAGCAGGTCGCGGTGGTTGGGGTGGTCCATTGACCATTACACCTACCGACGATAAGCCATACATTTACTCGGTCACTGGCGGTGGAATCCACCCTGTTGCGCAACGCATCGCCGATATCACAGGCGGAACCCCATTCGATGGCTTCAAGAGCAGCGTTCCCTTCGACAAGATTGCAGTTGCTGTAATCGATTGTGGCGGTACCGCTCGCGTTGGTGTTTATCCAATGAAGAAGGTGCTCACCGTAGATATTCACGCAACCAGCCCTGCCGGTCCACTCGCAATGTTTATTACCAAAGAACTTTTCGTTTCTGGCGTAAAAGCCGACGACATCAAAGAGGGATAACTTCTTGTCATCTTTGGTTTATTCCACAACTGTCACGGCGGTCGGCGAGCTCGTCGCCGACTTCCGTGAACAGGGAGTCTTAGTTTTTTTTGGTGAAAGCGCCCCAATTGAACTTCATGAATTTTCTATCTTGCACAAACCTGATGTTGAGACCCGAGCACCGTTGCCCGGAGATTTAATTCGTTTAAGCAATGAAGAATTTACGGTTCTCGCAGTTGGCTCTGTAGCCAGCGACAACCTTCTTAATCTAGGTCACCTAGATCTGAAAGCAAATGGTCTTCCCGAGGCAGAGTTGCCTGGAGATGTAAACGTTGAAGTGCGCGATCTTCCAACCGTAAACGTTGGCGATCGTTTAGAAGTTTATTCAGCGCAATAACCTTCTTAAAACGCCCCGGCGTTCAACAAATTAATAGCTGTACAACAGAAAAGAGAGAAACGTGTCGTACTCGTCCAGACTTCAAGCTCACGCAAATTCCCTAGGACGGGATGTAACAATTGCACTAGTAGGCGCAGGCCAAATGGGCCATGGCTTTGGTTGCCAAGTAGATCGAATGCCAGGTCTCTCCGTCCGTCTCGTCATCGATATTGACCCCGCTCGAATCACAGCTCTCTACGCTGATCTTGGCGTTTCAGACCCAGTCATCAGCACAGATCAGGCAGAGATTGCTGCCGCCCTCACAGCCGGAAAGCGCGTCGGAACAACGACAACCGCTTTCCTTGCCGAACTTCCAATCGATTTCATTGTAGAAGCCACCGGTGTTCCAGAAATTGGCGCACAGATTACTTATTCCTGCCTCAAGGCCAAGAAAGATGTTGCAGTACTCAATGTCGAGATGGATGTAACCATCGGTCCGCTACTTCACAAGATCGCTGTCGAAAATGGCGTCATCTACACGGTTTGCCATGGCGATGAGCCAATCGAGGCCAAGGTCCTGGTTGATTTTGCCCGCGATCTGAACTTTGAAGTTATTGCTGCTGGCAAGGGCAAGAACAATCCATTCGAACCACTGAGCAATCCGGATTCAGTTCGCGAACGCGCAACTGCTAAAAATATGAACCCAAAGATGCTCTGCTCTTTCACTGATGGTTCTAAGACCATGACCGAGATGGTGGCACTTTCTAACACCACCGGAATTCCGCTCTCAAAGCGCGGCATGAATGGCCCAGCCGCCACCGTGAAGACACTTCAAAATGTCTTTGCACCGAAAGAAGATGGCGGAATTCTAGAAAAGAAAGGCGTCATCGATTACTGCACCGGGGATGTTGCTCCTGGAGTCTTTGTTATCGTTAAGAGCGATTCCAAATACATCAATCACGAGATGTCCTATCTCGGAATGGGCCCTGGCCCGTACTTTGCTTTGTACCGTCCCTATCACCTTGCTTCTGTCGAGGCACCGATCTCGGTAGCACGTGCAGTTGTCGATCGCGAATCCTCATTGTTTGCAACCCATCTCATCTCTGAGGTTGTTGCCATGACCAAGAAGGATCTCAAAGCTGGCGACAAGATTGATGGTATCGGCGGATACACCGTCCGTGGTTATGCCGACATCGCTGCCGACGCAAAGCGAGATAACTTGGTTCCTATCGGTTTGATTCAAAATGCAATCGTGAAGAACGATGTTCCAGTCGGAACTTTGCTTACTTACGATGATGTTGAACTCGATGCCACCAGCCTGATTGTGAAGCTGCGCAAAGAGCAAGACGATATGGGTCTTACCTACGCTAGTTAATTAATACTCATCCGTTTCTGGCTCTGGGATTTGGCTGGTTAAGCCAAGTTCTGCCATCAGACGGCGTTGACGTTTTGTTAAAGGGTCGCGCTTCTTAGGTTTCTTACCTAAGGGGGCGGCCTTTTTGCTTGGCTGCGATTTCGGAGCCTCCTCGCCCGTGTTCTTTAAGCCAAGTTCGAGCATGAGATCTTCCTGGCCAGGGGTAAAAAGGCTGCCATTCTTGGTCATCTTTGCGGCGAATTTTGCCTTGATCTGCTCGGCTTTTGCCTCGGGAGTTAGCTTCTCACCCTTATGAAACCGACCAAGAACCATGAAATTAGTCTGTCACAATTGCCACATGAAGTCCCAAATGAAGACCGCTGTCGTGGTCTTAGCCGCAGGATCGGGGACTCGATTTGGCCACACCACCAACAAGGTCTGGCTGCCGCTGTCGGGCCGGCGCATCATCTCTAGATCGCTCTCCAATGCCGCCAAGAGCTTCCGAGGCTGCCGCACCATCCTGGTTATCAACCCAGATGATGACGAACTAGCCCGCGCCACATTGGCCCGCGAAGCCACACATCTTTCGGTCGAAGTTGTTCACGGAGGAGCCACGCGCCATGAGTCGGAATACCAAGCGTTGGAATTCCTGGCAGGCGATATTAATTCCGGCAAGATCAACGTTGTCGTGATTCACGATGGCGCCAGGCCGTTGGCTACAGCAAAACTCTTCGCCGCTATCGCCGAAGGCGCACATCGTCACGGAGGTGCAATTCCGGCCATCGCTGTTCCTCAAGAAGAGATGGACATCCAGAACGAAGCGACCGTGGTTCGGGTCCAAACTCCACAGGCCTTTGATGCCAAAAAGTTATTGTCGGCGTATCGTCAAGCACTAGCGGATGGTTTTCATGGCACCGATACTGCCGCTTGTATGGAAAAGTATTTTCCAGACGTTCATACAATGGCGGTGGTTGGTGAAGTCGCAAATGTGAAAATTACCTATCCGCAGGATTTAGTAATTGCCGAACATGTCTTAGAGATGAGGGGGTACAAAGATTGAGTAGCGAATTAATCGACTCTGAATTGCACTGTGCCACCTGCAAACTCGAGACCGTGCACCACTTGCGTTATGCCGGCCGATTATTGGTTTCTAGTACGTGTTCGGTTTGCAAAACTGAAGTCAAGCACGAGCGCAACGATCTTCGTATTCAATACGCCAAAGATCTCCAGCATCGCGTCGCCACCAAGCCATGGCGGATGTGGAAGCGTTTCTGGCGAGCACCAAAGGCGGTCTTCTGGAGTTTTCCCAAAGCGGTATTAAGCCAACCATTGAAATTCTGGCGCGAGTTCCGCAATATCGAGAGATAATTTCAGGAGAAGCGCCGATTGACTAGTTCAGGCGCCACTCCCTCTTATCTGCGCCTGATGGGAATCGAACCCACAACCTGTTCTTAGTCAGAAAACTGCTCCATCCGTTGAGCTACAGTCGCGCATGTAAAAGTTATATTTTTTGGTGCCAATTTATTGCGCAAAGAAATTGGATTGTTGATAATGAATTCCTGTGAGGGGTTTAACGTTTTCTAAACCTTCCTCATATGGCAAAGACTCCTTGGCATAAGTGCCAGGGAGTCTTTTCTTTGCCAATCCGAAGCGCTTGAAGTATCACATATTCCTTGATTACTCAGAGTAATAATTTTGACTCAAATATTTGTTGAATTCTTGTAGGAGGTCTTTGCTAGACTTTTATTACTTAGTCAGGGGACTGCTCGCAAACCCCCGAAGTCTGCTTCGGGGGTTTGTTCTTTTCATTACTTCTGAGCGACCGTTTGTTGCCAATGCAAGAACGATGCTAACAACGCCAATTCGTCATTGGAATTAACCCGAATCGATTCTGGATCGGAATCGACATAACCAATCGCAGTCTTTGATTTCAAAGGCAAGAACCAACCTTGATTTTCTTTTTTGTTGCGGCCGGCAAAATCAATGGCGCTAACTCGCACGATTTCCGGCGTTGAGATGCGTCTTACTGAAGTGCGATCGATGGTGTACTCGATCAATTGATCTGAGGAGACCGACTTTAATGTTTCAGTAAAAGGGGTAGAACTTCGCACCGCTTCGGCATCGGCCAAGAGCGCTTCCAAAGTTCGGTGAAACTGAGAGAGACGAGTTAGTGGTCGGTTTGAATCGTGAATTGCCACCAAAGTGAAATCAACCAGGGCTAACTTCAGCGCGGTAGCCAATTCATGCGCATCGCGTGGATCCACAACCAATGGAACGAAGTCGACGCCCGCCTCTTTCAAGATTTCCGATGCCGGCACAACGAAGTCGACCGGCATGGCCACGGTTATGGGATCGAGTTGGCCGACTTCACGAGAAAACTCGCGCAAAGTTTTGGCGCTGGCTGCCAAGACATGGGAATTTCCCATAGGCGCGAGCGCCGTGGAAGATGTGACCGCTAGAACAGCCTTAAGGGCTGGAACGCTCATCATGAGAGAGCCGAGACCGACCTAAAGAGGGTCGGACTAGGAAGCGAGAACCTCGTCGAGAATGACGCCGGCTTTCTCTTCATCCGTACGCTCGGCAAGAGCGAGTTCGGAGATGAGAATCTGCTTGGCCTTGGCCAGCATGCGCTTCTCGCCAGCGGAGAGTCCGCGGTCGAGATCGCGACGGTAAAGGTCACGAACAACTTCTGCCACCTTGATGACATCACCGGAAGCGAGCTTCTCCACATTGGCCTTGTAACGACGGGACCAGTTGGTGGGTTCTTCGGTGTATGGCTGACGGAGGACATTGAAAACTCGATCAAGACCGGCGGAATCGACTACGTCGCGCACGCCAACCAGGTCCACATTCTCTGCTGGAACCCGAACCGTGAGATCGCCTTGGGCAACCTTCAGCACTAGGTAGATCTTGTCTTCGCCTTTAATGGTCCGAGTTTCTATGGCTTCTATGAGAGCCGCTCCGTGGTGGGGATAAACAACGGTTTCGCCGACCTTAAATGACATTAATTGGCCTTTCGGTAGGGACCAAGGATACCAGCACTTCAAGGGCACTCTCTAGCCCAGGTTTAGGCTCGTGATTGGGTAACATTCACGCATGTCTTTCACAATAAAGCCTTTTGCTGCGCTCGCCGGCGCCCTGGTAGCGGTTCTTTCCCTCTCCGCCTGCGGAGCCTCTGGCCCCGATGCGCCGACCAGAAATACCAAGAAAGTGACCGATGGTGCCGAGGTTGATTCGGGCAATATCAAGGTCCGCGACCTGCTTTTGGTAGCCCAGCCAGATGGCTCAGCCGTCCTGGTAGCCACCATTATCAATTCGGCAGATGGCGCCGATGCACTCACCGGAATTACCGCAAACGGGATTACCGGACTCATCGGAAATGCCCCGGTCGTCCTAGCTACAGACAAGCCTGCGATCTTCTCTGGCGCATCAGCCAACGCGGTTGCTCTTATTCCTTCGCTCAATGTTGAACCTGGAAATCGCGTGCCAGTCACACTTACTTTCAGCGGGACTCCAGAGGTCAAGATTGATGCGATTGTTCGTGAACAAACCGGAATCTACGCTGATGTAACCGCGCCGGTTGGCGCAACTACGTTGCAACCATCTGGAACAAAGAAGCCTGGGACGACGAAGTAAAAATACTTAGTCGTTTATCCTTCGAACTTATAGCCCAGACCACGCACCGTCTGAATTAAGACGGGGTTCGCTGGGTCTTGTTCAATCTTGGCTCGTAACCGCTTGATATGTACGTCCAAAGTTTTGGTATCACCAAAATAATCACTGCCCCATACGCGATCGATCAATTGCGAACGGGTAAGAACGCGACCAGAATTGCGAATAAGAAATTCCAATAATTCGAATTCTTTTAACGGAAATGCTTGGGTCTCGCCATTAATGCTGACCACGTGACGTTCAACATCCATTCGAACTGGACCAGCTGCCAGAATGCCGTCGGCCACATTATCTTCTTCACCTTGACGGCGAAGAACCGCGCGAATACGAGCAACGAGTTCGCGTGATGAATAAGGCTTTGTTACGTAGTCATCTGCGCCCAATTCCAGACCAACGACCTTATCTACTTCGGTGTCCTTAGCGGTCAACATTATGACTGGGACATTGGAGCGAGAACGAAGTTGGCGGCAAACTTCGGTTCCGGGCAGACCGGGCAACATCAAGTCCAACAAAACAAGATCCGCGCCGTGGCGGTCAAACTCTTCAATAGCGCGAGTACCAGTGTCGGCTACTGAAACATCAAACCCTTCTCTGCCCAACAAATATGCAAGGGCATCCGAGAATGATGCTTCATCTTCGACGACGAGGATCTTTGTCATTTTTATGCCTCCACGGCAGTGATTGGGGGTTGCTCCAAGTTTTCGAGCAAAGGAAGTCGAAGAGTGAAAGTGCTTCCGGCACCTTCAACACTCCATACGGTCACAACGCCACCGTGATTTAAGGCAACGTGTTTTACGATTGAAAGTCCAAGACCAGTACCGCCAGTTAAACGTGACCGAGCTGGATCGACGCGATAAAAACGTTCAAAAATGCGCTCAAGGTCGCTCTCGGGGATTCCAATGCCTTGATCGGAAACTGAAATTTCCAAAATGCCTTCTTCGGTGCGCAATGCCACCGCGACTCTGGTGCCTTCTGGGCTGTAGTTGATGGCGTTCTCAATTAGATTGTGAATTGCCATCAGAATTTGAGCTCGATCACCTTGTACATGTGCGAGAACAGGTTCGCCAGTTACAACAGTAATTCCGCGAGAGGAAGCGTTGAGTTGAGATTGATCAATCGCTTCTTGAACTACGTCGCCAATCGGAAATGTTTTGGCATTCTTGAGCGGGTCAATATCTTGCAATCGAGAGAGATCGATAATCTCTTGAACTAAATCGGTAAGCCGTTTTGCTTCAGTCTGCATACGATTGGCGAACCGCGTAATCGCTTCAGGGTCATCGCTGGCTCCAAGAACTGCTTCGCTCAGGATCGACAACGCACCAATCGGAGTCTTAAGTTCGTGTGAAATATTGGCAACAAAATCTCGCCGGATGGAATCCAGACGACGCATTTCGCTATCGTCGAAAATGAGGATGACAATCAAGCCATCATTGCCAATAGGTAAAACTCGAACTAAAAGGTCATGAGTACCGGCGCCCAAAGGTCCTCGCGGCAGTTCCATGGTGGCTTCTTGGCGCTGTCCAGATCGTCGAACCGCACGCACCAGCAAGATGAGGGATTCGTTGAGCAAGCGCTGATCGCGAACAATATTAAAGGTGCTAATTCCACTAGAGGCGTAGACGACCAACTCCCCGGTCGCAACAACCATGGTCTCGGCATCGATGGAATCCAAGAGATCCAAAAGCTCTGGCGGCAAGGTGCTCTGGCCAACGACCGGCGTATCGCCGCCGATAACGGAGCTCTTCTTCTTTATCCATGCCACGGTACAATCGTAGGAGTATTGGCTCTGGCACCTTTACTAAACGGCGGTTTTAAGGCTAAGTAACACTAATTCTTTGCCCTGCGTTAACAGCATGTTCACCCAGATACACGGGAGCGGTAGGAAGACCCATTAACCTACGCATATGCGCGAATCTTTCCACGAGGAACTCGACTCGATCCGAACCTCACTAGTCCACATGGCCAAGCTGGTTGAAGAAGCCATGGCCAAAGCCACGAGCTCTCTGTTGAATGCCAATCTGACCTTGGCCGAAGAAGTCATCCAACAAGATATCGTGATTGACACGATCCAACATGACTTGGATACCAAAGCAATTAGTTTGATGGCCCGCCAACAACCAGTTGCCTCAGACCTTCGCACATTGGTAACCGGTTTACGTATGAGTGCCGACCTCGAGCGCATGGGAGATCTAGCCGATCACGTCGCCAAGCTTGCCCGAATGCGTTACCCCGGTTGTGCCGTTCCACCAGAACTTCAAATAACCATCGAAGAAATGGGCAAAGTCGCAACTCACATCATTAATAAGATGTCATCAGTCATAGAACACCGCGATATTGCTCGCGCTCTCGAAATTGAAATCGACGATGACGAGATGGATATCTTGCACCGCAAGATTATTTCCACGCTTTTGGATGACTCTTGGCAGTACGGAATTGAAACTGCAATCGACATGACACTTCTTGCTCGTTACTACGAGCGCTGTGCCGATCACGCCGTTTCTATTGCCCGTCGCGTCTATTTCTTAGTTACGGGCGAATACGCTCCAGCGAAGGCTTAACGCTTTCCCTGATTTGCAACAGCAGTAATTGCATCTGCTGCAGCTTCTGGATCTAAATATTCTCCGCCAGTTTTGACTGGCGTGAAATCATCGTTGAGTTCATAAAGCAACGGAATTCCGGTCGGAATATTGAGAGCTGCTATGTTTTCATCTGAAATATTGTCTAGGTGTTTTACCAATGCGCGCAGAGAATTACCGTGAGCGGTCACCAAAACAGTTTTGCCACTGGCTAGATCCGGAATGATGGACTCAGTCCAGTACGGGATCATGCGATTAATAACGTCTTTAAGACATTCGGTGCGAGGCATCTCAGAGCCCAAATCGGAATATCGAGGGTCGCCAAACTGGCTGTATTTATCGCCATCTTCAATTGCAGGAGGTGGAACATCAAAAGATCTACGCCACAGCATAAATTGCTCTTCACCGTATGCCGCCAAAGTTTCTTTCTTATCTTTGCCCTGAAGTGCGCCGTAGTGGCGTTCGTTTAAGCGCCATGATCGCTTCACTGGAATCCAGTGGCGATCGGCCACATCTAAAGCAAGCTGTGAAGTATGTATGGCGCGGCGTAGCAAAGAGGTGTGCACGACATCAGGGAGGAGGCCACGTTCTTTGAGAAGTTGGCCGCCTTGGCGAGCTTCGTTTTCGCCCTTTTCCGAGAGGCGAACATCTACCCAACCAGTAAAGAGGTTGAGGGCATTCCATTCGCTCTCGCCGTGGCGCAACAAAATTAGAGTCGTAGTCATGTGGCTATCTTGCCACAGCGTTATATGAGGTGCGAAAACGCGGCCAAATTGGCCAAAGACTCGCCTCGGGATACCCGCCAAGCCCACTCGCGGCGAATGGCAGATGAGAAACCTAATTCCAATAATGGATTAAATGACGAATCTGAATATTGCAAAAGCGCACCCAAGATTCGATCTAACTCTTGTTCGGTTACGGTCGTCAACGGAATTCGGCCCACCAGGTAAATATCGCCTAGCTCGTTGATGGCATAACTAACGCAATACATACCCGCATTTTTACTGAGCAACCATTCATGAACACCCGCAGCATTTTCATCAGGTTTGCGAATTACAAAAGCATTAATACTTAAAGAGTGATCCCCAACAATCAGCGCACAGTGGGTTTGCAGCTTCTTCTCGCCCGGCAATGTGAGAAGAAAGGTTTTCTCATTAGCTCGTTCAAAATCTATATCGTGCGATTCCAGAAAATCCTCTATCACCGCAGTGGGATTAACCATGCGGAATTACGCCAGCCAAAGAGATTGTGTTTTTGGACGTGAAAGGACTTGGTCGTAGACCTCAAGAGTACGACGGGCCGTGGCCTCCCAGCCAAAGTGGGATGCATGATCGACTGCACCAATGGAAAGGAGAACGCGACGTTGAGGTTCGGCAATCAAGCGAGAGATCACAGCCGACCAGGCTTTGGGATCATGGCCATCTACGAGTGAACCGGAAATGCCATCCGCGACTGCGGTGCGAAGTCCACCAACGGCAGTGGCAACGACGGGAGTTCCACAAGCTTGGGCTTCAAGAGCAACCAAACCAAAAGATTCGCTGTAGCTAGGGACACAGACTAAATCAGAGGCGCGATACCAATCGGGAAGTTCATCGCGGGGAACCGGTGGATTAAAATGCACGATGTCATCGACGCCAAGAAACTTCGACAAGTTTTTCAAACGATCTGGTTCGGTGGATTTGTTACCGGATGCGCCACCAACAATAACTAGCGCTAATTTTGCGCGTAGATGCGGGCTGTGGTGGACCATCTCGGCAACAGCACGAACTAAAACTTCAGGTCCTTTATGTGGCTGGATGCGTCCGACGAAGGTCAACAAGATCGCATCGGGGGCAATGCCCAAAACCATTCGAGCAGCAGCCCGGCCATGGCCAGGGGTGAAGCGACCCAGATCGACGCCAGGCGTCACGACAAACACATTGTCTGGGCAGGCATCGTAGAGCGAGACCAAGCTGGCAGCTTCAGCATCAGTGTTGGCGATGAGAGCGCTAGAAGCTTTCACGACCTGCTCTTCGCCAATAGCGCGGCTGGTGGGTTCGGGATTTTCGCCTTCAGCAAGAGCCTGATTTTTAACCTTGGCCATCGTGTGCATGGTGTGCACCAACGGGATGCCAGTACGTTCGCTGACCATCCAGCCCAATTGGCCTGAAAGCCAGTAGTGCGAATGAATTACGTCGTAATAATCGGCCGGAAATTTGGATTGAAAATGCATCATGCTGGAAGTCAGAGCGCAGAGTTGGGAAGGCAGATCTTCTTTGGAGATCCCTTCGAAGGGGCCGGCCTCAAGATGGCGAACCTTCACACCTTCGGCGATCTGAACGGTCTCTGCTGTGTCGGAGGATGTTGCTCGGGTGAAGATATCGACTTCGATCCCAGCGGCGGCCATCTTCATGGCGCTCTCGACCACATAGATATTCATCCCGCCAGCGTCACCGATACCGGCTTGCTCTAGGGGTGAGGTGTGCACCATCAAGGTGGCAACACGAGCAGTCATGCTAAAAGTCTAACCCTGATGCGAATATCTCGCTAAAGCAGAGCTTCGATACTGCCTACTGGGGCATCGCCACCAAGAATAATCGTTGGCTCTTCCGGGACTTTAATGCCCCACATGGCAAAGGCGGCAGTAATGATCGGACCAAGTGGGCGCAGCGCCCCATCGGTAATTTTGAAAACCAGTGTTCGACCATCAGCCAGGGTCGTAGCCAAGACTGCTTCCGCGCCTTCCTTCATGAAGAGCCCGGGGACCCCTTGCATCATCCTTGTGGCCAGGCGGCCATTGCCGGCAACCAGCACCGGGTTTGCCGTACACGCGGCAATAACCTGCTGATGAATGGGATCTTGAGAGATTGTTATGGCATTGAATGCTTTCGCCAAACCTAGAGTCGTGAAGGCAAAGAGCGGTGCGCCGCAACCATCAGCGGTAACTCGCGCAACTTTTTCACCAGTAAGAACTTCAATCTCGTCCAGGATCGCCACTTGCAGTGGATGCGTTGGGGCTAAATAATTTTCTAAATTCCAACCATTGGCAACACAAGTAGCCAACATTCCCGCATGTTTGCCACTGCAATTTTGAGTTAGACGAGTTGCTTGCCGATCGCCCCAAGCACGACGTTCTTCATCGCCCAATGGTTTGTCTTTGGCATTGCGCAGATGACCTTCAGTTAAGCCATTGTCATGCAGAATAGAAAGCACCACATCAAGATGTTCTTGTGATCCTGCGTGGCTGGCACAGACCAGCGCCAATTGCTGTGGTGTGACTTTAAGTCCAGATCTCAACATGCCAATAGCTTGAAGTGCCTTGATGGCCGATCTTCCATAAATGGGAAGATCAATTTCGCCCTTAGCCTTAAATATGGTGCCATCAGAGTTGAGCATGACCAAATGACCAGAATGCAATGACTCGATCATTCCGTTGCGAGTTAACTTCGCTAGCGGTTCGC
>JBAXAO010000005.1:0-46895 GCA_037142435.1 Actinomycetes bacterium | reverse complement strand
AACTGACTGACAACTCAATAGAGTTTCGGCGGCCATAGCGAGAGGGAAACGCCCGGTCCCATTCCGAACCCGGAAGCTAAGCCTCTCAGCGTCGATGGTACTGCAAGGGGGACCTTGTGGGAGAGTAGATCGCCGCCGGACATCATTTATAAAGACCGAGCATCGCTGGTTTCAACTAGCGCGCTCGGTCTTTTTTTATGCCCAAAAGTTCTCTTTATCCCCAACTGGGATTTTTCCTCTGCAACAGAGAGAAATTCTTTCTGCAATTCTTGATCGAGTAATTATTCGGGTATGTCATCTACAGAAGTTGAATCCATCAATTCAGTTCACATCCTTGGAAGAGTCGGCGCTCCTGGAGTAGAGAAGATCTTGCCCAGTGGAGATGCGCTCGTTGAGTTTCGAATTGTGGTGGATAGGGCTAAACCACGTAGCAAGAAACGCGAAGTGGATGTTCTCGAGATAGCGGTCTGGTCAGCCAGGCTTCGCAGACGAGCGCTGGCTCTTCAAGAAGGTCAAATAGTCGAAGTCTTTGGAGAGTTGCGCAGACGTTTCTGGAAGGGTTCAGCGGGTGTTGCTAGTCGCTGGCAAGTCGAAGCAAGCGAGTTGACGCGCCGTTAGATACGGTTAGCACATGGCACAAGATCTCTTTACCTCACTTCGTAATTACGCTTCCAAACTCTCCGGTGGCGAAAAATCCGCCGCCGAAATGGCTTCAGCTTTTAAGGGTTGGCTTGAGGAGAGCAGTGAAATGATCAAGGAGCGGATGGAGACCGAGATAGATGCCGCTGCTAGTCGGCGCGGATTCATTCGCCAAGAGGATCTTGAAGAAATCTTGCAGAAATTGGCAGATCTAGAGCATCGCAGCGCAGCAAAACCGGTCCGGAAGAAGGCAACTGCCCCATCCAAGAAATCAGCAGCTCCCAAGAGCGCTAACACGAGGAATCGCGCGCCAGGTAAGCCTATGACTAAAAAAGCTATTGTAAAAAGCTCCGTCAAGAAGAGTGCAGCCAAAAAATCTCCGGCTAAGAAGAAGAGTGTTTGAAATGAATCTTCCGATCTCTGATCCGAGTTCGCAGATCGCTGAAGTAAAAGAGCGAATTTCTAACATTTCTGGTTTGGCACTGGAAGAACATTGCGATGAGTACGAACAGATTCATTCCCAATTGAAAATTGCTCTCTCCGAAATTGATGGCATTTAGAACAAGGTACCTGCCACTGTGAAAAATTCTTTATGAAAACTCGACTTGATGCCGAATTGGTTAGGCGTGGTTTAGCGCGCTCTCGCGATCATGCTGCCGACCTCATCGAAGCCAGGTCTGTCATGGTTGGAGGCATTCCTGCCTCAAAGCCAGCGACTCAAGTGGATGCTGAAACTTCAATAACAATTCAAGGTGATCGCGATGATTTTGTCTCGCGAGGCGGCCACAAACTTGCTGGCGCTCTCGATGCTTTTCCTCAAATTATTGTTGCCGGAAAGTGCGCTCTCGATGCCGGCGCATCTACCGGTGGATTTACTGATGTGCTACTGAAACGTGATGCGGCAACTGTCATTGCAGTTGATGTTGGTTACGGTCAACTGGCCTGGGAACTTCGACAAGATCCGCGCGTAACGATTTTAGATCGCACCAATGTCCGGCATCTCACCATCGAGCAAATTGGCGAACCCGTAGACCTCATAGTTGCTGATCTCTCATTCATTTCTTTGACGTTGGTCTTGCCCGCCTTGGTTTCAGTCTCACGCACCAACGCCGACTTTCTCGTCATGGTAAAGCCGCAGTTTGAGGTTGGTCGTGAAAAGCTTGGCGCTGGGGGAGTAGTGCGAGATCCGTTGTTGCGCAAACATGCGGTGCGTGATGTGGCTGACTCGGCATATGACATGGGACTCGGTTGTAAAGGTGTGGTCGCAAGTTCTCTCCCTGGTCCCGCTGGAAATGTCGAGTATTTCCTCTGGCTTGCCCGCGGTGCATCTGAAATTTCTGAGGACGCCCTGGATGCCGCAATTATTCAAGGTCCGCAATGATGGCGACATCACAGCGCACGATTTTGGTGGTTGTACATCCAACAAAGGTTGAGGCCCAAGTATTCGCTCAAGAGCTTGCCACCACACTCATTTCAAAAGGTTTCGACGTTGTCACAAACTCTTCGTTGCGACTAGAAGGTGTATCCCAACTCGTCGACCCGGGCGCCCTAGAACTTGCAGTAGTCCTTGGCGGCGACGGAACCATCTTGCGGGCCGCCGAGCTTGTTCGCGGATTTCCCATTCCCATTTTGGGAGTCAATCTCGGAAATGTCGGTTTTCTGGCCGAGATCGCTAAACCCACCATGGCCGAAATCGTCGCTGGCATTGAGGCCCGAAATTATCGGAGCGAGCCACGACTTATTTTGCACTTTGACGTTTTGCGGGATGGCGTGGTCGTTGACTCAGGCTGGGCGCTCAATGAAGTAACGATCGAGCGCAATACCGCCCAAATGGTAGAACTCTTCATTCAAATTGACGGCAGACCGTTATCTCGCTGGGGTTGCGACGGTGTTATTTGTTCAACGCCCACAGGATCAACGGCCTATGCCTTTTCAGCAGGAGGGCCAGTTGTCTGGCCGGAGGTAAATGCTTTGGTCTTGCTACCACTAGCTGCGCATGCGCTTTTTTCCCGACCTATGGTCGTCTCTCCTGATTCATCGATTGCTATCGACGTCGAGAGCATAGATGCGCACCTCTCGGCTGATGGAATTCGTAAAGTTGGATTGATTCAACACGATCGGGTTCTCCTAACCCGAGATTCGCAACAAGTGTTACTGACTCATCTGGAAAATTCAGTTTTCACCGATCGCCTGGTGGCGAAATTCAAATTGCCTATTGAAGGCTGGCGCGGTGAGTGAGCGTTCCTCACTAGAAGAAATCACCATCCGCGGGTTAGGTGTTATTGACTCTGCCACTTTTGAAGTAAGACGCGGGCTCACCGTATTGACGGGTGAAACCGGTGCGGGAAAAACTATGGTGCTTACCGCCCTCTCCTTGATCCTCGGCGCCAAATCAGATTCGGATTTGGTTCGCCAAGGCGAAGAACGCACAACTGTAACGGGACGTTTTTCCCTTTCAGATCAACTCTTGGCTCGGGTTGTCGATGATGGAGCCGAAGTTGATGACCACGAGATAATTATTACTCGCACTGTTTCGGCACAAGGCAAATCGCGCATTCTCTTAGGGGGAGTACCTAGCACTACTCACCAAATTTCAGATCTGGCCGATGATTTAATCGAGATTCATGCGCAGTCCAGCACCGCAAGGCTTATGAAGCCAAATGTGCAACGGGAGATGCTGGACTCCTTTGCCGACGTTGCGCCGCTCTTTCTCGAGTATCAAAATGCATTTCAGCAATATGGCCAACTGTTAGCTCGGATTAAAGAATTGCGCACTTTATTAAGCAAACGAGAGCAAGAGATCGAGCTTCTCAATGATTTCCTCGCTGCCTTCTCAGTTGTAAATCCACTTCCTGGCGAGCCAGATGAGATTGAAAATGAGATTTCTAAATTGGGCTCCGTTGAACTTCTACACGGAGAAATCACGCGAGCTTTAATTTTGTTGGAAGATGAAGAGACTTCAATCTTTAATCTCATGCAGGAAGCTCGAAAATCTCTCGAATTAGTTCGGGGGAAAGACCTCCGTCTTGATGGAATTATCGACCGGTACCTAGATGTACTTTTCAATGCGCAAGATGTTGCTGGCGAATTGGCAAGTTATGTCACTAATTTGGAAGCCGACCCGGTGCGCTTCGAATTCCTGCAACAGCGCAAGTCGGCCATAAATACCTTATTGAAAAAGTATGGCGTCGGTGCAGATCGTCAAGCGGCCTATGAAGCGCTGCTTCTCCAAGCTGCCGATGCCCAGGCAAAACTTGCAGATCTCTCCGGCGGGGATGATCGTTTGGCAGAGATGGAAAGAGAATTGCAAACCCTCTTTCTCCTGCTGAAAAAGTCTGCTCAAAGCTTGAGCAGAGCTCGCCACACTTCCGCCCGTGCCTTCTCAGAGATAGTTACTTCCGAACTCACTTTTCTCTCCATGCCGCACGCTCGTATTGAAGTCGAGTGCCTCACTAACCCCGGTGAAGCCTTTGCGGATTACTCATCAACTGGACTGGATGAGGTGCGCTTTCTTTTTTCCGCGCATGCGGGTGGCCAACTTTTGCCGCTATCCAAGGTCGCCAGTGGCGGAGAAATGTCTCGCGTCATGTTGGCGTTAGAAGTCGTGCTAGCCGAGAAATCTCCCGTTGGCACCTATATTTTCGATGAAGTTGATGCCGGGGTGGGAGGCAAAGCCGCCGTAGAGGTCGGTCGCCGCCTTGCCAAACTCTCTCAGAATGCCCAGGTCATCGTGGTAACCCACCTTGCTCAAGTAGCTGTGTGGGCAGAAAACCATCTGGTTGTTCGAAAGAACGAATCGGGGTTGGTGACCCAGAGCGATATTCAGAGCGTTACCGGTGTCGAGCGCGAAACTGAAATCGCTCGCATGCTCTCTGGTCAAGAGGATTCTCAGACGGCGCGCGAACACGCTGCCGAGTTGCTCAATCTTGTTGCTCAATCGATGATAAGTTAGCCACCCGTGACTACCTCTCATGTGACCAAGCATCTTTTCGTCACTGGAGGCGTCGCCTCTAGTTTAGGCAAAGGCCTTACCGCCTCAAGTTTGGGTCGATTATTACGATCCCGCGGCATCCGCGTAACGATGCAAAAATTGGATCCGTATATCAATGTTGATCCTGGCACCATGAACCCCTTCCAGCACGGCGAAGTCTTCGTAACCGACGATGGCGCTGAAACCGACCTCGATATCGGTCATTACGAGCGTTTTCTAGATACCAATCTTCATGGTTCTGCCAATGTTACGACCGGACAGATTTACTCCAACGTGATCGCAAAAGAACGCCGTGGTGAATATTTGGGCGACACCGTTCAAGTCATTCCGCATATCACTAATGAAATTAAAGAACGCATCCGTGCGATGGCTTCTCCAGATATCGACATTGTTATTACCGAGGTCGGTGGCACTGTCGGCGATATCGAGTCACTTCCATTTCTCGAAGCAGCTCGTCAAATTCGTCAGGACGTTGGACGCGAAAACGTCTTTTATTTACACGTTTCACTTGTTCCTTATATCGGCCCTTCTGGCGAATTAAAAACCAAGCCCACCCAACACAGTGTGGCTGCCTTGCGTTCAATTGGTATCGCGCCAGATGCAATTGTTATTCGCTCTGACCGCGAAATTCCCGAGAGCGTCAAGAAGAAGATTTCATCAATGTGCGACGTTGATCTTGAAGCCGTCGTTGCCGCGGTGGACGCACCATCTATTTATGACATTCCAAAAGTCCTTCACTCCGAAGGGTTGGATGCCTATATCGTGCGCCGCTTAGGTTTGCGCTTTGCTGATGTTACGTGGGGTGAGTGGGGAGATCTTCTCCAAAAGGTGCATGAGCCAGCCCACGCGGTTACTGTCGCCCTCGTTGGCAAATATGTAGATCTTCCTGATGCTTACCTCTCTGTCACCGAGGCGCTTCGCGCTGGCGGTTTTGCCAATAATGCGCGAGTAAATATCAAATGGGTAGCTAGCGATGATTGTGCAACTGAATCAGGAGCGCGTGAGCACTTGGCGGAGGCCGATGCAGTGTGCATTCCGGGCGGCTTTGGTGTTCGAGGAATCGAAGGAAAACTCGGAGCCCTCAAGTTTGCGCGTGAAAACAAGATTCCAACACTTGGTTTATGTCTCGGATTGCAATGCATGGTTATCGAGTCCGCTCGAAATCTCGCGAAGATCGACGACGCAAATTCGGCCGAATTTGATCCCGATACCGAACATCCGGTGATCTCAACCATGGCCGATCAGCGAGAAATCGTTGCTGGCAAGGGAGATATGGGGGGCACGATGCGGTTAGGTCTCTATCCCGCGGTTCTTGCCGAAGGATCGATCGTTGCAAGTGTTTATGGTAAAAACGAAATTTCAGAGCGTCATCGCCATCGATACGAAGTTAATAATTCCTATCGCGAGCAAATAGCTGCAACCGGTTTGGTTTTCTCTGGCCTTTCTCCGGATGGCCACTTAGTCGAATTTGTTGAACTACCTAAAGCAACACATCCTTACTATGTTGGCACCCAAGCGCATCCAGAATTTCTTTCTCGCCCCACGCGTCCGCACCCACTCTTTTCCGGCTTGATTGCAGCGGCACTGACCCATCATGAAAGCCGATAACGACCGGATTTCTGAATACCTCAGCCATCTCGCTGTCGAAAAAGCACTGGCCAGCAATACTTTAAGTTCGTACTCTCGTGACTTGGTTCGTTTTTGCGAATTTCTGGATGCACATTCACTGGGCATCGATAGTGTGACTTCAGAGGTCATGAGCGAATACGTGGCCTGGCTGCGTGGGAAAAACTCGGGACGAGCACCGCTGGCCGAATCATCGATTGCTCGAGCCGTGGTTTCAGTTCGCAACTTTTATCGATTTGATGCCAAGGAGTCTCATCGGGTTGACCCGATTCATGACTTTCATCCTCCCAAGATTCCTAAGCGACTTCCTAAAGCGTTAACCATCTCGGAAGTCAACGCGCTAATTGATGGTGCAAATCGACCAAGCGATCCCTTATCTCTTCGAGATGTGGCGTTAGTTGAGCTCCTCTACGCCACCGGCGGTCGTATTAGTGAAATTGTGGGGCTCGCTCTCCGCGATGTTTCTGAACTTGCCGAGAACGGGAATCTGGCGATTCGGTTGAAGGGAAAAGGCGGGAAAGATCGCATTGTTCCTGTAGGAAGTTTCGCGCGCAAAGCACTTGAGGATTATTTGGTGCGTTTGCGCCCAGTTTTGGTTGCCGCAAAACGGAATGATGGACTTTTTCTCAATCAGCGCGGTCAACGAATTAGTCGTCAAAGTGCTTGGAAAATAGTCACTTTGGCCGCTCAAAGAGCGAAAATTTCTCGCGAAGTTTCTCCACACTCACTCAGACACTCCTTCGCAACTCACCTTTTAGACGGCGGAGCAGATATCAGAGTGGTGCAAGAGCTATTGGGACATTCTTCTGTCACGACGACGCAAATTTACACATTGATAACGATCGACAAATTGCGGGAGAGTTATTCGGCGGCTCATCCTCGAGCACGCTAAATTGAAATTATTTATCTGCTGCGAAGCCGACGCGCCAAGATACTTTGATCGCCTTTTGCCTCGAGGTCTGCAATCACGATAGCCAGCGACTCTCGAACGATTCGACCGCGATCAACGGCAAGGCCAAGATCGCCTCGGAGTGCCAGGCGAGCTTGTTCTAAATCGTAAAGTTCTTCTGGCGAGAGATAAACGGTGATTTTCTCATCGTGACGTTCGCGCCCACTGGGAGAACGATCAAAACTATTTACTCGCCGGCGCGGCGTTTGGCGAACGGATTTATTTGTTGCGGGGGAGAGAGGCGTGTTCGGAACCTCGGCGGTAGGAACCTCGGCGGTAGATGCGGGAACAGCGCTTAAAGTAGTTGTGGTGCGAAAGAGCTCATCGGCTCCGGGAAGGCTAACTCGACGGCTCACTTGGTTCCTCCGATAGAGATCAGTTCACGTGCCAGGCGACGATATGAAGAGGCGCCTGATGAACTACTGGCGTATGTGGTGATTGGTTCACCTGCAACTGTGGTTTCTGGGAAACGAACAGTGCGAGCGATGATGGTGTCAAAAACGTGGTTGGGGAATGCTTCTAAAATTCGTTCGAGAACTTCGCGACTGTGAACAGTTTTGCGGTCAAACATTGTGGGCAAAATTCCAGTCAATTTTAGATCTGGATTGGTGTTCTTCTGAACCTTGCCAATGATGTCGGCTAACAAGGCAACTCCTCGAAGTGCAAAGTATTCACATTCCAACGGGACGATGACGCCATCTGATGCAGTAAGAGCGTTAACCGTGAGCAGACCTAGAGATGGTTGGCAATCAATCAAGATGACGTCATAGTCACCTAAGACTGGTTCAAGAATGCGTTTTAAGACCTTCTCGCGGGCGATCACATTCATGAGTCCGCCCTCGGCACCAGCCAGGTCCTCATGGCTGGGGATCATGTCCATTCCAGGAACACTTGTCTTCAAGAGAAAATCTTCGATATGGGTGGACTCATCCATCATCAAGTTATATATCGAGCCATCGAGTTGACGGGTTGATACGCCAAGTCCCACAGAAAGAGAATGTTGTGGATCGAAATCGATGAGCAACACTCGTCGGCCGAGCTCTGCCAATGCCGCCCCAAGGTTGATCGTGGTCGTGGTTTTTCCAACTCCGCCTTTTTGATTGACGACCGAGATGACAGTCGCGGCGTGGTGCTCTGTGAGCATTGGGATATCCGGAATTTCCTTCAAAGGCAGCCCGAGGACTCCAGAAGTTGTTGCGACCTCATCATCACGATTTGTCGATTTAGCGTCGAAGCGAGAAACCTCTGAAGAGCCTTTTGCCATGGCGCGACTCTAACGGCGGTGCGATTACGCTGGCAAGCGAGCGTGAAGTACCTTATCCACCATGAGTGAGCCGATTGTCGTGAGCGAAGAACTTTCGCCGCCGGAAGCGGCACTGCCATTTTCGGTCCACCTCAGCAACTTCGACGGTCCATTCGATCTCTTGCTTCAGTTAATTTCACGGCACAAAATGGATGTTACCGAGGTGGCGCTGGGCGTCGTTACCGATGATTTTATCGCCTATATCAGGGCGCTAGAGGGGTCAGAGGAGGGCTGGGACCTCGATAAGACCACCGAATTCTTAGTCGTTGCAGCCACCCTTTTAGACCTTAAGGCTGCGCGCTTGCTTCCATCGGGCGAGGTTGAGGATGAAGAAGATCTAGCGTTACTCGAAGCTCGCGACCTGCTTTTTGCCCGGCTGCTTCAATACCGAGCATTTAAAGAGCTCGCTTCCATCTTCTCAGAGCGTATTACTCGAGAAGAGAAAACTTTTGCCCGCGTGGTGGCACTCGAACCTCATTTTGCCGCTCTCTTACCCGAGGTATTGATTGGTGTAGGCGCGGATCGTTTTGCGGCCATCGCCCAGCGAGTACTGTCGCCGAAAATTTCACCCAGTCTTGCCCTAGAGCATATCCACCGTCCATTGGTGAGTGTTGCCGAGGAGGCTCTCAAGGTCGTGGAGATGCTGCGCAAGAGCGGCAGATCGACTTTCCGCCATCTCATCGGAGACTCGGATTCCACCTTGGTGGTCGTGGCTCGTTTTCTCGCACTCCTTGAGCTCTACCGAGAAGGCGTTCTCCGGTTCGAACAAGTAATGGCCTTGGGCGAATTGCATATTACTTGGACTGGAACTCTTGAGGGAGTGGTCGCGGTGAGCGATGAATTTGATCTGCCGGTCTCCCTTCTTGAGGAAAATGAGGGAACTGAAGGAAATTCCACTGAAGTAGAGATTGAAGACAATACAGAAGAGGTCCCTAATGTCTAATTCCGAACTAAATAAATCTCTGGAAGCGATTCTTATGGTGGTCGATGAGCCAGTTTCGGAGCTGATTTTGGCTCAAATAACAGAAACCTCTACCGACGAGGTGATTCTGGCTCTGACCTCCATGGCCACCGCTTACGAGAACGAGGGTCGCGGCTTTGAATTGCGCAATGTCGCAGGGGGCTGGCGCTATTACAGCCATCCAGATCAATCCCAGCTCGTCGAAAAGTTTGTCCTAGATGGTCAGCAATCTCGGCTCACCCAGGCTGCCTTGGAAACGTTAGCTGTTATTGCCTACCGCCAGCCGGTTTCTCGGGCTCGAGTATCAGCTATTCGAGGGGTAAATGTGGAAGCCGTTATGAAGACTTTGGTCACGAGAGGCCTAGTGGAGGAGGCTGGACAAGAACCTGAAACCAATGCCATTCTCTATCGCACCACTTCGTACTTCCTAGAGAAATTAGGACTCAACCAGGTAGAAGATCTTCCAGCTCTCGCCCCGTTTTTGCCTGATGTTGATGCTTTGGATGAAGTTCTTGCTACTTTGACCGACTAGCTGCCCCCCCCGTTGGGCGCTACTTTCTTCGATTCTCGATTCACCCTCAGGGACGAATACGCCGTACTCTTGGACCAAGAGGTCGCGCACATAAGTGTGAAGTCAATCGAGATGGGCCTCATCGCGCGACAGGACTGCTTCCATGGCTGAGATACGTTTACAAAAGATACTTGCTGATGCTGGTGTAGCCAGCCGTCGGGGGAGTGAAGAACTCATCGCTGAAGGTCGCGTGAGCGTTGATGGCGTGCAAATTCGAGAGCTGGGCGTCAAAGTAGATCCAGAAACTTCTACCATTGAAGTTGACGGTGAGACAATTAAGTTAAATAAGTCTAAAACTTACCTACTTTTTCATAAGCCTGCCGGTGTTATTTCTACCATGTCTGACCCGGAAGATCGCCCAAATCTGGGCGATTACTTCAAATCACGTAATGAGCGCCTTTTCCACGTTGGACGTCTTGACCGGGAGAGCGAAGGTCTCATCTTGCTTACTAATGATGGCGACTTAGCTCACCGCGCCACCCACCCCTCTTACGGTCTGATCAAAAAGTACGTTTTGGAGATTGAAGGCGCATTCGGGAAAGAACAGATTAAACAGCTAGAACACGGAGTAGAGCTTGAAGACGGTCTAGCACGAGCACTCTCGGTGCAGATCATTCGCGAGGTTACGCCCAAGCACTATTGGCTGGAAGTCTCCATTCACGAAGGTAGATATCACATCGTGCGCCGGATGTTTGATGTTCTCGGGATCAAGGTCCTTCGACTCATTCGCAGCGAGTTCGGACCACTCTCGCTGGGAGAGACGAAAGAGGGTCGCTGGCGCTCTCTCAATGAGACCGAAGTAACTAATCTGTTTAAGGTTTTAAAACTTAATCCATAAGTCACCTTTCGCCAATTATCGAAGTAGATAAATTGATATTATTGGCGGCGACTAAATATCGATAAAATGACTTAATACAGCGTAAAATAGGATATTTTTATCTACTTATAGATTTTCGCGTTGGGCACGCTAATTGAAAATATAGATTTATTAACTCTCATGTTTGATAGAAATGCATATACATCTTTGTCGGCAAAACGGTAAATATATTCGGTGCTCTCTCCTCGCAAGCCATTACAATCGCTCCATGCGAGTGCGAGCGATTAGAGGAGCTACCCAGCTGCGTCAAGATGACCCATCGGAGATGCAGGAGGCGGTAGCAGAATTATTGACTGCGATTTTTGAGGAAAACCAGATTTCTCATGAGGATTTAGTTTCGATTCATTTCACCGCTACCCATGATCTCATTTCAGACTTTCCCGCAAAATCTGCTCGATCCTTGGATTTGGGGCTAATTCCCCTTATTTGTTCCACCGAAATTCCAGTTCCGGGCGCACTTCCACGAGTCATTCGCGTCATGGTGCACGCTTATTCACCCCGCTCTCATGCCGAAATTTCGCACATTTATCGACGTGGAGCCGAGGTATTACGTCGCGATTTGGCTCAATAGATGGTTGAAATTTCGAATATTCGCATTGTGGGAGCTGGTTTGATTGGCACTTCTTTGGGATTGGCACTCAAGCAAATTGGCTACGAGATCGATTTTCAAGATGTTGACCTAGAGGCCGAATCGCTTGCGAGAGATCTGGTGGGGGCAGGTTCGCATACTTCACCCGATCTCATAGTTTTAGCTACTCCGGTTTCGGCGGTTTTTGACCTCCTTACTGCACTTTATTTGGCGAACCCTCAAGCCTTGTTTATAGATATAACAGGTATTAAGTCTGAAGTTATGCAACAGGTTGAAGAGTTTCCAGAGATTGCCGCTCGATTTTGTGCGACACATCCCATGGCCGGACGAGAATTTACTGGTCCGACTGCGGCTCAAAGCGACCTTTTCACTGGTCGGGCTTGGATAGTCCTGCCCAATCGCAACACATCGGAAGAGTTATTGGATTGGTTGAAGGGGATGATCCTCTCCTTGGGAGCTACGCCCTACGAGATGAAGGCCCGCGATCACGATCAGGCCATCGCTGCAATTTCTCAACTACCACAGGTCATCAGTTCGACTTTAGGGGTCATGTTAGAAGAGTTCGATACCCAGGCTTTAAGTTTGGCCGGCGGAGGCCTGCGAGATCTCACCCGCTTGGCGGGCTCTTCGGGTGAAATCTGGTCAGATCTACTTCGCGGAAATAGGGCATTCTTGGTGCCACTTCTTGAGGAATTCCAACGTAATCTTGCGACCTTTACTGCATCTCTAAATCGACAAGATGATAAAGAGATAAAAGACTATTTTAGCCGGGCCAACAGCGGACGGGCCCGGATCTCGGGCAAGCATGGAGCGCAGATGCGCGATTACACCTATTTACCTATCGTCATTGATGATCGCCCGGGACAATTGGCTGCACTCTTCGATGCTTGCGCTGCCGTAGCTGTTAACGTTGAAGACCTCGCCATTGAACATAGTCCAGGACAAGAAACTGGTTTGATTACGCTCGCGCTTTCCGATTCTGATGCGGAGAAACTGCATCGCTATCTCCTCGATCAAGGTTGGGGAGCCCACCACCCGCGCAAGTAGCCACCTCCTTTGCGGTAAAAGTCCGCAAAATCGATCTACCTCTATCACCAGTAAGGTTTAACCATGGCCAAAATAGTTGTTGCAATTGATGGCCCGAGCGGATCCGGAAAGTCGACCACCGCAAAAGCGATAGCGCTCCGCGCACATTGGAAGTATCTCGACACCGGTGCGCTCTATCGGGCTGCCACGTGGATTGCCCTCGAGGAGAACATCACTCAGCCGCTCGACATTATTTCGGCACTTAGGCAACGCCCGATCTCATTCACGCCGGACCCCAAGAACCCTCAGGTTTATGCAGGTGACCAGGAAATTTCGCAAGAAATTCGCAGCGCGCGTGTCACGGATAATGTCAGTCAACTGAGCCAGCTCCCCGAAATCAGGGATTTTTTAGTTGACTTACAACGATCCATAATCGATGAATCCGCAACAGGAATTGTTGTCGAAGGTCGCGACATCGGAACAGTAGTTGTGCCCGATGCCGATATGAAGATTTTTCTTTATGCCAACTTAGAAGAACGTGCGGTGCGCCGCGAACGCGAACTTAATTTGGAGAATTCAACTGAAGATGTGGCAACCTCGTTGGATTCGCGCGACCGACTTGATTCGACTCGCAAGATCTCCCCACTTCGCCCTGCTGAAGATGCCATGGAATTGGATTCCACGGCTTTGGATCTCGATGAAGTTGTCGATCTCATCTGGGATTGGCTGGAACATCGCAATCTTTTGGGTTTGCCAACGGTGGCGGTTATCGGTCGTCCCAATGTCGGAAAGTCCACATTGGTCAATCGCATGATTGGTCGGCGTGAAGCTATCGTCGAAGATACTCCGGGAGTCACGCGTGACCGAGTTAAATATCAAGCCGAGTGGAACGGGCGTCGCTTTATCCTGATCGATACCGGGGGATGGGAAGTCAGCCCCGAAGGTATTTCTGAGAAAATTACTGCTGGTGCAGAGATGGCCATCTCCGAAGCCGATGTCATTATGTTTGTCATCGATGCACAGGTTGGCGCCTTGGATGAGGACAGTTCATTAGTAGATCTCCTTCGTCGTTCAAAGAAGAAGATCATCCTGGCGGCAAATAAAGTAGATGGTCCGAACGAAGAGACCTATGCGCATGCGCTGTGGAATTTGGGCTTAGGCGAACCGCGATTCGTGTCAGCCCTGCATGGACGCGGAGCCGGAGACTTGCTTGATTTACTCGTAAAGGAACTTCCTGAAGTTGGTTCCGAACAAGCAGATGACGGTTTTCGCCGCATTGCTTTGGTGGGACGACCCAACGTTGGTAAGTCGAGTTTGCTTAACGTTCTCGCAGGTGAATCCCGTGTACTTGTAGATGATGCTGCTGGAACAACGCGTGATCCAGTTGATGAGCTCATCGAAATTGGCGGAAACACCTGGCGGTTTATCGATACTGCAGGTATTAGGCGTAGAGCACATCAAGACAGCGGAACGGACTATTACGCCTCGCTTCGTACCGCCTCTGCTCTTGATCGGGCTGAAGTCGCAGTAATCGTGTTGGATGCCTCCGCGCCACTGACGGAACAAGATATTCGAATTGTGACCATGGCCGAAGAAGCTGGGCGAGCACTCGTTCTTGTCATGAACAAGTGGGATATGGTCGATGAAGATCGACAAATAAAATTGGAACGCGAAATGGAGCGTCAGCTCGAGCGCTACCCGTGGGCACAGAGAATTAATCTCTCGGCTAAAACTGGATGGCACCGCGATCGATTGGCACCGGCGCTAAGGACGGCTCTGGGAAGTTGGGAGAAGCGAGTGCCGACTGCCAAACTCAATGCTTTCTTGGGCGCACTGGTAGCGGCCACGCCACCTCCAGTTCGAAGTGGAAAGCAACCAAAAATTCGGTTTGCGACTCAGGCTGCTATCTGTCCACCAAAGTTCGTGATTTTCTCAAGCGATTGGATCGAACCTTCCTACCGCCGATTTATCGAGCGCCGAATTCGCGAAGAGTTTGGATTTCAAGGTTCACCCGTGGAAGTTGCAGTAAAGGTTAAAGAGCGGGAGTAATATTCGCCCTTCCGGGACGTAGCGCAGCTTGGTAGCGCACCAGGCTGGGGGTCTGGGTGTCGCAGGTTCAAATCCTGTCGTCCCGACGATTTTTCGATAGCGAATCTTTCTGACGAGAGGGTGATGATCATCGAGTCCAATTCATCTTCCAACCGCGTTTTAACCATTCCAAATTTCTTAACGTTGCTTCGCGCATTCGGCATTCCAATATTTCTTTGGCTTTTTTTGGTGCAACACCGTCCGCTAGCGAGCTTGTTGGTTCTTATGGCCGGTGCTGCAACTGATTACTTGGATGGCAAAGTCGCACGCGCTTTGCATCAAGAATCAAAACTTGGCGCGATTATGGATCCAGCGATTGATCGGGCCTACATTGCGGCCACCGTTATCTCGCTAGCGATTCGAGATTTCATACCGTGGTGGGTTGTACTCCTGCTTTTAGGACGAGATCTCTGGTTGGCACTCGTCTTGTTAGTGGTAAAGGCTCGAGGTGGTTCAGTGTTTGTGGTTACCTTCCTCGGCAAAGCCGCAACATTTAATTTGCTCTACGCCTTTCCACTGTTACTTCTTAAATCTGATCACGGCCTAGGAAGGTTAGCGCTGATCTGTGGCTGGAGCTTTGCCATTTGGGGGATTGCTCTTTACTTGGTTACCGCTATTCAGTACTCGTGGAAGGGCCTGGTTTCCCGTTAGACTTTTTATCAGTCCACCGCGCACTAGAGCAGGAGAAATCAAAGATGTCATCAGTTCCGAACAATTTGCAGTACACCAAGGAGCACGAGTGGGTCGCCGAGACTTCAGCTGAAAACGTGGTTCGAGTCGGAATCACCGACTTTGCGCAGGATGCTTTGGGTGACATCGTTTATATTCAACTGCCAAAGGTAGGACAGTTGGTGTCGGCCGGAACGGTCTGCGGGGAAGTCGAATCCACCAAGAGCGTTTCTGAAATTTTTGCTCCAGTCTCCGGAACCATCGTGGCAATTAATTCCGACCTCGATGCTGCGCCAGAGGCCATAAACTCTGATCCGTATGGTGCGGGCTGGATTGCCGAGATTGAAGTTTCTGGGCCCGTTACAGATTTGATGAGCTCAGCAGAGTACGGAGCGATCACGGCTTAATCTCGAGCCGCAATCCTTGGGGAAATAATTCGCTTTAGTCTTTGCCGCTGCTATTTCAGGGCTTGACCGCACGGCTCTCGCTCGCATAGTGTCATCCTCAAGTTTAACTCTAGGTTCATTGGACCTGGTCTGTGGCATTGGGGGTGTAATTGGTGAGCAATCAGCCTGCAATTCCAGCCTCCGAACTCACCAGCACCATCCATCTATCCTCTCTGCGACCAGTATCTGAAGGATTTCACTCTCTGGATGTGCTCTCGGAAGAAGAGAGTTCAGTGGTTTCGGCCTTGCCTGAGGGTTCGGCCATGCTTTTGGTTCTCTCTGGTCCCAGTCGAGGCTCAAGGTTTTTGCTCAATATTGGTTCGACTTCAATTGGTCGTGAAGTCGAAAGTGAAATATTTCTGGACGATATAACAGTCTCTCGCAAGCATGCTCGCGTCGATCATGCCATTGGAACTGGATACCGAGTAGTGGATCAATCCAGCCTGAATGGCACCTATCTCAACGGGGTAGCAACCAAGGAAGCCGATCTTCGGCAGGGCGATGAAATTCAAATTGGGAAGTACAAACTCACATTTTTTGTGAAAGAGGGGCAATAAATGAGCGTTCCAGCACGGGCCTATCTCAGCATCGGCGAAGTTCTGAGCAAATTGCGCAGCGATTTTCCAGATATCACCATCAGCAAGATCCGATTCCTTGAATCGGAGGGCCTGATTGATCCTCAGCGGACCCCTTCGGGATATCGCAAATTTACGAATACTGATCTCGAACGATTGCGCTACGTTCTTCAAGCTCAACGAGATCAATATTTGCCATTGCGCGTGATCAAAGAGAACCTTGATGCCTTAGATCGTGGGCTCGAGCCTGCAGCCGCTCCTGGTGGAATCGCCGCCCCACGATTAGCTACGGTGGATGGCGAATTCGCTCCAGCCAATTTTGCAGAAGAGAATGACCTCCGACTTTCCCGAGATGAACTGCTGCAAGCTTCTGGGCTAGAAGATGGCCAGCTTCAAGAGCTCGAGGCCTATGGATTAATCGCACTCCGAGGTCGCCACTATGACGGCGATAGCCTTTCTGTAGCAAAGGCAGTAGCCGAGATCGCCGCTTTTGGCATCGAAGCACGCCATTTGCGATCCTTTAAGAGCGCTGCCGATCGCGAAGTTGGGTTGGTCGAGCAAGTTATAACACCGCTCCTTCGTCAAAAGAGTTCCGATGCAAAGGCTCGTGCCGAAGAAGTCCAGCGTGAATTGGCCTCTCTCTCAGTTCGACTTCATGCAGCCTTAGTTCGCGCCGGCTTACAGCGCCTGCGGTAGATAGAGCCACTATGACCGCCTTTAAGGCAGTTGAAGTAATTGGCGTTCGTGTCGAGATGCCCTCTAACCAACCCATCGTTTTGCTGAAAGAGTTGGATGGGGTGCGATATCTGCCGATCTGGATCGGTGCGGTGGAGGCGACGGCTATTGCCTTCGCGCAACAGGAGTTAACGCCACCTCGACCTCTTACACACGACCTTTTCATTTCCGCCGTAGAAGTTCTCGGTTCAAAACTGGCATCCGTCAAGATGACCGAGCTCAAAGAGGGCATTTTTTACGCTGAACTCACCTTTGAAGCAGGGCAGCGGCTCTCGGCTAGGCCCAGCGATGCCATTGCTTTGGCGCTACGAAGTGCCGCGCCCATTTTTGCAAGCGAAGAATTGCTCGAGAGCGCTGGGATTGAGATCCCGGACCAGGCCGATGATGAGGTGGAGAAGTTCATAGAGTTCCTCGATCACATCAATCCTGAAGATTTTGCTGGGTAACTCTTTACTTTAACTTTAGAGTTTCGCGTGTCGGTTATTGCTCCAGGCCAACCCTGAATCTACTCTTTAGCCATCCGCAAGGATCTTTCCCCAAAGAAGCGAGCGCATATGTCAGAGAAGGAATCGACCACGACGGACCTCAAATCCGACATTGGTTACCGTGGTGCAACGGCCTGCGTTGCTGCCGGGATCACTTATCGACAGTTGGATTATTGGGCGCGAACTGGTTTGGTCGAGCCGAGCATTCAACCGGCAACAGGTTCTGGCTCTCAACGTTTGTACGGATTCCGCGACATCCTTGTTCTTAAAATTGTAAAACGCTTGCTGGATACGGGCGTCTCGCTACAAAATATTCGATCCGCTGTGGATCATCTCCGCGGGCGCGGTGTCTCCGATCTCGAACGCATCACACTGATGAGTGATGGAGCCTCTATTTATGAATGCACCAGCGCAGATGACATCATCGATCTACTTCAGGGTGGTCAAGGCGTCTTTGGAATCGCAATCGGTCGCGTCTGGAGTGAAGTCGAAGGCTCACTTGCGACCCTGCAAGGAGAGAGCGCGCACGATGGCACTCCTGCGACAAGTGGCGTAAGTAACGACGAGCTAGCCCAGCGTAGAAAGCGCAAAGGCGCGTAAATTTCTTTATCCTTTCCCCGTACTGCATGATGAACTAGTAATTGAACTAGTGACGACGCCTATTCGCAGTGAATAGGTTCTCAAAGCAAGGGGACTGCAATGGCTGAAATTCGTTCGCGTTTTGAGGACCGTCATATTGGTCCGGACACCTCGCAGATCGAATTCATGTTGTCAGAACTGGGAGCTTCTTCGCTAGAGTCTTTCATCTCCCAAGTTGTTCCGGAAAACATTGCTATGACGCAGACGCTGGCTTCGGTATTGCCTGAAGCGCTGAGTGAAGTAGAAGCCTTGGCAGAATTGCGCGCAAAGGCCGATCGAAATCAGGTTTTTCATTCTCTTATTGGGACCGGTTACTACGGAACAATTACTCCGCCGGTTGTCCTGCGCAATGTTTTAGAAAATCCTGCGTGGTATACCGCGTATACGCCTTACCAACCAGAGATAAGCCAAGGACGTTTGGAAGCAATTTTTGCATTTCAGACCGCTGTGTCAGATCTCACCGGTTTGCCAATCGCAAACGCATCAATGCTCGATGAAGCTACGGCTGCAGCCGAAGCGATGACGTTGGCTCGTCGAGTGTGGAGTGGCGGCGATGAAGCAGTTTTAGCCATCGATACCAAGTTGCATCCCCACATTTCCGCGGTTATTAAAACTCGCGCAAAGCCATTGAAGATTGAAGTAGTTGATTCACTTATGGATGAGCAATCGCTAGCCGCTATCGGTAAGCCTATTTTTGGTGCAGTGATTGCTTCGATCGGAACCGAAGGAGATATTCAGGATCCTTCCGGTGCAATTTCTTGGTTGCATGCGCAGGACGCTCTGGCAATCCTTACAACTGATCTGCTTGCACTTACCTTGTTAAAGTCGCCGGGGGAGTGGGGCGCGGATGTGGCCGTGGGCTCAGCTCAGCGTTTTGGCGTTCCCATGGGATTTGGCGGTCCTCACGCCGGATTCATGTCGGTTCGCAAAGGTCTCGAACGATCCATACCAGGACGTCTGGTCGGACAAAGTATTGATGTGCACGGAAATCCAGCATTTCGATTGGCGCTGCAAACTCGTGAGCAGCACATTAGGCGCGACAAGGCGACGTCAAACATCTGCACAGCACAGGTTTTGTTGGCTGTTATTTCAGCCTTCTATGCGGTTTGGCACGGTCCTCAAGGACTCGCAGCGATCGCCCAGCGCGTTCACGACTATGCGCGCACCTTCGCCGATCTATTGGTTGCCGCCGGAACAACAATTACGTCGCAAAATATCTTTGACACGGTGACGCTTCATGGCGTTGCTGCAGAGCAATTAGCGGCTAAGGCTCGAACCGCTGGATTTAATATTCGTATTCTGAGCGGTTCGTCTGTCGGAATAAGTTTTGATGAAACTATTACTGAGGCTGCGTTTACTAGTTTGCTGAAAGTTTTCGGTCTTATCCGGAGCGGGGAAAATACCAAAAGTGTATTTTCTGCAGAACAAAGCCGAACTACTGACTTTTTAACCCATCCAATTTTCAATACTTATCACTCCGAAACTGCGATGTTGCGTTACATCCGATCACTGTCGGATCGAGATCTAGGATTAGATCGAACCATGATTCCTTTGGGTTCATGCACAATGAAGTTGAACGCAACCACCGAGATGATTCCAATAACTTGGGTCGAATTCTCAACTCTCCACCCGTTCGCTCCCGTTGATCAAAGTCTTGGCATACGAGAAGTTATTGCTGAACTTTCAGAATGGTTGATCAAAATTACGGGTTACGATGCAGTTTCTCTCCAACCTAATGCTGGATCTCAAGGCGAATTTGCTGGCTTACTTGCGATTCGCAATTACTTAGATGCCAATGGCCAAGACGGTCGCGATATTTGTTTGATTCCATCGAGCGCACACGGAACAAATGCGGCCAGTGCAGTCATGGCGGGAATGAAAGTTGTCGTTGTTGCTTGCGATGACGAGGGCAATGTTAGTTTGGACGATCTTCGGGCCAAGATTGCTCAGTATGCACAATCGTTAGCAGCCTTGATGGTCACCTACCCGTCTACGCATGGGGTATTCGAAGAAGCCATTGGCGAAATCTGCGCGCTGATTCACGAAGCCGGTGGTCAGGTTTATGTTGATGGCGCGAATCTCAATGCACTTGTTGGGTTGGCTCAGCCTGGAAAATTTGGCGCTGATGTGTCGCATCTCAATCTCCACAAGACTTTTTGTATCCCTCACGGCGGGGGAGGACCTGGCGTCGGTCCCGTGATTTCGCGAGCCCATTTGGCACCCTACCTACCAAACCATCCATTGGATGCATCGGCAGGACCTGCGACCGGACCAGGACCTGTGAGTTCTGCTCCCTTTGGCTCAGCCAGCATTTTGCCGATTTCCTGGAGCTACATCCGGATGATGGGGGGAGATGGGCTCAAGCGCGCAACTGAGGTGGCCATCCTCTCGGCCAACTATTTGGCGGCAAAGCTAGATCCTCATTTTCCAGTTCTCTATAAAGGCAAGAACGGCTACATCGCCCACGAATGCATTATCGATTTGCGCGAGATCACCAAGCGAACTGGAGTCACGGTCGATGACGTGGCCAAGCGCCTTATGGATCATGGTTTCCATGCGCCGACGGTAAGTTTTCCGGTCTCCGGCACGCTGATGATTGAACCTACTGAATCAGAAGATATCCGCGAACTGGATCGCTTTATTCAGGCCATGGTTTCTATCCGCGCCGAAATTGCAGATATTGAAAAAGGTGAACTCACGGCTGAAGAGTCGCCCTTGCATTTTGCTCCACACACCAGCGCAGATCTCGTTCGTGCCGATTGGGAGCGCAAATACTCGCGGGAAATTGGCGCCTTTCCAGCGGGAAATGATGTCGAGATTGGGCGAATGGGCAAGTACTGGCCAACGACTGGGCGCATCGACGGCGTCTACGGAGATCGCAATTTGGTCTGCTCATGTGTGCCGATCGAAGAGTTAGCAATCAACTAAGCGGGAGAGCGGGGATTTCCTCGGTATTAGTTTTAGTTAACATAATGTAGATTATCGGCGATTTACGTACGCTGGAAAAGCCGCTGCACGCCCCAGATGGTGACCATTTTCCAGGCTTCAAAGACGATCTCTTTAGTCATCTTTGAACGACCAGCTGCCCGCTCGACAAATGTTATGGGTACTTCAATGATTCGGAATTGTAAATCGTGAACTCGCATCGCCATTTCAACTTGGAATCCATACCCTCGAGTCTGAATCTGGGCAAATGGCAGAGATAGTAATGCGGCGCGAGAAAAGACCCGAAATCCGCTGGTTAAGTCCTTATATGGCAGATGAAGGGCGCTACCGGCGTACCACGTGCCCAACTTGGAGATCCATTGTCGAGATCTGGGCCAATTGACGACCTGGCCGCCGGGCACCCAACGTGATCCAATCACCAAGTCAGAGGAAGCGCTGGCGGCAAGCATTTTGGGTAAATCTTCCGGCAAATGGCTGCCATCGGCATCCATCTCTAAAAAGAAGTCAAAGTCTCGCGCCAATCCCCAAGCAAATCCCGCCAAATACGCCGGACCGAGACCGCCTTTGCCGGGGCGGCGCAGGATGTCGATATTTGGCATATTCAGGGAAGCTACCAAATCTGCAGTCTTGTCCGGGGAATTATCGTCCACTATCAAGACGGAGATCGAACCTGGATCGCGCTCGGATCGAAACTTTTCGATGCGGTTGAGCAGATCAACGATACTTTCCGACTCGTTGTAGGTCGGAATAATGATGAGATATTTGCTCACCATTGAAGTGCCGAAATCATTCGATCCACGCTTGCTCCGAGTCCGTAATCCTTTTGATATTGGTAGATCTCATCCAGAGACTTTGGTCTAGATGGCATAGAGGTATCAATTTTGGGAAGGGCAACGTCAAGTGCGCAGTGCACCAGTTTTGGCGCGATAGCAATGTAATCAGAACCTTCAATCAACTTTTTACGTAAATTTGGCGTCAAACGATCATCGCCCGCATGAGCAGCGGCGAGGGCTTCTTCGATAGAAGCAAATGCATTTGCGATGATTGCCGCACCTTTTTCGCCGATTCCGCGCACTCCGGGTAGTCCGTCCGATGCATCGCCGCGAATCATGGCAAAGAGTGCATATCTCTCCCCCGGAATTTCATATCGATCAGCAATCCATTTGATGTTAACCAAATCGTGATTAGTGATGCCTTTTGCTAAATAGACAACCGAAACATCGCGTTTGTCATCGACAAGTTGAAAAAGATCGCGATCGCCGGTGATGATGCGAGTGGGGCCAGGTTCGGTGACGCTAAACGAGGCAATGATGTCATCTGCTTCATAATCATCGACGCCAACAAGTGGGATTCCAAAAGCGTCTAACAGATCCAACAGAATCGGAATTTGAGGCGTTAGTAAATCTGGTTCCTCTTCCTCCCCTTCAGGGTCTAGTCGATTGGCTTTATAAGCGGGGAAAAGTTCCACTCGCCAAGTTGGGCGCCAATCACCTTCTAAGCAAGCAACGATGCGATTGGGTCGATACAGAGAAATCAAACGCGCCGTCATATCAAGATAACCACGAATCGCATTTACTGGCGTTCCATCGGGAGCCAACAAAGTGTCCGGCATTCCATAATATGCTCGGTACCAAAGTGACGCACTATCAATAAGCATTAAAGTCATAAGACTGCCCCCGCGTATGCAACCACTCCCCTATCAATTCGTTTTAAAGCATCTGAAACAATTCGCTCTAGATGGGGCGAGGCGATTGAAAGTTGACGAAGAAGATCAATAATTTGCTTCATAGAGCGCACAAAATCTCCAACGGTGAGTTCGGTTCCTTTGAGAATCGACGTGAGGGAATGTCCGCTGGCCCATCGGTATGATGCAAAGCAGAATCCCATATCTGGCTCTCGCAAGGGTTCTAGTCCGATATCAACTTCTTCTTCATGAATAACGTGCCACTGCTTCACTAACTCGCCGAGTACCTCTTGCACTGCGCCTCGAGGGATCTTCGGGGCCTCTTCCTTGCGAGCTTCATAAAGAAATGCTGAAAGTACCGAGACAAGTTCGGGTCCATCGAGATTATCGAAAGCACCCAACCTGATCATTTGAGAGATCAGGAAATCGGTTTCGCCATAGATCTTAGAAAGAAGTTTGCCCCATTTAGTGATTTCACCATCTTCAATATATCCAAAGCGTTCGAGCATGACTCTCACCAGATCAAAGCGCTTTGCGATGACGTTGGTGCGGTTATCAACTCTTTCCGCCAGGCCACGATTTTCGCGCTTGAGTCGCTGCATGCGCTCGGATATGCGCGAATGAGTTTCGCGTTCGGCACAGCCATGGCACGGATGTGCTCGTAGCGTTTTACGAAATTCGGAGATTTCAACTTCTCGCTCTAGGCGTTTAGGGCGGGAGCGTTTGTTGAGAGATTTCTCTAGCTCAGATATGTGGGCGCGAAGATCTGAATATTCAAGAAAGTCCCCAAGGTGGCAATTAATATCGGCAGCCAATTCGGCAATGGCGTTGTCATTGCGCTTGATCTGACGCGCCAAACCTACGACAGCCTTATCTGCTTGGAACTGCGCAAAAGAAGATTCCAAAGATGTTCGAGCTCGTTCGGCCCCAAACTGGGAAATGAGATTAATAGTCATGTTGTATGTGGGTTTGAAAGAACTTCGCAACGGATAAGTACGTGTTGAGGCTAGGCCGGCAACAGAGCCCGAATCAACATCTTTTGTCCACAGAATGACGGCGTTGCCTTCGATGTCTATCCCTCGACGTCCAGCTCGTCCGGTCAATTGGGTGTACTCCCCTGGCGTTACCGCCACATGAGATTCACCATTCCACTTAGTCAACTTTTCCATGACAACGGTTCGGGCCGGCATATTGATTCCGAGAGCCAGCGTTTCGGTCGCAAAGACGGCCTTGACCAATCCGCGTTGAAATAGCTCTTCTACCGTCTCCTTAAACGTTGGGAGCAATCCGGCATGGTGAGCTGCGATTCCCCGTTCGAGTGCATCGGACCATTCGTGAAAGCCAAGAACCAAGAGATCTTCTTCGGGGATATTGCGTATTGAGCGCGCGATCACCTGGCGGATTTCAGAACGTTCATCCGAAGTCGTTAATTTGATTCCGGCGGTCAGGCATTGGTGCACGGCAGCGTCACACGCCTTACGGGAAAAAATGAAAGTGATGGCTGGTAGAAGTCCTTCGCGATCCAACTTATCAATTACCTCTGGGCGAGAGAGAGACCGAATTGTTGGGGTCAATTGGGAATTGTTGCGCCAGTTATTTTTCGAACCCTTATTTGCCCCTTGGCTTACGCGCACTTGTTTGAAGGATTCGCGTTCTAGGCGAAGAATCTCAGAATTTACTTTACCGTCGTCGACAAAGAGATCTAAGAGTCGATTCCCAAAGAGTACATGCTGGTACAACGGAACTGGGCGAATCTCTGAAACGATAACTTTGGTATCACCACGAACGGTTTGTAGCCAATCGCCAAATTCTTCGGCATTTGAAACTGTCGCTGAAAGTGAAGCCACTTGGACGCTTTCGGGGAGATGAATAAGAATTTCTTCCCATACTGCGCCTCGAAACTTATCGGCCAGGTAATGCACTTCATCCATAACGACGTATTTCAAATTGGCCAATGTGGAAGAGCCGGAGTAAATCATGTTGCGTAGAACTTCGGTGGTCATAACAACGATCGGTGCTTCGGAGTTGAAACTGGTATCCCCTGTTAATAGCCCGACTTTTGACTCGCCGTAGAGCGAGGTAAGGTCTTGGAACTTCTGGTTAGAGAGCGCCTTAATAGGTGTCGTATAGAAACATTTCTTACCTTCGGCCATCGCCAAATGTGCTGCAAATTCACCAACTACTGTCTTTCCGGCACCTGTCGGGGCTGCGACGAGCACCCCAAAACCATCTTCAAGTGCATTGCAACCTTCAATCTGAAAATCATCTAAGGCAAATGGGTAGAGATCGGCGAATTGCGCACTCTTCTTATAGGAATCTCGGACCCGACTTGCGGCATATCGTTCAGATGGCGAGAGTAAAACTTCTTTTTCTGGCACTTAACAGACCCACGTGTAGAGAGCTTGTGGAATGGAATCAGCCTTCACGGGTAGGTCTCCGTACCGTTCGCCGTCGGCATAGGCCACAGCGTCGGCTGTGATAGAAATTGATCGGGCTCGAAAAATTTCAACTTTCGGGTGGGTGACATGAGTTCCCTTAAAGACTTTAGGGAATACTCGGATGAATTCGAGTATAGGAACCGGGTGGAGTACCAGTACGTCGAAGAGGCCATCATGACGGTCCGCATTAGGGCAAATCTGCATGCCTCCCCCATAAGTGGCTCCGTTCGCGATTGCGACCAACATGGCTTTCGTTGTTATTTCACGACCATCTGCCGTGATGGAGTAGCTCTTGGGTCGAAATCTGGGCAGCTCCAGCGCAGTCGCAATGTTGTATTTCATTTTGCCTTTTAATCCGGAAAATCTATTGGCCCTTTCATTGACCATCGAGTCGAATCCGGTACTCAGAACTTGTACGAACCAGCGTTCTTTCCCTGCAACGGAGACTCGACCAGCATCGATGGCAACTGGGTTTTGAGAAGTCATGAGGTCTACGAGCGCTGCTGGGGTCAACCCAAAAGTTTTGCTCGAGCGCGCAAAGTCATTTCCAGTTCCTGCGGCCAATACGCCCATAGGAATAGAAGTTCCGGCAAGTTCTTGCACGGCGAGATTAACTAGTCCATCTCCCCCCACGACGACTACCGCATCAATTGTGTTGCTAGCGATTGATGCCCTGAGAGAGTTGGCGCTCTCGATCGCCGAAGCCCCAGAGATCCAGGTAACTTCAATATTCTTAGCAGTTGCTAATTCTCGAACCTCATGGCCTAAAACCAGGGCGCGACGCTTTCCTGAGTGAGGATTGACGATTATGGCCCAGTGCATTTCTAGTCGCTCTCATCAATCGTGCCAGCGTCCTCGATGGAAGAAGCTTCATCGTCGCCAATTCTCGTTAGCTTCTTGGCGCGTTTACGGTCTACGAGGAGCGCAATTCCTCCAGCGGCAAAGTAAAAGATAATTAATGGCAAGGCTAGAAGTGACATGGTGAGTGGGTCGCCGGTGGGAGTAAACATTGCGGTGAATAACGCAATTCCAAAGATGGCAAAGCGCCAAGGTTTCAGAATCCCTCGACCTGATAGAACTCCAGCCAAGTTGAGGGAAACCAAGAAGACCGGAAGCTCGAATGCCCCACCGAAAAGCAGAATCACGCGCAGCACGAAATCAAGGTAGTCATCGAAGCGCACCAAGTTAGAGAGTGATCCCGGAGTAAATCCGAGGAGTACGCGGACCGCAACAGGAAGGATGACGTAACCCAACGTCGCTCCGAAGGCAAAGAACGGGGTGGCAACAGCAATAAAAGCGATGGAACGGCGCTTTTCCTTCTTATGTAAACCGGGCGCGACGAATGCCCAGAGTTGGTATATCCAAATTGGGGCGGCGATGATCACTCCGGTAAGAAGGGCTACCTTAATTTGTAAGTTGAGAGGTCCTAATACGCCATTGATATATAAAGTTCCACAGTGTGTGGCGCCCGATTTCTGAGCAGATTTGAGATCGCACACTGGAGCGGCGAGGGTGTTGATAATTTTGGAGTAAAAAGCCCAGCCGAAACCCGAAGCTACGACAATGGCTAATGCAGCGCGTACGACTCGTTTTCGTAGATCACGAAAGTGCTCTACGAGTGGCATACGACCGCTCTCGTGAGCGTCCATGGGACCCTTTAGTTTGTTGGAGGGGTTTCGCCAGAGTCAGGGTTTGCCTTCTTCTCCTCTGGGCTGAGTTCCTTGACTTCACTCTTGAAGATACGGAGCGAACGTCCGAGCGCGCGTGCGGAATCTGGCAAACGCTTGGCTCCAAAGAGAAGCACAAGGACGATGAGCAGAATAAGAATGTGACTTGGCTCTTTCAGAAACATGAAACTTCCAATCGTGAGACTTTTGCACGGTCTGGCGACCGGGATTCCTGCGCAGATAGTACCTCTAGATACTGGGGTTGGGCGGTTATAGCGGGAAACCTACCCGTAGAGGGCCAAAGTCTCTGCTCGGCGCTGGGCTAGCTCGGTAGCAAGGTCGGCCGGGGCGAGGATAGATACGCCTCCTCTCTGACCCAGGCAAGTGCGCAGCAACCACTCCCGATCGGAGACGGCGATGGTCGTGGCTAAGGGGTAGGAAAAATCATCAGGAATCTCTAGTAAATGTCGATTTTCTTCAAGAAATCCCCGAGAGCGCTCGCCAATCTCAATCGTAGGGAAAACCTCGCTTTTGATTGGAAGCGCTTTCTCAAAATCTAGCGCGGATGCCTGGCCTTTACTCTCGAGTTCAATGATGCGATCTACTCGAAATGTCCGCTCGCCGTGGGAGGTGAGACAGAAAGCTCGGAGATAAATGAACCCATTTTCAACATAAAGAAAGTTGGGCCGAATAGTTCGCTGGGTTTCGGTATCACGATGTCCGCTGAGGTAGGTGATATCGAGCAGCGTTCGTTCTCGAAGCGAGGTTTCAATATGAGATAAGAATGGAGTGGGGGTTGTTCCAACTTTGAGAGATGCAATTTTGATGTTAACACCAGAGATAAGAGTCGCCAATTTACTTCGCAGTTCTTCAATTTCCGCCCGCAAAGGATCTCCTTGTGCGCGAAGTGAGGTCATCCCTTCTAGCCCCAAGATCACTGCGAATACTTCTCGACGAGAGAGCTTGCGTGGCTTATCAAGTGTTTGGGCGTCTATGACGGAGACGTACCCATCATCAAAGGAAAGATCAATAAGTTCTAGTGGCGAATATCCAGGAAGACCACAGACGAATAGAAGGTTGAGATCTTTCGTGATTTCTTTCGGAGTAGATCCGAAGACCGTTGCCAGATCTTCAATCGAGATGCCGGGGTTTTCGACGATAAAAGGAATGAGGTCAAGGGCTCGAGAAGCCCGATCTAATGCAGTCTCGCTCATAGAGCGTTCCCCTGCAGAGAATTTTTTACTTTATGCACAAGATCAGCAGGTGAAATTATCTTTGCATCTGAACCGAACCAAAGAACTTTGCGGAGGAAGGGATCTTCGTGTTGATAGCGAAGGGTTATCTCATCCCAATCATCGTCTACAGATTTTACTTCACCCTCAAGTCGCAACGTTAAACAATGGTTCTTGCGAATATGTACTACCGCCCGGTTAAATTCTGAAGTTGCATCTGCTTCCAAGTACTTTGCAGGAGAAAAATCTTCGGGTATTTCGTAACTTCGCTCTTTTTTCAACAATGTGAAGGGCGTGATGACTCTGGCAATTTTGAAGGTGCGGATTTCTTGTCGATCAAGGTCAAAACCGATGAGATACCAAAATCCGTGAAGCAAGGTCAGCCCATACGGTTGTACATGCCGTATCGGAGAGGAAGAATTGGCGTATCCGAACTCGACAACTTGGCGCTTCTCCAGCGCATCCCAGAGCAAGTCAAAGGAAGGTTGTTCATTTTCAAAGCGCAACCATTCCATCGCAAACTGATCAGTATCAGTGTCGATCCCTAACGAACGCAGCTTGCGTAAGGCGGTTTGCGAACTTTGCGAAAGCGCCGAAGTGCGCCAACCCTGCAATGCCACGGAGATCAGAGCAAGTTCTCGTGGCGTTATTGGTCCAAGATCTAGAGCGTAATCTGATGGCCGAATGCGATAACCCATCTGATCTTCAAAGAGCACGTCCACAGCTCGAACTTCAATTTCAATTCCGAGGGATCGCAAGTCATCTTTATCCCGCTCGAACATGCGCTCCATCGTGTCGATTTCGCCGCTGTATCCCGCCACGCTCTGGAAAATCTCAGATTTTGTCAGATATCTCTGTGTCGCCAGTAGGGCGATGGTGAGATTGAGCAAACGCTCGGTCTTTTGGTCTGACATAAGGCAACGATATTGGTTTGGTACGCTTTTGCCAGCCATTTACCGAAGGGGTCTTCATGTTCAAACCGTCCAGCAAAACCATCGCAGCAATGACTGTGGGATCGCTCTCCCTACTCCTGCTGGCTGGATGCACAACCGATGGTGGCGTATCAACCGCTTCCTCCCCCAATCCAACGAATGGATCCAACACTGTGACTGAATCAGCGACCCCAACTCCCGCCGCCAGTGAAAACACTCCCGCCCCTGCTGGCAGCACCTCTCTTCCAGCCGTAACTGGTGTTAAAGGCAAGGCGCCTACGATTTCGGCCCCTAGTGGGACTCCGCCAACAACTTTGGTAACAAAAGATATTTACATCGGTACCGGAGCACCGGCCACCGCTGCTTCAACTTTGACAGTTCAATATACGTTGATGGCTTGGTCTACCGGCCAAGTTGTAGAAACGTCTTGGACAAGCGCAGCTGCAACCTTCCCACTATCGGGGGTCATCGCTGGTTGGCAGCAAGGAATTCCGGGCATGAAGGTCGGCGGTCGTCGCTTGCTCGTGATTCCACCTGACCTCGGATATGGAGCAACAGGTAGCGGTCCGATCGCGGCGAATGAGACTCTCATTTTTGTCGTGGACGTATTGGCCATTAAATAAAGCTTTTATGACTCATCTTCATTGAGGCCATAAGAACCTTTGGATGGGCGCCGGCGCCTTGTGGGGGCAATTACTCCTGGCGCGAGGCGTCTGGTCATAATCAAAAATCCAGTGTGGCCGATCATTCGGTGCTGAGGACGAACTGCCAAACCTTCATGATGCCAACCACGTATCAGGGATTCAGTGCTTTCTGGTTCTGTGAATGCACCGCTCTTCTTTATGTTTTCGGCCGTCTCGGATAACTGAGTGGTGGTTGCAACATAAGCGAGAAAAACCCCGCCCGGATTGAGAACTGTTGCAGCCATCTCGACACACTCCCATGGGGCAAGCATGTCCAGTATTACTCGGTCGTATTTTGTTAAGTGGACTTGATCCTGAACGGCACCCAGGTTGAGACTCCAGTTATCCGGAAGCGCGCCAAAATATTGATTTACATTCTTGCGGGCAACTGCGGCAAATTCTTCGCGCTTTTCATAGGAATCTACTCGCCCTTGTGGGCCAACGGCGCGTAACAAACTGATGGTGAGCGCTCCCGAGCCAACTCCGGCCTCAAGCACTTTTACTCCTGGCGCTACGTCTGCGACTCCTAAAATGAGCGCGGCATCCTTGGGGTAAACAATCGTGGCCCCGCGCGGCATCGAGAGGACATAGTCCGCAAGAAGTGGCTTAAAGGCTAGAAATTTCAATCCACCGGTAGTTTCCACAACGCTCCCCTGAGGTTGCCCGATGATCAAGTTATGTTCAATCCAGCCATTGTGGGTGTGCCACTCATTGTTTTCCTGCAAGGTTATGGTGTGCATCTTCCCCTTGGCATCCGTCAGTTGGACGCGATCGCCAGCGCGAAAATTGGCGGTGTTTTCAGTGCTCATCGGAGCATTCTAGTCAAAGAGCGAAATCAAACTTTCCAGATTCTGGCCAGTTAACGAAGTTACGAGCCGAACTCGTGCGGCGGCTTCGATCGGAACAATATGAGGTATCGCAATTACCCAAGCTCCGCTAGCCATGCCGGAATGGACGCCTGTAAGTGAATCTTCGATAACAAGACAATTCTCGATATTGACGTTCAATGCCTCGGCGGCCTTGAGATAGCTTTCTGGGTGAGGCTTGGTCTGAAGAACATCACTGCTGGAAACAGAGGTAGCAAAGAATGGTTCAGGAAATGAATCTATTGCTGCTTGAACCAATACACGCGGGCTTGCAGAAACGAGCGCCATGGGAATATTGGCAGCCTTGACGTCACGCAGGATTTCAAGCCCTCCAGGAACGATAGCTATTCCAGAATGGAATTTCTCCGAAACACGTTCAACAAGTGAATGGTGAAAATAATCGCCGTCGCGTTGGCCACGAGCCAGATCCGACATGTATTGACCAACTCGTTCAAGCGGACCACCTAAACACGCAGCCTGATCCGAAGTTCGCCAGATATAGCCGAATTCGGCCATAAGTTCGATTTCTGACGATAACCAATACGGTTCCGAATCGATCAAGGTGCCGTCCATGTCGAACAAGACTGCCTCAATTTTCATGTCGCGTTGAAATATTTCGCCTCAGGGTGGTGCACGATAATTGCTGAAGTCGATTGCTCAGGATGTAGTTGGAACTCTTCTGAAAGCTCCACGCCGATTCGAGAAGGGTCTAACAACTCGCACAATTGCAGTTGTTGTTCAACATCGGGACACGCGGGATAACCGAAGGAGTAGCGAGAACCTCGATAACCCTGATCCAAAATGCTAGATATATCACTTGCGTCTTCACTCTGAAAACCCATTTCATTTCTGATGCGGGCATGCCAGTGTTCAGCTAACGCCTCGGTGAGTTGCACTGAAAGTCCGTGAAGTTCGAGGTATTTTCTATATTCATCGGCTGCAAACAATTTTGCGGTGGCTTCGCTTACGGAACTTCCCATTGTTACTACATGGAAAGCAACGGTATCAATTTCGCCAGAACTCTTTGGCCGGAAAAAGTCGGATAAACAGAGTCGTCGATCTCGAGTCTGTCTTGGGAAAGTAAATCGAACACGTTCGAGACCTTTTTCAGGGCCCTCATGATGAAGAACTACGAGATCGTTTCCTTCGCTATAACAAGGGAAATAGCCATAAACCACAGCGGCATTTAGCCAACCATTCGTCTGCACGTCATTGAGCAATTGGCGCAGTTGTGGTCGACCCTCCAGTTCAACCATTTCTTCATAAAGTCCGCGCTGACCTTTCAAGCCCCATTGTCCGACGAAGAGAGCTCGCTCATCAAGCATCCCTAAATAGTCAGCGAGTTGAATTCCTTTGATAACCCTAGATCCCAGAAATGGTGGATGTGGAAGTTGATTTATGTCGGAGACATCAGAGCGTTGGGTATCGATCTCTGCACTCTTTGACGAGCGAGTGTTAGGAGTCTTGCGTTCGCGAAGTTCAGGAAGGGCGGCTCCAGGAACCCCGCGCTTCACCGCCATCATGGCATCCATCAAACGTAAACCTTCAAAGGCATCACGTGCATATCGAACCGTGCCTGGGAAAACAGAATCCAAATCTTGTTCAACAAATGATCGGGTTAAAGCTGCTCCACCCAGAATTACCGGCCATTTCTCCGCCAACCCTCGTTGGGTGATTTCTTCCAAATTCTCGCGCATCACAACAGTGGACTTCACCAGCAATCCGCTCATTCCGATGACATCAACATTTGATGCTTCAGCAGATTCCAAGATTTGATTGATGGTTTGTTTGATTCCGATGTTGACGGTCGTATAGCCATTGTTAGCCAAAATGATGTCCACTAAGTTCTTGCCTATGTCATGCACATCGCCCTTGACCGTGGCCAGCAAAATACTTCCGCGACCTTCGTCTTGGCTCTTCTCCATAAAGGGTTCGAGATGAGCCACGGCGCTCTTCATTACCTCAGCAGATTGTAAAACGAATGGAAGTTGCATCTCTCCTTTGCCGAAAAGTTCGCCGACAATTTTCATACCAGATAAGAGATGCTCATTAATGATAATAAGCGGCTTAATTCCGTTAGCCATCGCCTCGTCGAGATCTTCAAAGAGCCCAGGCTTCTCTCCGTCGATAATGCGTCGTTGCAAGCGCTGATCTAACGGTAGAGCAGCAAGTTCAGCGGCTCGAGTTATTTTGGAACTTTTGACTTCGACGCCATCGAATAATTCTAGAAAACGAGAAAGCGGGTCATAGATGCAATTTCCATCTGCATCGAATTCGCGACGGTCATAAACCAGATCCAGCGCAACCTGACGCTGCTCTTCAGGAAGTCGAGCCATGGGTGTGATCTTTGAGGGATGAACGATGGCCGAGTCCAAGCCAGCAGTTACAGCCTCGGAAAGAAATACTGAATTGAGAACGATTCGAGCTGCTGGATTGAGACCGAAGGAGACGTTGCTAACTCCCAAGGTGGTCTGGACCTGTGGAAACTCAACTTTTAATTGCTTTATTGCATTGAGAGTTTCTAGGCCGTCTCGCCTGGTTTCCTCTTGGCCAGTGGCTATGGGAAACGTGAGGCAGTCAATAAGGATGTCATTTACGCGCATCCCCCAGTTATCTACTAGATCGTGGATAAGCCTGCGGGCTACAGCCACTTTCCATTCGGCAGTTCGGGCCTGACCTTCTTCATCAATCGTCAATGCGACAACCGCCGCGCCGTGTTCCTTCACCAAAGGCATTATTCGAGCAAATCGAGATTGAGGGCCATCCCCATCTTCGTAATTAACTGAATTTATAAGACTTCGTCCGCCCAGATGCTCCAGGCCGGCTTTCAAAACGTCGGGTTCGGTGGAATCGAGAACGATGGGAAGCGTCGAAGCAGTCGCAAAGCGGCTAGCAAGCTCTCTCATATCGCGTACTCCGTCTCGACCGACATAATCGACAGAGAGATCCAACATATGTGCGCCGTCGCGAATTTGATCGCGAGCAATATCAACGCATGCTTGCCAATCCTCGGCTAGAAGGGCATCACGAAAAGCCCGAGATCCATTTGCATTTGTTCGTTCGCCGATAGAAAGGTAGGTAAGTTCTTGGCGAAAGGGTACAAATTGATAGAGAGAAGAAGCCCCATCTTCTTCGGCAACGTTGCGCTTGATGACTGGTTTATTATGAAGCTGGCGAACAACTGCAGCTAAATGAGCAGGGGTGGTACCACAGCACCCACCAATCAATGTCACTCCATACGAATCTACAAATGTTTCGAGGTATGTGGCTAGTTCATCTGGTTGGAGCGGGTAATCAGCGCCATGTGCGGCGAGAATAGGTAGGCCGGCATTAGGCATAACTGAAATAGCGGGAGTTCCAGATTTGCTCAAGACTCGGAGATGTTCGCTCATTTCAGCCGGACCCGTTGCGCAATTAAGGCCAATGACATCTATGCCCAGAGGTGTTAAAGCGTTCAAAGCTGCACCGATCTCAGATCCCAAAAGCATCGTCCCCGTCGTCTCGACAGTAACTTGAGCAATCAGGACTACATCTCGTTCTGACTTATCTATAGCTTCGCGCGCTCCATTAACGGCCGCCTTTGCCTGCAACAAATCTTGCGTGGTCTCTATGAGGAGAGCATCGGCTCCCCCATCAAGTAAACCTTGAGCGGCGATGCAGTAAGCCGCGCGCAGGTTCTCGTATGAAGTATGGCCCAGTGTTGGCAATTTCGTCCCGGGTCCCAAGGAGCCCAGCACCCATCGCGGCTGCTGAGCCGTGGAATATCCCAGCGCTGCCGTCTTCGCAATACGAGCTCCCGCCAGGGCTAATTCATAAATCCGGTCTTCGATTCCGTACTCGGCCAAGTTGGCCCAATTGGCGCCAAAAGTATTGGTCTCAATCGCATCCACACCGACTGCCAGATACTTTTCATGAACTGATTGAACGATATCTGGCCGGGAAATGTTGAGAATCTCATTACAGCCTTCATGACCCTGGAAGTCCTCTAGAGAGGGATTCTCCGCTTGAAGCATCGTGCCCATGGCGCCATCGGCGATGATGACACGTTCTGCCATGGCCAAACGAAGAGTGGAGGGATTTTTAGCGCGGGGATTCATTAACCTCAACTTTACCGCAAGTGCGTGAAGTGAAATCTCGAAATATTAAAGGGCAAGTCCCAAGAGGAGATCCAGGCCTCGACTTAGTTCGCCCGCAGACCCGCCCAGATGCCCAGCTTGGGTCGCTCTAGCCCATTGAAGAACGCTGGCCAAGGCGCTCTGAGTATCCAAATCGTCAGCCAATGCATCAACGATGCTCTGAAGAACCGGCAATGTTTCCGCTACATCTTCACGCGAAAGTGCAGCGCGAATCTCGGTCACATCTGTTTGCGCCTGCAGGAGCAACTCGTTGTTCCACATTCGATCCGAGGAATAGTGAGCGTTTAAGAGTGCAAACCTAATAACCATTGGATCGATTCCCGCGGCTAATAACTTAGAGACAAACACTAGGTTGCCCTTGCTTTTACTCATTTTTTCACCATCTAGGCCGACCATGCCGGTATTTACGAAACTGAAACTAAAAGGCGTGCCGGTGATGGCCGAACTTTGAGCAGCGCTCATGAAATGATGCGGAAAGATTAAATCGGATCCTCCGCCTTGTATATCTATGGAATATGCAGCTGAAAATTGTTGTAGGAAATGAGGACCTGTGAGAAACCGGAGTGCAATAACACAACATTCGATGTGCCAACCTGGCCGGCCAAAGCCATGAACAGACTCCCATCCAGGTTCTCCGGGCTTATTCGCCAGCCACAGGATTGGGTCCAAAGGATTGCGCTTTCCAGGACGCTGTGGGTCTCCTCCGCGCTGACCAAATATTTCAAGAGCCGCTTCGTAAGAAATTGGCAGGTCCTGGAGAAAATTTGAAATATCGAAGTAGAAATCCTTTTCGACTTGATAAACGAACCCATTGCTTTGCATGGCAGAGATGGCCTGCGAAACGAGATCCATTACCTCCGTGGCCGGAACGAAGGCCAATGGTGGAAGTACGCGTAGCGCAGTCATATCGCTTTCATAAAGTGCGATTTGATCGGCAGCTAAATCCTTCCAATCAATGGAGTCTCTTTCAGCTCGCTCCAATAAAGGTTCGTCGATATCCGTAATATTTTCCACGAAATCAACTTTTCGACCCTGCGCAGAGAAATAGCGATTTATAACGTCGAACGTTAAGTAGGTTGCGGCGTGACCAAGATGCGTAGCATCGTAGGGAGTGATTCCGCATACATACATGCGGATTGGGTTTGCACCGGAATACCTTCGATCGCCAAATGGGGTGGTTAGAAGAAGTTCAGGGAAACTAATCGATCCCGGCAATGGTGGAAGATAGAGAGAGGGCCACGAGTTCACGAACGGAACTCTACGATATGCCAGACTTTTTGGCAGGGATTAGAACGGTGGCCAAGGAATCGCCGGCCAATCTTCCGACGGAAACGGAAACGTGGCCGTATCGGCGAGCATTTGCAAACGCAGGTTTAGCGCTGCGAGTTCGGTGACCGATAGATAATGGTGAAGTTCCCAAGCTGGCAGTTCCTTTAATAAATATTGAATTTGGGTCATTTCATCAGGCGTGAATGGTGAACCAGCAAATTGCCACAGGACAGTTCGCAATTTATCGTCTTCATGGAATGTGACACCATGGTCACATCCAAACAGCTTCCCGTTCTCATCCAAAAGAATATGGCCATACTTACGATCCGTATTATTAATAACGGCGTCGAAGAGAGCCATTTTGCGAAGTTGAGTATCTTGACTTTGAGCGTAAGAAACCACGTCTATGTTTTCATCGACGTCAATCCATTGCTGTACTGCTCCGATCCCATAAGGACCATTGCGCAGAACGGTAAACGGAACCAAGCCGAATCCTCCGAGTCGACTCAATTCATATGCTGCTACCTCGCGAGAGGCGAGATTGCCGGTAGGAAAATCCCAGAGTGGACGTTCACCCGCGACGGGTTTGTAAATGACTGATATATCGTCACGAACTTTGCCCAACAACGTCGCGTTGGAGGCATCCACAAGTCGACCTTCGATCTGAATTTCTCCTTCTCTGATGAACGCCTCGATCGAATCAGTCATAGGTTATCGACGGTAACCGTTGGCTCGTGGGCACAGATGACCCTCAACATCGATGGGTAGGCCACAAAATGGGCAAGGCTGGCGTCCTGAAGCGACCGTACGGTCTGCTTGAGTGCAGAAATTTCGGACTTGAAATATGCGAAGTGGCACGCGAATCACGTCCGGGAGCAAATCGTTCTCGTCTGCATCCTCTGAGATCAAATCTTCAACTTCGATGTCACTAACAGCCTGTACTTCGAGGTTGATTCGTTGTGAATTCTGGTCCCATGAAATTCCGATGATCCCAACTTGAAAATCTTCAGTAATGGGGAACTGCATCTCCCCGTTGATTACTTGCGCCGAGTATGAAAGTTCATCCAGACTTGCCAACTTATTGCGCCGAAGTTCCTGAATCATCTCTTTGAATCGTTCGGACAGCGCAGCCACTTGGGTTTTTTCTATCGCTACGCAATTTGAATAAATAGGAGAATCTATTTGTAAGAAGAAAGCGCGCTCTCCGGGAGCACCAACGGTTCCAACTACAAATCTTTCGGCGTATTCGTGATTATAAACAATTCGACTCATGATGTACCTGCTCCCCCACCAAGGGTTTCTTTACTCGAGGATTCTTGGTTTCGGTTTAAATGTGAGGTGTCGTTGAGCTTGAGTAAAGTCGAGCGCGCCTTGCCAATAGAAATAATTGTTATCGAGGCGGGATCTACCGCAAACTTTTGCAGGTGATCGACGGAAAGTGATAGCTGTGCGGCCACGATGGCCTTGATAACATCCCCATGACTAACAATGCATACCTTCTCAAAACCTTCGGAAACATTGTGAAGGGCTTGATTGGCGCGATGCGACATTTCTAAGAAGCTCTCCCCATGCGGAAATCGCACCCGGGAAGGCGTGTTTTGAATGGTTGGCCACATATCCTTTTTAGATAATTTGCTCAACTTCTTTCCCGACCATGTGCCATATTCCATTTCAATAAAATTTGGCTCGATAATTGCGGTGGTTTTTGCTTTTTCAAGATACGGCGCGATGGTTTCTTGGCACCTAGGCAATGGACTCGAGTAGATGCGATCAAATTTTTCGATAGAAAGTCGAATCGCAAGGAGGCGAGCCTGCTCATTTCCGGCATCATTGAGGTGAACTGATTCGTCGCGGCCAGCAAGAATTCCGGTGGCATTTGCGGTCGAAAGCCCATGTCGAATCAGATAGACAATGGTGTTCTTTGACGGCATGAGGTAAAGATTACCGATAATTACCCCTACCTCTTGCTAGTGTCATTCCCATGGAAATGCGAACGCTCGGGAGCTCGGGTTTGCGAGTAAGCCGACTTGGTTTAGGAACAATGACTTGGGGTCGAGACACTGACGAGCACGAGGCAGCTGAACAACTCCGTACCTATCTAGATCGAGGTGGGAACTTTCTGGATACTGCCGCCATTTATGGCGACGGTGACAGCGAGCGTGTTTTGGGGGGTTTTATAGGAACTCTCGTCTCCCGCGAGGAGTTAGTCATAGCCACAAAAGCCGGAATTTCGGTCAAGTCCGGAGAGCGCAAAGTTGATAACTCGCGAACCAATCTGTTGGCGGACTTAGACAAATCGCTGCAACGGTTGGGCGTTGATTACATAGATCTTTGGCAGGTTCATGCTTGGGATCCATTTGTCCCGATCGAAGAAGTTCTTTCTGCTCTCGATATTGCCGTCTCCTCTGGCAAAGTGAGATACGTCGGGCTCTCCAATTTCACTGGGTGGCAATTGGCACAGTCGGCAACGATTCAAAACCCGCTATTCGGCAAAGCTGCAATAACCTCTCTCCAAGCGGAGTATTCGTTACTTAATCGCAACGCCGAGGATGAACTACTGCCGGCATGTTCGGCTGTTAAAACCGGCTTCCTCGCTTGGTCTCCTTTAGGTCGGGGAGTTTTGACTGGTAAATATCGAAATGGCGTTCCTTCTGATTCTCGCGGGGCAAGCCCGCATTTCTCTGCCTTCGTACAACCTTTCTTGTCGCAACGCTCGAGGTCGATCGTAGATGCCGTCTGCGTCGCTGCCGATGGGCTGGGATTTTCACCGATCGAAGTTGCGCTCTCGTGGGTCAGAGATGCCTTTGGAGTGGCAACTGCAATTGTGGGTGCACGAACTGGTGCGCAATTGCGAGGAATCATGACCGTGGAAGAAATAACTCTTCCCGATCAGGTGCGTGCAGCCCTAGATGAAGTTTCTGCCTAGGCTTTTTGCAGGAAGGTATTGAGTACTCGAGCACCAAAGGTGAGACCGTCAACCGGAATCCGCTCGTCAACTCCGTGAAATAGCGCGAAGAAATCTAAGTCAGCAGGAAGTTTGACCGGACTAAATCCATATCCAATGATGCCCAATGCTGAGAGCGCTTTGTTATCGGTTCCACCACTCATCAAATATGGCACTGGAATCCCATCAGGATCCTCACTCTTGATTGCCTCAGACATGGCATCAACGAGAGGGCCAGCGAATTCGACTTCAAGCGCAACGTCTCGTACGAGCAACTCAATCTCAATATCAGGGCCAGCAAGTTCACGAATGGTGTCAGCAAGTTGATCTTCAAACTCGGGCAAGAACCTGCCGTCGACGACTGCGCTGGCACTCTGTGGAATTACATTTGCCTTGTAGCCAGCTTCCAGCATGGTGGGGTTTGCGGTGTTTTGAATCGTCGCACCAATCATTCGAGCGGCGCCACCTATGTGTCTCAGCAGAGGTCGAACATTCGTCGGGTCGTACGGCTCGCCTACTAATTCGGCTATCTTTCGAAATAACTTTCCGCCGGTCTTTGTCTCGAGCTGTGGCCATTCATAAGATCCAATACGGGCAATAGCTTGACTCAAACGAGTTACGGCATTGGACTTATTGATGAACGAACCATGGCCAGCCTCGCCTTTTGCGGTGAGCTTGAGCCATTGAATTCCTTTTTGGGCACCTTCAATCAGATAGAGCCGGTGCCCGCCTGTAATAGTCACTGAAAACCCACCAACTTCAGAAACTGCTTCGGTATAGCCGTTGAAGATTTCCGGACGATTTTTAACCAGCCAATGTGATCCGTAAACGCTGCCGGCTTCTTCATCTGCAAAGAAAACCAAGAGAATATTCCTCGAGGGTGCATAACCAGCCTTTGCCCAAGCACGTACAGTTGCAAGGATCATGGCGTTGACGTCTTTCATATCAACGGCGCCGCGACCCCAAATGAATCCATCCTTCATAAGACCCGAAAATGGATCGACACTCCAGTCGTCAGGATTAGCCGGCACCACATCAAGATGTCCGTGGACTATCAATCCTGGCCTGGAAAGGTCCGTGCCCTTGATGGTCGCCACCACGTTAATGCGGTTAGGCGCTGCCTCGATAAGTTCCGAATCAATTCCTACTTCCGCCAGACGAGCGGCTACATATTCAGCCATTGCTTTCTCGTCGCCTTTGCCCTCACCGTGATTAACGCTAGGGATACGGATCATCTCTTGGCATAGTCGAATGCAGTCACTCTCGAGAGCGGCGATATCGATAATTGGGGCTGAATTCGTGGTGGTCATGGGCATATCCTGCCGTAAACCGCCCCATAACCTTGCGCTGTTTTCCTTGTTTGGCAGGGAATTGCTATCGTGTCCCCTTGCCGTACTTCCTCGCCAAAAAAGGCTCAGGGTCGGCGATGTCCGGGTGGCGGAATTGGCAGACGCGCTAGCTTGAGGTGCTAGTGCCCGAAAGGGCTTGAGGGTTCAACTCCCTTCTCGGACACCACGTTTAAGGTTCTGATCATTCGTTCTTGATCTATTGAGAGGCCGTCGATGAGACTTCAACTCTCCAGTCGGCGCTTGGCAATCTTCCTAGCCTTTTCAACTCTTTGCGCCACTTCGTGGGCAACTCAATCTGTCAATGCCGAAACTAGCCCTGCCGTACCGCTTGTGGCTGATACGACCATGACATTGGTGAAGACCATTCAAGGCGAGATAACCCCTAAATCTGTTCGGTCATCTGGAGCAGGTCTGGTTAGCGCCCAAAACATGATGTATCGACATTCTGTAACAATCTATAACGCCAAGACAATGGCCTTAGAAAGTACGATTCCGGATCGAATCAAACTCGCTGACTTTGGTTACCTCAAGTATCCCGGTTCATACCTCGGCGCTCCTGTTGAAGGTGCTTTTTCGCCGGATGGCAAATACCTGTATGTCACTAACTATGCAATGTATGGCAAGGGCTTTGACCATGAGGGTCACGACGATTGCAAAGCCAATAACCCATACGACAAAAGCTTTCTGTATCGCATCGATCTGTCGACTCGATCGGTGGATGCTATCTATCCAGTCGGAAAAGTTCCTAAAGTTGTTCAAGTGACGCCAGACAACAAATTTCTATTGGTGACTAATTGGTGTTCTTATGACCTCACCGTGATATCTATTGATTCTGGTAAAACAGTGAAGAATATATATATCGGGGCTTACCCGCGAGGCATTGTTGTAACTAAAGATTCTAAGTTCGCCTATGTGGCACAAATGGGTGGCAACACTGTTCACCGCATCCGGATGTCAGACTTTAGCGATTCAAAAATCTATATTGGCTTAAACCCAAGAGCTCTAGTCCTCTCCCCCGATGAAGGCACGATATATGCCACCTTGAACCTATCGGGCAAGGTAGTTGCTCTTGATCTGGCATCAAGGAAAATCGTCCACAGCATCACAACCGGGAAAGCGACTCGGAGTTTAGATATATCAACTGATGGGTCTGCACTCTTTGTTGTTAACTTCGGCAGCGCCACCTTGTCGAAAATTAGAACTTCGGATTTTAGAGTGACTCAAACCATAAAGGTGTGTACTCAACCCATAGGTATTACCTACGAGGCCACGCAGAATCGAACATGGGTAGCTTGTTACCTGGGTTCAATCAAAGTCTTTGACAACAAATAGCTAACTGTTATGGCAGGATGAGAATATGGCTGAATTGATTTACTACTGCGGAACTATGGATAGCGGAAAGTCGACTCTGGCTTTGCAAACAGCGCACAACCATCAAAGCCGTGGTCGGACGGGACTGATCTTTACTAACCGAGATCGGGCTGGTCGGGGCCGGATTAGTTCTCGCCTTGGGCTTCAAAGTTTGGCAATCGAGGTTGATGCAGATCTTGATTTGCACAAATATGTCGTCGAAAAGTTATCTAATGGTCAACGCATAGATTTCGTTATTTGCGATGAAGCCCAGTTCTATACTCCCTCGCAGATCGAAGAATTGGCTCGCATCGTAGATGGGCTAAGTATTGATGTTTTTGCCTTCGGCATCCTCACCGATTTTCGAACCGCTCTCTTTCCCGGTTCCGCGCGTTTAGTCGAACTCGCTGATCGCGTTCAAACACTTCAGGTGGAAGCTCTTTGCTGGTGTGGGGCTCGCGCCACACACAATGCCCGCACTATGGGCGGCACAATGGTGACCGAGGGCGCCCAAGTTGTTGTGGGAGATGTCGCATCGGATGACGAGGTTGGGTACGAAGTTCTGTGTCGCCGACACCACATGCGCCGTGTAACATCGCGCGCATCAAAGAGTGCCGGGTTCGAGCCTCTTCCCTTTACTACGCAAGAAACCGATCCAGGAAAGTGAGCTTTTCATGCAATCACGTGGCTATGCAGTTCTCGCGGCAAAAGAAGATCTAGTCCCTTATCAATTTCAGCGCCGCGACCTTGGAACTGCAGATGTGGCATTCGATGTTACTTATTCAGGAATTTGTCATTCGGACATTCATCAAGCGCGCGAAGAGTGGGGTTCGGCTCTTTTCCCCATGGTGCCTGGCCATGAAATTGTAGGAAAAGTAACAGCGATTGGTTCCGGTGTTAATAAGTTTCAAGTTGGCGACATTATTGGTGTCGGTGTATTCATCGATTCATGTGGAGATTGTGAATTTTGCAACCAAGGTTTGCAACAATACTGCGCAAATGGAATGACGGGCACCTACAACGGATACGAGCGTGACGGAAAGACAATCGCTTTCGGTGGATATTCAAATAACTTTGTGATCAATCAAAATTATGCAGTAAAGGTTCCCACAAACCTGGAACTCTCAGGTGTTGCGCCATTAATGTGTGCCGGCATCACTCTTTATTCACCACTCCGGCACTGGAATGCCGGTCCAGGCAAACGAGTTGGCATCATCGGGCTCGGCGGGTTGGGTCACATGGGCCTCAAATTTGCAAAGGCTCTGGGAGCCCACACAACTGTCTTCTCACATTCACCCCAAAAGGAAGCCGACGCCAAATCCATGGGAGCCGATGAATTTGTGGTGACGAAGGATCCTGCCAACCTTAAGGCGCTTGCCTCAAGTTTTGATCTGATTCTTAATACCGTTTCTGCCGAACTTGATATTGAGCTCTACCTCAATTTGCTAAAAGTTGATGCAACATTGGTAGTTATCGGACTTCCAGGTAGCCCATATTCGGTTTCTGCCGGAACCTTGCTGGGTAAGCGTCGCTCCCTTGCCGGATCGATGATTGGTGGAATCCCTGAACTGCAAGAAATGATCGACTTCTGTGGCGAGCACAATATTCTCAGTGAAGTTGAGGTTATTTCAGCCGACTACATAAATGTTGCTTACCAACGTACGGTCGCTAGCGATGTTAAATATCGATTCGTGATTGACGCTTCGACGTTCTAGAAGTGATGGGCAATTAGCGCCACTACCGGCGCGAAAAAAAGCGCCGGTACGAGATCTCCAACGTGGACCAACTTGATTTGAAGAAGGCGGAGCGCAATTCCTAGGAGCAAAACCCCACCAACGGCGGTCATAGCCTTCACTTGGTAGTCAGAGAGAACATTTCCCAAAGCAAATCCCAAGCCAGTCCATATGAATTGGTAAATGCCTACAGGAAGTGCTGAGGCAGCTACTCCCCAGCCTAAACTGGAAGCGAAAGCAATAGATGCAAAGAAGTCCAAGGTACTTTTAAGAATCAACTGCTCGTGACCGTTGCCCATTCCATCACTTATGCCACCTAATATCGCTAGTGGACCGATAACGAAAAGCAGCGAGGAAGAGACGAAGCCTTCTACAAAACGCCCACGCCCAGATCGATTAAAACGGGACCTTAGCCCTTCGCCAATGACTTCAAGTTTCGCTTCGATTTTTAGGATACTTCCAGAGATCGCCCCCAAAAGCAGGGCCGCAAGAACTGTCAATAGCGTCCATCCACGGGGCACTTGAGAAACAAAAGCGTGGTTCCATAAAGAGCGGAGTGCATCAGCAGCAGCCAAAGCCACGACAAATCCAAGTACATCCGTAACGAGATTTCGGGTTCGCTCTGGAAATTTAGCACCAGCAAATACTCCAATTGTGGAACCTAGGAGAATAGCCACGATATTTACTACAGTTCCGAGCCCAATCATGAGTGCATCCGTCCCTTGTGCGCCTTTGTATAGACTCTAACAGTGAGCCAACCCTCTTCAAATTCCATGATGGCTCGTCTGGCCCATATTCTGAAACCGGCGCGAACGATTCCGCGAACCCCTTGGACTGCAACAAGCAGATGGTCTCTGACATGGGGCAGAGTGGCGATCCTGTTCATTGCTTTATTTATCTTTGGACTCGGAGATTCGTTATTAATTCAATCTCATATTGGAAATGCTCCGTGGTCAGTCTTGGCTCAGGGCCTATCTAGGCATACACCGTTGTCAATTGGCGAATCAACGTTTTTAATTAGTGCGATTGTGCTCTTGCTTTGGTTTCCACTCAAAGAGAGACCGGGATTCGGGACTGTCTCTAATCTTGTCATCATTGCCCTTGCAATCCAGATTGGTCTCTTCATCTTTCCTGCGCTACATAAAAATCTATTTCTACAACTGGGTTACGTTTTCGTGGGAATTGCATTAGTTGGACTTGGAAGCGCTTTTTACATTACCTGTGGTCTCGGTCCGGGTCCACGAGATGGGCTAATGACCGCCATCCATAAACGTTCAGGAGTACGTATCGGTCGTGTGCGACTTGGAATAGAAGTCACGGCTCTAATCATTGGTGCGCTGTTGGGAGGAAGGTTAGGTGTTGGAACGGCACTTTTTGCTTTGCTGATTGGAAACTCGATCGCACTTTCTCTCAGTTTTGTTCATAAAATAACCAGCGCAGAGCGCTGAGTCAGCCCCAACGAATCGGATCCTTACCTTTAGCTATCAATCTGGAATTAGCTTGCGAGAAAGGTTTACTTCCGAAGAATCCACGATGAGCCGCTAATGGACTTGGGTGAACCGATTCGATTCGATCCAGAATCGCGAAATGGCCCGACAGCTCTTGGGCTGATTTGCCCCAAAGGATTCCTATAACTCCATTGTCGACGAGTACTTCAACAATTTTCTCTGTAATACGTTGCCATCCTAAGTGCGAATGGGAACCGCTAGCCCCGGCTATTACCGTCAGGGACCTATTGAGCAGGACTACGCCTTGATCTTGCCAATCAGATAGATCGCCATTTGTACGAACCCGCTCCCCTATATCCGAGTGCAGTTCCATAAAGATATTGCGTAACGATGGGGGAAGCTTCTTACACGATGGTGGGACCGAGAAGGAGAGTCCCATGGCATGTTCTGGATTGGGATAAGGATCTTGACCTACGATCAGAACTTTTGCGTTCTGCTTGGGTATCAAAGCTCGAAAAATCGCTGCACGATCTGGCAGAAAGTCCGACTCTTGCCGAAGCACTTTGTCGATGCGATCGATGCTCTTTCTGACTCCATGAAGATCTGACTGCCACTCAGGTGAAAGTTCTTCAAAGAGTGAATTGATCATTTAGAGCGCCTTAGCGAAAAAGCGACCCGCCTCTTGATGGACTGTGATGGGTAAGCCGTAAGCTGAACTTAGATGTTCGTCGGTAATCACAGAGTTGATTGGTCCGCTCGAGACCACCTTGCCGTGATTGAGCAACAGAGCATGAGTAGTGCCCAACGGAATTTCTTCGATGTGATGAGTAACTATGAGTGTTGCTGGGGCTTTCGGGTCGGAAGCCAATAGATCAAGGCGTTTGAGCAGATCTTCTCTGCCGCCCAAGTCCAAACCAGCTGCCGGTTCATCGAGCAGCATAATTTCGGGATTGCTCATCATGGCTCGAGCAATCAGAACTCGCTTTTTCTCGCCTTCGCTCAACGTCCCGAAAAGACGCTCCCCAAGTGAGCGAACCCCCAAAGTCGTAAGCAATGCCAGAGCGCGGGACTCGTCCCACAAGTCATAACTTTCCTTCCAGCGGCCAACAACAGCATATGCGGCTGTCAGGACCACATCTATCACGCGTTCGGCATACGGGATATCTTCCACCAGTTGATTGGTGACTAATCCAATCCGGGTACGCAATTCGAAGACATCGACTTTGCCCAGGGTCTCACCTAATGTCGTTGCGCTTCCAGAGGTGGGATGAGTGGAGGTGGCGAGAATATGGAAGAGCGTGGACTTTCCCGCTCCATTTGGACCAAGAATCACCCAGCGTTCACCCAAGGCGACGTCCCAGGTCAGGGGGCCCAAAATGGCTTTACCATCACGAATAACCAAAACGTCTCGGAGCGAGATCACAGTGCTCATGAGGAGTAAAGATACCCGTCTTACTGTGTCACCACGCTAATCTTCGGGCTGTGAGCCCAACCCAAGATTCGAAAACCACATTTACTGGACTGATTCTTCTTTCGGGGATCGATAAGCCTGGGGTGACCGAAGGGCTCTTTGCCGCTCTTTCGCCGTTTGCGGTGACGATCCAGGACCTCGAGCAAGTGGTAATACGTGGCCGATTAATTTTGACTGCACTCATCACACTCGATCCTGCTCATGTATCTTCGATCGAGGCCGATATCACTGCATTTGCTGAGGGTGTGGATCTGGACTTTGCCATTGATTACGTGGACCTCTCGCTCTCAAACTCTTCCGAAAAACGCAGTTCCCTTCATGTGGTGTTGCTTTCCGCAAAACTCCTGCCGACAGCACTGTCAGCAGTTGCAGGTGAAATCGCTCTTGCAGGTGGAAATATTGATCGAATTCGGCGGACTGCTTCTTTCCCCCTGACCGCTATCGAATTTGATATCTCGGTACCGGTATCAGGAGAAATCGACTCGGTTCTTTCTAGTCTGCGCAGGGCCTTGGCTCAAGTCGCGATAGAGAACTCAGTGGACCTTGCAGTTGAAATGGGAGGTTTGACTCGTCGAGCC
>JBAXAO010000004.1:0-57205 GCA_037142435.1 Actinomycetes bacterium | reverse complement strand
GTGTGATTTTCCCTTTATACCTATTTATTTAGATTTATTTGGAATATGGGTGGGGGGTATGTGTAACCTTTCGCCGTTATGTGCCGCTAGCCATCTCCGGCTGCGCATCCTTGCATCGAGGCAAGAATGGAGTTTTAAGTGACAAATCTGGTTCAAGTGACGGGGTCAAACCTGGTCTATGTCTACGTGGTTTTAGGGATTTCCTTGGTGGCGCTGGCCATCGCCTACGCCCTGCGCGCGCAAGTTCTTGCCGCCGACGAAGGCACCGACAGCATGAAGTCCATCGCCGCCGCCGTTCAAGAAGGCGCCGCTGCTTATCTCAATCGTCAATTTAAGACGCTCTCCTATTTTGTAGTGATCGTTTTCGTTCTGCTCTTTGCACTTCCTGGTACCGGAGATATTCGAATTGGCCGATCTATCTTCTTCTTGCTCGGAGCGCTTTTCTCCGCTGGCGTGGGTTACAACGGCATGTGGTTGGCAGTTCGTGCCAACGTTCGCGTAGCTGAAGCCGCACGTCAGAATTCTGCCGCCAAAGCAGTTCGAATTGCTTTCCGTACCGGCGGTGTTGTTGGTATGACCACAGTGGGTCTTGGACTTCTTGGAGCATCACTCGTTGTCATCATCTATCACGAGAATGCCCCATCAGTACTTGAAGGTTTTGGTTTTGGTGCTGCAATGCTTGCGATGTTTATGCGTGTTGGCGGTGGCATCTTTACAAAGGCAGCCGACGTCGGAGCTGACCTCGTTGGAAAAGTTGAACAAGGTATTCCTGAAGATGACCCACGTAACGCTGCGACAATCGCAGACAACGTTGGCGACAACGTTGGTGACTGTGCTGGAATGGCAGCCGATCTCTTTGAGTCTTACGCAGTTACCTTGGTAGCCGCTCTCATTCTTGGTAAAGCTGGATTCGGTGATGCCGGTCTTATTTATCCATTGATCGTTCCTGCAATTGGAATTATCACCGCCATCGTCGGTATCTTCATCACTCGCTTGCGTCCAACTGATAAGAGCGCGATGACTGCGATCAACCGCTCATTCTTCTTGTCGGCAATCATCTCGGCAGTTCTTGTTGGTTTCGCAACCTTTACTTACTTGCCATCTTCACTCAAGCAAATGGCCGGACTTACCTCTGAAGCTGCAGGCGTTGGTGTCAACCCTCGCACTTTGGCATTCGGTGCCGTACTTATCGGAATCGTTCTTGCAGCTGCAATCCAGGTACTTACTGGATTCTTTACCGAAGTTGGTCGCCGTCCAGTTAATGACGTTGCGGCATCCTCTAAGACCGGTGCTGCGACCGTAATTTTGGCTGGTATTTCTGTTGGATTTGAATCCGCTGTTTACTCGGCTCTTCTCATTGCTGCAGGCGTATTTGGCGCCTTTCTCTTGGGACATGGCTCGATCGTGCTTTCACTCTTCGCAGTATCCCTTGCTGGTACCGGCCTCCTGACCACCGTCGGAGTCATCGTTGCCATGGATACCTTCGGACCTATCTCTGACAACGCTCAAGGCATTGCTGAAATGTCTGGCGATGTTAAAGGTGAGGGTGCAAAGATCCTGACTCAGCTCGATGCTGTTGGAAACACAACTAAAGCAATCACAAAAGGTATTGCGATTGCTACCGCCGTTCTTGCTGCAACTGCTCTCTTCGGTGCATTTACTGATGCGATTAAGAATGCCGTTAAGGAAGCTGGCAAAGTCGTTACCGACATTCAATTCAACGGTGTACTTGATGTCGCCAACCCTCGTAACTTGGTTGGTTTGATTATTGGTGCCGCAGTTGTATTTATGTTCTCTGGTTTGGCAATCAACGCAGTTTCTCGTGCTGCTGGCGCTGTAGTTGTGGAAGTTCGCAACCAGTTCCACACTCACCCAGGAATCATGCTTGGCACCGAACTTCCTGAGTACGGCCGCGTAGTTGATATTTGTACTCGTGATTCGCTGCGCGAACTCACAACTCCAGGACTTCTTGCCGTCATGGCCCCAATCGCTGTTGGCTTCGGCCTCGGCGTTGGCGCGCTAGGTGCATACCTTGCTGGTGCTATCGGTACCGGAACTTTGATGGCAGTCTTCCTTGCCAACTCTGGTGGTGCTTGGGATAACGCCAAGAAGATGATCGAAGACGGCCATCATGGCGGTAAGGGATCTGACGATCACGCTGCCACCATCATTGGCGATACGGTCGGAGATCCATTCAAGGACACCGCAGGTCCTGCCATTAACCCACTGATCAAAGTTATGAACTTGGTCGGTCTCTTGATTACTCCAGCCATTGTTAGCTTTGCTCTCAATGGTCACCAGACCTACAGCAAGCTCATTGCTTTGGTCGCGGTCGTTGTCATCGTTGGTGCGGTTATTCGTAGCCGTCGCGGTGCAACAACGATCGTCTAAATCGAAGTATCAATCGAATAATAAGAAGGTAGATATTGGGTACTAAATTAGTCATCGTTGAATCACCTGCGAAAGCGCGCAAGATTGGCAGCTTTCTCGGGGATGACTATGTCGTCGAAGCCTCGGTAGGTCATATTCGTGATCTACCGATGCGGGCGGCTGATATTCCCAAGGAGTACAAGAAGATCGCCTGGGCTAAAGAGGGCGTCAATATTGAAGAAGATTTTGCCCCGCTTTACGTCATAAATCCCGATAAAAGGGCGAAAGTAGCCGAACTCAAGGAGCTCATGAAGAGCGCCGACGAACTCATTCTGGCTACAGACGAGGACCGCGAGGGCGAAGCAATCGCCTGGCACCTGATCGAAGTTCTACGTCCCAAGATTCCCGTTCGCCGGATGGTCTTCCACGAAATTACTAAAGAGGCAATTCAGAAAGCCGCCGACGAAACTCGTGACCTGGATTACCGCATGGTGGATGCGCAAGAGACACGTCGCGTTCTGGACCGTCTCTATGGCTATCGTCTCTCTCCAGTTCTCTGGAAGAAAGTCATGCCACGAATTTCTGCTGGGCGGGTGCAATCTGTTGCAACCAGACTGATTGTTGAACGCGAACGCGAACGTATGGCCTTCATTTCATCCAAGTGGTGGGACCTCAGCGCAGATTGCACTGCAGGTTTCCGTGCTCGCCTGTTATCACTTGATGGAAAGCGCGTAGCCGCTACCAACGACTTTGATTCCAACGGCAGTATTAAAGAGAAGTCGCTCGAAAATATTCTCTTACTAGACGAAACCGCAGCTCGTGGATTAGTTGCCTCTCTTGCGGGTAAATCCTTGACGGTCAAGAGCACAGAAGAATCTCCACGGACCGAGCGACCGAAAGCGCCATTTACTACATCAACGATGCAACAAGATGCCGGATCGCGATTGGGGTGGGGAGCTCAATTAACGATGCGAGTTGCTCAACGTTTGTATGAAAACGGTTACATAACCTACATGCGTACCGACTCTGTGACTTTGTCACAAGCGGCGATTGGGGCAGCCCGCGCTTCTGCAAAAGCTCTCTACGGTGCAGATTATGTTCCAGCTACTCCACGTGTTTATGAGGGCAAGACTAAAAACGCCCAAGAAGCTCACGAAGCAATCAGACCTGCCGGAGATACCTTTAAAACTCCAGGTGAGCTTGCGCACGAAATTTCCCGCGATGAGTTTGCACTGTATGACTTGATCTGGAAGCGCACGATCGCATCTCAAATGTCCGATGCTAAGAAATTACAGATGCGCGTTGACTTTGATGTAGATACATCCAAGGGCGAAGCGGCGATATTTCGTGCCAATGGCTCTGTTGTAACTTTCCCCGGCTTCTTGGCTGCTTATGAAGAGATCTCGGATGAGAAATCTGATGATGCCGATGAATCCAAACGTCTACCGGCGATGTCCGTTGGCGATGCCATGAAAGTAGCGGAATATACCTGCGAGGGGCACGAGACCAAGCCACCTGCCCGATACACCGAGCCAACGTTGGTGAAGAAACTTGAGGAACTCGGCATTGGCCGTCCTTCAACATTCGCATCGATTATCTCCACCATTCAAGATCGCGGCTACGTGGCAAAGCGTGGTCGCGCACTGGTTCCCACTTTTTTGGCATTTTCAGTTACTGGATTGCTTGAGCAACATTTCTCGCGCCTGATCGATTATGAATTTACCGCTTCCATGGAAGAAGACCTCGATCGCATTGCAAATGGTGAAGAGGACCGCGTTGCTTGGCTTACTCGATTCTTCTTTGGTCATGATGGGATTCCGGGCTTACAAGATCTCGCCGCCGATTTAGGTGCGATTGATGCTCAAGAGATCAACACCATGAAGATGGGCCAGGGAATTGAAATTCGCGTTGGAAGATACGGTGCTTATCTGCAACAAGGCGAAGGCGATGCCCGAAAGTTTGCCAATATTCCTGAATCTCTCGCTCCGGATGAACTCACTCTGCCGGTCGCAATTGAACTTCTCGCACAACCTTCTGGTGAACGCGAACTCGGCATTGATCCGCAAACAAATCTTCCGGTAACGGCTAAGTCCGGCCGCTTTGGTCCATATGTGACCGAAGCTCTGCCAGAGGGTGCCAAGAAGAGTGAAAAGGCCAAGACCGCTTCGCTCCTCTCAACGATGACTCTGGACACCATCAACATTGATGATGCTCTGTTGTTGCTTTCACTTCCGCGCACATTAGGCGAGTACCAAGGTGAGCCAATCACCGTCCAAAACGGTCGCTATGGTCCGTATTTAAAGAACGGCGCAGATTCGCGCACATTAACTTCTGAAGATCAACTTTTTTCGATTACTTTTGAGGATGCGCTAGCAATTTATCGCGAACCTAAAGTTCGTCGCCGCGGAGTTGCTAAACCACCATTGAAAGATTTGGGTATTGATCCAGCAAGCGAGAAGCCAGTCTTGGTTAAAGATGGTCGGTTTGGAATTTATGTAACCGACGGTGAAACCAATGCGACGTTACGTCGTGGCGATACCGTCGAATTCTTAACGCTTGAACGCGGGCTAGAACTTCTCGCAGGACGTCGCGCTTGGGAAGCTGAAAATGGTGGCGCATCAAGATCCAAGAAAACTAGTAAAAAAGCCGCAAAAAAGGCACCTGCCGCAAAAAAGGCGACCGCGAAAAAGAGTTCGACAAAGAAGAGCACAAGCAAAAAGAGCGCTCCGACCCTGACCAAGAACACCGTGAAAGCCACAGGCGCACCGAAGGTCAAGAAGAAGGCTGCCACCGGTAAAGGTAAGCCGGTAGCCGTCTAGGCTTAATCTATGTCGCAATCGCTGCCCTATCCCAGCGCCCCAGCGCAATCGGAGAGCCGTAGCGTTTTGGCGATCCCGGCCTTCCGCAAACTCTGGAATTCAATGGCTTTCTCCTCATTCGGAGATTGGCTTGGCCTTTTAGCTACAACTGCTCTCGCTCAAGAACTTTCGGGCGGCAACTACACCAAAGCTAACTTCGCTATTGCTGGTGTCTTTATTGTTCGGCTCCTTCCCGCAGTCATTTTGGGACCGCTCGCCGGTGTTATAGCGGACCGGTTTGACCGCCGCCGCCTCATGATTGTCTGCGACATATTGCGCTTTGCCCTATACCTATCGATTCCACTGGTGGGCAATTATTTTTGGCTATATACGGCTACCGTCCTCGTCGAATCAGTAACGCTCTTCTGGTCACCGGCCAAAGAAGCCTCTGTTCCGAATTTAGTACCGAAAAATAAATTGGAAAGTGCCAACCAAGTCACTTTGCTAGCTTCTTACGGCACGGCTCCGCTTGCTGCACTTCTCTTCTCCTTGCTTGCTTTGGTGTCAAAGCCATTAACAGAATGGCTTTCGCCTCGCTTTGCCTCCTCCGCCGATATGGCTTTGTATATCGATGCGATCTCATTCCTTTACACCGCTTATATCGTCTACCAACTCAAGGAAATTCCGAAGGGCCCAGCCACCAAAGGCGCTGCTAACGAAAATATTGGTAAGGCTCTGATTCAAGGTTTCAAGTTCGTCAACGACAACAAAATTATTCGTGGACTCATTTTCGGAATGCTGGGTGCCTTTTTTGCCGCCGGTGCGGTCATTGGTTTAGCCCGTACCTTCGTGGGTGATCTGCAAGCAGGAGATGCCGCCTACGGAATTCTTTTCGGATCCGTTTTCACCGGTCTTGCGCTCGGCATTTCGCTGGGACCTAAGATCTTTAATCAATTTTCTCGGCGCCGGCTTTTTGGCGCCGCTTTGACCATTTCTTCAATATTTCTAGTGTTATTGGCTCTTATTTCCAACCTGGTTCTCGCCATTGGAGTAACCGTGTTACTTGGTGCCTTTGCCGGAGTCTCGTGGGTTACTGGTTTTACGATGCTGGGACTTGAAGTTGAGGATGAAGTCCGCGGACGCACCTTTGCTTTCGTTCAATCTCTTATTCGGATTTCTCTGGTGCTTGTCTTGGCCATCGCCCCAGTCATAGCCGCCGCCATCGGAAAACACAGTTTCAATGTCAATGGCACCAGGCTGGAGTACAACGGTGCTGCTTTTACTATGTTCTTCGCTGGAATTATCGGAACCCTCGTCGGAATTTTTTCTTATCGCCAGATGCGTGACCGTCCAACTATTTCCTTGTGGTCCGATGTCATGGCTGCATTCCGAGGTGAACTCGGTGGAATTACCGGCGCAATCAAGACCGGAATTTTCATCTCTTTCGAAGGCGGAGAAGGTTCGGGAAAATCTACTCAAACAGAGTTGTTGAAATCATATTTAGAGTCAATCGGCGAAAGAGTTGTACTCACTCGCGAACCTGGCGGAACGCCAATCGGCGTGAAACTTCGCAAGATTGTCCTCGATAATGAAACCGGTGTGATTTCTCCCCGAGCCGAAGCTCTTATCTATGCTGCTGACCGCGCTAATCATGTTTTTTCTGTTATTAAACCAGCTCTGGACAGGGGCGAGGTGGTAATAACCGATAGGTACCTCGATTCTTCCATTGCTTATCAAGGCGCAGGCCGAGTTCTACAACCAGCTGAGGTTGCTCGCATTTCACGGTGGGCGACAGAAACCCTGACTCCCGTCATAACTGTCATTATGGATCTACCCGCTGAAATCGGCCTTTCTCGCCTTCAGTCCACTGACCGTATCGAAAGCGAACCACTGGCATTCCACGAGCGAGTCCGACAAGAATTTCTTAACTTGGCCAATGTGGATCCAGAACGATATTTCGTTGTCGATGCGACGCAGAGTAAAGAATCCATTCACGCCCAAATTGTTGAACGCATTTCCGTACTTCCACTCTTGAAGATCAATCAAAAAGCCAAGAAAAGTAAGTAAGTTCTATGTTTGAGGTATTTTCGAACCTGATCGATCAAGCACCTGTCATTGAAATCCTGCAAGAGGCGACAAAGTCAGCCAAAGACAGTACTGATGAGACTCAAGCCATGACTCATGCTTGGTTATTTACAGGGCCGCCAGGATCTGGCCGCTCGAACGCCGCGCTGGCATTTGCTGCCGCATTGGTATGCCCAGATTCCGGTTGCGGGCAATGTAATCACTGCACAACGGCGCTCTCCGGCGCACACGCTGATGTTGAACTTATACGCACCGAAGGACTTTCTATCAAGATTGATGAAATTCGGGAGCTCATCGTCAGGGCATCGTGGTCACCATCGGTTGCCACGTATCGTGTTGTGATTATTGAGGATGCAGATCGTTTAACCGAATCTGCTGCCAACGCACTCTTGAAAGCAGTCGAAGAACCTGGACTAAGAACTGTATGGCTGCTCTGTGCTCCAACGCTTTCAGATGTTCTGCCAACCATTAGGTCTCGAACCAGAAATTTAACGTTGCGTACCCCATCCTCGCGGGCAGTTTCCGACCTCCTTCAACGTGAAGAGGTTTCTCAAAGTATGGCCGAGTTCGCCGCCCGAGCCTCTCAAGGCCATGTTGGACGTGCTCGATATCTAGCCCGAAGCCAAGAAGCTCGCGATCGACGAACAGCAATCCTCAAACTTCCAATGGCTATCTCAGATATCTCTTCGGCATACAAAGCAGCACAACTCTTGGTTGATGCAGCGAAGAAAGAAGCGGAGGAAGAAGCCGAAAAACGCGATGACAAAGAAATTCATGATTTAAAAGAGGCTTGGGGACAGACTGGATCCAAGTTATCCCAAGGTGGCTCAAAAGCCGTCAAGGAATTAGAAAAGGAACAGAAGTCGCGCTCTACCCGAATGGTTCGAGACTTTTTGGATCGCGCTCTTCTGGATATCGCTTCTTTCTATCGCGATATTTTGTTGGTGCAATCTCAAGGTGTAGATGTTTCTGACGCAATTATTAACTCAGATATGGCTGTTGAAATTTATCGTCTTGCCGGGGTAACGACTCCAGAACATACATTGGCAAAGATCGAAGCAATTATGCGGACCAGAACAAATCTGGGACACAATGCCAATACACTTTTGTCGATTGAAGCGCTGATGGTGCAGTTGAGATGATCCGCAAACCCTTGAAAAGCCTGCTAATTCCGCTATTTGTAGCGTTATTACTGATAGCTGGCGTAACCCCTTCGGTGCGCGGTTTTTTCCAACAGAGTTACACATTGAAAGAACTTCAGAACCAGAAATTAAACTGGGAAGTTTGTTATTCATCTTTTAAATGTGCGACGTTAAAGGTGCCAGTTGACTACAACCATTTGGGGAAAGATTTCTTTCATCTCAAAGTTCTCAAGCACGAGGCAACTAACCCAGCAAAACGCATTGGGTCTATCGTTGTTAATCCAGGAGGCCCAGGAGGCTCTGGCTTTGACTATGCCTATAACGCCGAGTACATAGTTTCTCAAGAAATAAATCAAAGATTTGATATCGTCGGATTTGATCCTAGGGGAGTAAATCTCTCTGATCCGATCCGCTGCCTTTCTGATAAGCAAGAAGATATTTATTTGGCCAGCGATGGTAAAGCCGGTTCCGCTGCGCTTGAGGCCCAACTCATTTCTGCAGCCAAAATGTTTGCTACTGCCTGTGCGAAAGTTGCGGGAAAAAGATTGGGTCACTACAGCACGGTTGAGACCGCTAAAGATATGGAAATTTTGCGCAGTGCAATGGGCGAAGATAAATTGAATTATCTAGGAAAAAGTTACGGGACATTTTTAGGAACTCTCTATGCTTCGTTGTACCCTCAACATGTAGGTCGTTTTGTTCTCGATGGTGCGGTTGATCCCAATGTTTCAATCCGAAATCAAAATTTGGTTCAAGCGCGGGGTTTCGATTTAGCTCTTGATGATTTCTTTAAACAATCCAAAACCGTTACAAAAGCTCAGTTAGTAAAACTATTGTCACAAGCCGAAGTTCGGCCGATAAGTGGTGACAACCACAGGATTGTTACGCCAGCTTTGCTGATTACCGCAGTTGCATCTGCCTTATACGACCCTCAGGCAGGCTGGCCCAGGTTGGAGCCGGCCCTGCTGAAAGCAATTACAAATTCCAAAGGTCAACTCTTGTTGGATCTGGCGGATGAGTATTCCCACAGGGACGCGAATGGCCATTACACCGATAACCAAGATGATATTAGCCAAGTCATCAGTTGCCTTGATTTTCGAGACTCTCGGACTCTGGCTCAGATCAAGGCCGATGAACCTTTTTTTGCTAAAACCGCCCCAATATTCGGACCCTTCCTTACCTTCGCTGGTTTAACCTGCCATTACTGGTCCACGGGTGTGGTTGCCTTTCCCAAGCCGCTCTCAGGCCTCAAAACCCCCCCTATCTTGATCATTGGCGTCACCGCCGACCCTGCCACGCCCTACGAATGGGCGCTCTCGCTCCATAAAGCTTTCTTGAGTTCTTCCCTGCTCACCTTTAATGGCGATGGCCATACTGGCCACAACCGCGGCAGTTCCTGCATTGACTCCAAGGTCGATGCCTACTTCCTAACGGGCAAAACCCCCGCCGAACCGGTGTCGTGCAGCGCATAGCCTGCTTTTTCGATGGTAAAAAGCACTCCCCGAGATAGGGCAAGATTTACTTATGCGTTTAGACCACGTCTCCTATGTTGCCTCACATGACCAACTCGTTGATGTCGTTCAACGGTTGGGTTCCAGACTTGGCTCGGCCTTTGTCGATGGCGGTATCCACCCACGCTTCGGAACGCGAAATTTCACTTTACCTCTGAAAAACGGTCACTACCTAGAGGTTGTTTGCCCACTCAATCACCCCGCTGCAGATCAGACGCCATTTGGTCAGGCTGTTTCTAAGCGTGCGAACGAAGGTGGCGGATGGCTCACATGGGTTGTTTCTACTGAAGATATCGCCGCCATCGAATCTCGTCTTGGTCGCGAATCTGCTGAAGGACATCGCAAGCGCCCTGACGGCACGGACTTACATTGGAAGCAGATCGGCGTGCTCGCCACGATTTATGATGCCCAACTTCCGTTCTTTATCGAGTGGACTTCAGATGACCACCCCTCGGCAGATGGCAAAGCCGTTGCTGAAATTGAAAAGATTGAAATAGCTGGCGATGTTGAAACTATAGAAAACTGGCTAGGTACCGATATCTCAACCGCACTTGAAGGTATCAATATCGAATGGGTTGATGTTGAAGAGAATGATGGCATCACTGGTGTGGTTGCTATCCATCTCGCCACACCTACTGGAACAATTCGTCTAGATTAGTTTGTAAGCACCACCCGCCGCCTTAGCTCAGTCGGTAGAGCGACGCTCTCGTAAAGCGTAGGTCGTGAGTTCGACTCTCACAGGTGGCTCGAACTAACTTAAAGAAGAGAGAGCAGATGCCACATCGGGGATTAAAGCGTGCAGTCCTTATCGCTTTAGTGTCTGGCTGGGCATCACGAACCTTTGCAAGAAAATCCGGCGAAACCATTTCTGGTCGTGTTCTTTTAGCTCTGCGCCCGACCGCTATCTCAGAATTAGCGCCCGGACGAACTATCTTTCTTGTCAGCGGCACCAACGGGAAAACCAGTACCACTCGCTTCCTAAAGCGAATTGTCGAACAAAAGGGCAGCGTTGCAACTAGCCAAAGTGGCTCCAATTTGAATTGGGGAATCGCAAGTTCCCTTATGAAACCTGATGAATATGCCGTTCTGGAAATAGATGAACTGCATTTGCCTTCAGTTTTAGCTCAGACCAATCCAAAAGTAGTTGTTCTTCTCAATCTAACTCGAGATCAACTTCATCGCATGCATGAAGTAAAACGTGTTGCAGATAAATGGCACGAGATTGCTGATGTTGCTGACGAGACCACCTTTGTTGTGGACATCGATGATCCTTATGTTAATTACGCAACCAGTACCGCCAAAAGTGTTATTAGGGTTTCGTTCGGTGGCCGCTCACACCCCGATGGTGCGGTCTGCCCCAAGTGTGGTTCGTACCTAACTTGGAAAGAGGGCGTTTACGACTCGGATTGCGGATTAACAAATCGAGTTTACGACCGTTTACTTGTAGCCGCTGATGCCTCTGCCCGCAACGCAGCTCTGGCTAATATCGCAGGTTCTTTAATAGCAGCACCATATCTGGAACCGTCCCTTGGGGAACTAGAGCGCACTATTGTCCGCGAAGTTCGAGGAGTACATGCGGATATTCGGCTCACCAAGAATCCAGCTTCCTGGACAGAAGCGCTGCGTGGAGTCACTTCTCAAAACGTAATTCTCATTCTCAATTCTCGAGAAGTAGACGGCATTGATACTTCTTGGCTATTTGATGTTTCTTTTGAAATTCTTCAAGGTAGAAAAATTGTTGTCACTGGCGAACGCGCATTGGACATTCAATATCGTCTCCACGTAGAGGGAATAACTTCGGTACATGCATCGGACTTCGATTCGGCGATGGGGTATTTCCGTACAGGCGATCAGGTTCAAGTCCTATCTGCTTACACCGCCTTTTTTGAGTTGAGCAAATAATGCTGACCATTGTTCGCATTCATAACGAGTTACTTGGTACGTACGGTGATCGTGGCAATGCTGATGTTTTAGCTTTCCGGGCGCATCTCAATGGAATTGGCGCTGAAATCGTCGATGTCTCCTTCCGCGAAAAACTGCCAGAATCGGCAGATATTTACCTGATGGGCGGGGCAGAAGACGCCGCTCAATCGCTTTCATTAATGGCCCTGAAAGAGACTGGTTCACTGAGCCGAGCTGTTGAGCGAGGTGCGACGCTGCTGGCGATCTGTGCTGGGTTTCAAATTATTGGCGAGAGTTTCACCAATGGTCAGGGTGAAGTCATTTCCGGTTTGGGTCTGCTCGAAGTCACAACCACCCCAGGAAAATCTCGTTTTGTCGGAGATATCAAAGTTGCCTCGACGATTCTCGATTGTGAATTTACTGGTTTTGAAAATCACGGAGGTGCCACCGAGATCGGTTCTTCGGTGCAACCCTTTGGAAAAGTGTTAGTAGGTAACGGAAATGGCTACTCAAACCTAGATGGAGCAATTTCTGGCAATATCTACGGCACATATCTTCACGGTCCGTTGTTAGCAAGAAATCCTGAATTTGCAGATCACCTGCTAACTAATGCAACTGATTCCGAAATGAAATATTCAGATGACTTGGCCATTGAATATGCCCAGTGGCGTCGGAAGGTAACCAAGTAACTTGCTAGATCTCTTGCGCGTTGCACCTGCCTTTGCGTTGACCGCACTCTTACTTGCAGTGGTTCCTGGGCAAGGCGTGGCTATGGTTTTGCGGCAGAGCCTGATTGGTGGACCGCGCGCCGCTTTTTACTCAGTATTAGGAAATGCTTCAGGTTTGATTGTTTGGGGATCGCTTTCTGGAATTGGTCTATCGGCCATATTTGCTAAGTCACATCTAGCCTTCTCCATTCTCAAATACGCCGGAGTCGCGTTCTTGGTAGGACTGGCCATGCAGACTCTTTTGCAACTTAAGAATGAGTTTGGAAAATTTGATTTCACGGGCAAGGCAAAAACGAGCTTTCTTTCTGCTTATCGTTTAGGCCTCTTGACTAACCTCACCAATGTGAAGGCAGCCGTCTTTGCAGTCGCCTTTATCCCCCAATTTGTACCAAAGAATTTTTCTCTAGGTTGGGGAATATTTCTCCTTAGCTTGGTGCAGGCTAGCGTTTCGACCGCTTGGTATGGATCGCTGATTAAGGCAGTGGATAAGGCGTCGGTATTTCTGGCGAGGCCAAAAATTCGTCGTTCACTTACCGCACTCTCCGCTGCGGGAATATTAGTTCTGGCGGTTGGGTTGCTCTTTACATCTCCGCGCTAGAGTTAGCGGACAGTCGAAGGGATCCACATGAAGATATTTATGATTTTGGCCGATGCTGCTCAAGAAGTAAATGGAAAGCTCTTCATTTTGGGTGGTGGCTGGGATGTTGCTGGTTCACCGATCCCCGCCATGTCTGTCGCGGTCAAAGCAGAAATTCCTTGGACATCGACCAACAAGAAGTTGAATTGGTCCTTGAAGTTAGTCAACGAAGACGGAAATTCCATTGCAGATGATGCCGGAAATGTCGTCGGAACCGCGGGGCAAATTGAAGTCGGACGCCCTCCGGGTCATCCTGAAGGCGCTCCAATTTCTTTCCCCATGGCGCTCAATATCAATAATCTTTCATTGGCATCTGGTCGATACGAGTGGCAATTAGAGATCGATGACTCCACCGAGAGCGTGGCATTTGTAATTAGATAGCCATTAACTGCCCGATTTGGGGAAAGTTCAGAGCATCGGTTACCCTTAGCCAGTTGTTGCAACCGCAGCACTCCCCATAAGAACGCAAAATGCGTTCTACTTGCGAGTCTTAGCTAATAATTTGATCGAAATCGGATCATCTCGAGACACGCTTGATGTCTCGATTGGTAGATCCATGTCATTTAAAGATTTAGGTGTTCACTCTGCGCTGGTACAGGCGCTCGATGCTGAAGGTATTTCAGCCCCTTTCCCTATCCAAACCGCAACCCTGCCCGAAGCCATTTCTGGCCGCGACATTCTTGGTCGTGGACAAACTGGTTCTGGTAAGACGTTGGCCTTTGGCTTGGCGATGCTTACTCGTCTCGCTGGCAAAACTGCTGACCCACACCACCCATTGGGTTTAATTCTTGCTCCTACTCGCGAACTCGCGATGCAGATCAATGATGTCATCGCCCCTTTGGCTCGTCGCGTCAACCTTAACTCCCAAGTAGTCGCTGGTGGACTTTCTTACACCGGACAGATTCAAGCGCTCAAGCGCGGCGTCCCCATCATTGTTGCTACTCCTGGTCGTCTCATCGATTTGCTAGAGAAGCGCCACATCGAACTTGATGAAGTTGAAATCACCGTTCTCGACGAAGCCGATCAAATGGCCGATATGGGCTTCTTGCCTGTCGTAAAAGAGATCCTTGGATTAACCATGGACGACGGTCAAAGAATGTTATTTAGCGCTACCTTGGATCGCGATGTCGATACTTTGGTAAAGCGCTTCTTAAAAAATCCAATTACCCATTCGTTGGAAAATGAGAAGTCACGTTCGGCCGACATGCTCCACCACGTTTTGATTATGGATCAAGCTCACAAAGACTTGATTTCCACGCAAATTGCTGCTCGTGAAGGTCGCACTATCTTCTTCGTTCGCACCAAGCATGGTGCTGACAAGTTGGCTGACAAGATGTTGCAGAAGGGCGTTCCAGTCGGAGTGCTACACGGTGGAAAATCTCAAGGACAGCGCACCCGCGTACTTGCCGCATTCAAAGATGGTCGCGCTTCAGCTCTTGTTGCCACAGATGTAGCTGCTCGTGGAATTCACGTTGATGATGTTTCTCTCGTTGTGCACGTCGATGCTCCTGCTGATCACAAAGATTATTTGCACCGCGCAGGCCGTACTGCACGTGCAGGCGCCACTGGTGTTGTTGTAACCCTGGCTACCTCCAAGCAGAAGAAGGGCGTCTACGGATTAACTACCCGTGCTGGCGTAAAGCTCTCGGAAAGTTATGTCCGACCATCTGATGAAGAACTCATCCGCATCACTGGTGCGCAAGAGCCTTCCGGTATTCCTGTCATTGTTGAACCGGAGAAGCCATCTCGCAGCGACCGTGGCGGTCGTGGTGGAGATCGTGGTTTCCGCGGCGGTCGTTCCAGTGGACCACGCCCAGATCGTTCTGATCGCCCTGATCGTCCGGCTCGCGCCGAGCGCCCAGTGCGCAACGATCGCCCAGTGCGTCCATCTCGCGATGAAAGCTACGAGCGTCCAGTTCGGGAAGAGCGTCCAGCTCGTACCGAATATGTAGCTCGCCCAGTTCGCACCGAAAAGTTTGAACGTCCAACTCGTACCGGTCGCACCGATCGTCCAGCACCAATCGATCGCACCGAGCGTCCAGCACGCGCTGAAAAGCCAGCTCGCACCGAAAAGTTCAGCCGGCCATCAAAGTTTGAGAAGGCTGAAAAGTTCAGCCGTCCCGCAAAGTTTGAGAAGGATGACAAGTTCAATCGTCCAGCCAAGGCCGACAAATTTGACCGTCCAGCACGCGCTGACAAGTTTGAAAAGAGCGAGAAGTTCAATCGTCCAGCCAAAGCTGAGAAGAGTGAGCGTCCATTTAAAGCCGCTAAGGCCGAACGTCCATTTCGCCCAGCCAAGGTAGCCCGCCCAGGCGCCAAGACCGAAGAGCGTTCAGGTGAATTTTCCGAGCGCAGCACACGTGCCCGCGCTGGTGGATCTGCCAAGAAGTCAGGCAAGCCATTCGTTGCTGAACATCGCAAAGGTGGATTTAAGAAGGCAGCGCCCAGTAAGCGCACACCACGCTAACTAAGTCGTAACTCTTGATCGAATTGGGAGTGCAGGGAGTCAGTGTTATGACTGACAACCAGCACTCCCTTATTTATTGCAATGATTTTAAGGTGCGACAAAATCCGCTCTTTGAATTGAGAATCCTGAGCGCTAAGCGGCTCATCTAGTAAATAGAAATGGGATTCTTGGATTAAGGCGAGGGCAACACTAACTCGCTGCTGTTGTCCTTCTGATAGTTCGGTGACTTTCGCAGCCATGATGTCATTGAGACCCAGCGATTCAACAGTGGATTGCCAATGCTGATTTCGTTCTGCTTCATCAATAAAGCTCAAAATCTCGGCGACACTGAAAGCGAGAGTAAAAGTTCTGCGTTGTGGGGATACTGAACGTAATTGTGCCAATTCCTTGGCGGACGCTTGCGCGATATCGCGATCAGATATTTCAATTTTCCCGGCTGAAAGTGGCAAGGACCGAGCAATAGCGTTGATCAGCGTTGTTTTTCCAGCGCCGTTTGGACCAGTCAGTAGTGTCATGCCTTCTTCAGGAATCTGCGCTGAGTACTGGTTAAGAACGAGAGAGTTACCTCTGTGCACCGAAATAGAATTTATTCTTATCATTATTCACTCACCCATTGCGCGCGACGAGTTCGAAGCAAAATGATAAGAATTGGCGCACCGAGTATTGAGGTCAGCAACCCCAAAGGCAATTCGTGTGGCTGAAAAGCGGCTCGAGCAAGTAAGTCCGCAATAAGCAGCACAAGCGCACCAAGAATCCCTGATAACGCCAAGAGGTGTCGGTGGTCCGGGCCAACAACAAGTCGAACCAAATGGGGAACCAATAAACCTAAGAAGGCAATGGATCCCACGGCGCTTACGGCGGGTCCGATCAAAAGAGCGATCGCGATTATTGCAAGCAACCTGAATCGACGAATATTTAAACCTAGATAGAACGCGCTGTTCTCCCCCAGGCTCCACACATTGAGCCCCCGCGAAAGAGCAAATGCCAAAATGGTTCCCAAGGAAATAAAGGGAGCAACTATGAGAACGGTGGAGAAATTAATAAGCGAGAGAGATCCGAAATTCCAGAAGGAAAGTGATTGAATTCCGGGCTTGCCAGAAATAGAGATAACCATTCCGGAGATTGAAGTCAGGATAGAAGAGAAGGCGATTCCAGTAAGTAGGAAGCTAAAGTTCTTATTTGGCGCTAGAAATTGAGTGATTACAGCAGCCACACCTGTGCCCAGAGTTGCCGCGACGCAGTTCCATGCCGACCCATACCCCGCAAAGCCTGAAGCTATTCCAAGAATCGTTCCAAAAGTGGCACCGCTGGTTAGCCCGATCAAGGTGGGCTCGGCCAAAGGATTGCGGAATACACCTTGCGCCAAGGCACCGGCAATTCCAAGAGCTGCACCAATTACTACCGCACCGAGGGCTCTGGGAAATCGGACATCCCATACCGTTGTTGCATCTACAGAATTACTTTTACCAATCAATGAAAAAATTGAGGTATGTAGATGCAAAATTCCAATTTGCAAGGAAAGGAGAAAGAGTCCAATAGTGAGTGCTACAAGTGCAATATAAATCAGGCGACGCTTCATTTGCCCATCACCTTCAATATTTTACTTCGAAGTAAGGGTAAGAGCGGGATAGTTCTGGGTCCAAAAGAAAGGAGCAGCGAATCATCCACAGTGACGACTCGACCATTCTTGCCAGCGGGTGTTTGTCCGATCCCCGGTAATTGCTTCAAGCCCTTCATCCCCCCAACCGAAGCGAGTCCCTTTGTCATAAGCAGCAGCACATCTGGCTCCATCTTTATCAACGCCTCAGCAGTTAAAGCATTGAAAGGATGTGGCTCGGTAGTGGCTCCAATGTCAGTCATTCCAATTGCGCTCAACATCGAATCTGCCCCAGATCCTTTACCGCCAATAAGGTAAATCGACGCGGTCCCTCGGAGGTAGAGGAAGGCGACCTTGATATGTTCGGCAGGAAAAGAGATTTTGGAGAGCTGTGCATCCAGTAATTTCTGGGCTTTAGGCGTCTTCAAAGCGGCAGAGATCGCTGATTCCTTGGTGGAGACCGAACTGAGTGTCCAAGCATCGGGAATTTTTACAATGGCAATTCCCGAGTTCTTTAAGATCGTGAGCGCCGAAGCCGGACTGGTGTTGGAATCGATGAGGATGAGATCTGGCTTCTGGCTCAGAATCCGCTCTACGGAAACTTGGTGAGCGTCGGTATCAATCGGAATTGCGGCTAATTCCGGCATTGTCGATGCGATATCCCGGCCAACGAGTTCAGCTTTGTAACCTAGGGCGGCAACTATTTCGGCACTTCCGTTGGCCAGTGCAACAATGCGGTGATAACTGGGGATCTCGCCCGAGTGAACAACAGTGAGAGTTACATCGGTATCTGAGATATTGGAAACCACTTGGGGCTTGGCGCCGCATCCGCTGAGCAGCAGAGCGGCTGCTACCAGCGCAATCAATGGTTTCACTGGTCGATTATCACACCGATATATCTGACTTTATTCGCCACTATGTAGCCTAAAAATCCGACAATTGAGGACCTGACTGTCTAGCAAAAGAAATTCGTGGGTGGGTTAAATTGCGAGAATGAGAAAATGGATCGCATTTAGCGTGGTGACAGTGATGATGCTGCCCAATGCGGCCAGCGCCTCCTCTATTTCTGGCACCCACGGTGAAATCCTCACGATAACTAAAACTAGTGGAATCAAGTTGGGCGAAAAACTAACAATTCAAGGGTCGCGCTTCGATGAAACTGTTGGCATCTATATCGAAATGTGTCAGATAGTTGCGAAAGGCGTTCGCCCCTCTGTTTGTGGTGGCGGAGCGGATAAGACTGGCAGCAGTGGCGCCTCGGTGTGGATTTCCTCTAACCCTCCCAATTATGGAATCGGGTTGGCACTGCCTTACAAGGCAGGCGGCCGATTTAGTACCTCGATAAAAGTTTCCGCCAAAATCGGGAAAATTGATTGCCACAAAGCAAAATGCGCAATTTATGTGCGGGCCGACCACACTCGCGGCGACGATCGCACCTACGACATGTATTTGCCCATTTCATTCAAGTAAAACCAGAAAGCAGGAGAAATGAAGAAGAGATATACAACTGGAATAATCGCACTCTCAGTGGTTCTAGGAGCAACGCTCGTTCCCACCGCTAATGCTGCGACAACAATTTCTGCTCAAAGTAGTCCGCTCACAAATCTCGACCCCGCTGGAGCTGACATTCATCTGGGTCTGCAGAATTTTCCGGTAAATCATGGGCTCTATATTTCTGAAGGAGTTCAGCCTACCTCCGGCGCACATGCAACTTCGCTCTTTGATCAATCCACCATCTGGGTTTCTGAATCACCTGCTATTCCCAATTTTCCAGCCCCGCTCTCACCCACAAAAAGCGATGTAAAAATACATGTTGTTGGCGCATTCACTAATGCGGCTGGAACGGCTATCGATTGCCACGTTGCCATTTGCGGTCTTTTCTTTCGCTTAGATCACACCGCCCCCGGCGATACTTCGGAAGATCAATTCTTCCCAATCTCCTTTAAAGCCGGTGCTTCCGCTCCGGTACTTGCCCCAGACACGATTTCAGTTTTGGTAAATGGCTCTGTGGTTCCTGCCAACGTCCCTGGGACCTTGGCTTATCGCGCACCGGTTACATTCGTAGTAACCACCGGATCCGGTGCAGCGGTAACACTTACCTCATTCACTCCAGAGTGTGCGGTTAGCGGATTCGTAATTACGGCTCTTAAAGGTGCTGGGCAATGTGATATCGCCGTAGCATCACCAGGAAACGCCACCGTGGGGCCAAAGACATCTCACTATCCTTTTAATTTGGCTTTAGGTGCCCAAAGTGCAAGCCCATTGAAGGCATCGGCAAAAGTTGGGAAAACAATCGCTCTAGCAAAAGAAACAAACTTCGGCGAAAAGATTACCTACAAGACCACGACTCCAAAGATTTGTACCGTCTCCGCAAATTCCATCAAAGTACATAAGAGTGGGGTTTGTGCGCTAGTTGCTATTGCGAATTCGCGGTCTGGTCTTTACAGTGCTTACTCGTCAAAGATTGCATTGACTGTTACCAAATAAAAAACAGAGGTAAACGTCTAAAAGTTATTGTGTAACCAGGGCTCGGAGTCCTGCAATTGCGAAGAGAGTCGCGTTGCGGATTTCGGGCTCTGAGTCATTTCCGGACTCAATTCGAATACTTGCTGCGTCGGTGACGCTAGAGATATACGCCGTTGCGGTGGCAACATCGCTGATGCCAGCAGCCACAAGTGCTTCGCGCAAAGGAGCGATCAGTTTGCGGTGCCCGAGTGCGATTTCTTCTTTTCGATAATCAGGCGTCGTAACAGTGTTGAGAGATTTGACCAACATGTGTCGGCCATCGGCTACATAGCGCAATCCTTCAGCAATCCAAAGAGAAAGTTTTTCAAATGGATCTTCGGCATCTTTAATGGCATCGGCCAAACGGAGGGTGTAGTAATCGAGCTCCTCGACAACAAGGTCGGCGACTAAGTCAGCAGAGCTGGAGAAATATTCATAAATCGAAGATCTAGAGAGTCCGGCTTTTTGAGCAACGGCAGCCACGGTTATTGCAGAGGCGCCTTCGGCAAGTGCTAATTCCATGGCTGCGGTAACCAACTGCTGGCGCCGAAATTCTCGGTGGGCGGCCAAATTGGGAGCTTGAAGCTTAGGCATGAGCGCATCTTTCCACGCTTACCTGTGTAATGGATTACCAGCAGGCTCTCAGGAAGTTCTCGGCTTCACACCAGCCCGATAGGCCATATTCAAGATATGAAACGCCACCTAGCAATCCTCGCCTTCGGACTCCTCGTAGCCGGCTCGGTTACCTATGCTCAGCTCACCCCACAAGCGGTGACTAATTCGGCATCATCCAGTATTTCCCAGAGCACAGCCCCCGCTGCTTCGACCAACACCTCTGTTGCTCCAGCCGCCCCTATTTCTTCGATCACCAAGCCCAGCATCGCTGGTGGCGGAGAGTCAGACGACTAAGCCGCGATTCTCTTCTCCGCTATTTGTGAGAACAGGATCGAACCAAGCGTTAAAAGTGTTCCAAAAATCAGATAGCTGCTGACTCCACCTTTTGTCGCGGGTGCCAACCAATCCAAAAGCAGCGCGCCAACGAGTTGGCCAGTCACGCTGAAGAGAATGAAGTTGAGCACGCCCATAGCTTTAACGACATAAGCGGATACCGCAATAAAAATAAGACCCAAAGGTCCGCCAAGGTAAACCCACGGATTTGTTGGGATGTGTGCAATGTGGCCACCGTTGAGCAGATTAATAACGAGCGAAATTGTCAGCACGAGACTTCCCACTGAAAAATTGATCCAAGCCGTTGCCAACGGTCGACCAGTGACGACATTTAATTGACCATTGATCGCTTGCTGGAAAGCTACAACTGCTCCGACAAGTACCGTTAGTAGGACAGGTAATAATTTGAAGTTCGCCCCAGTTAACTTGGGATAGACAGCGATAGTGACCGCAACCAGAGTTACTACGGCGCCAAGTACTCGAGGAAGCGTTATGTGCTTCTTTCCACTTGGTGAGATCCCCATTTTGTCTACGACTAGAGAAGTGACTGTTTGACCACCAATTGTGGCAATGGTGAAAATAGCGACGCCAAGTTCAGGGACAGTAATACTTTGAATTGATAAAAAGAATCCACCAGCAACGCCACCGAGAAGAAACCACAATTTCAATTTCTTTGCTTTCCAGGCATCACGAACTAACGCTAAACCTGCTCGTTCTTTCTTGGAACCGAAAACCAAGACCCACAAGAAGATCCAGCCAGCAATATTTGAAAGTAGTGCTGCGGCAATTCCATTATGAACAGAGGTTGCTAAGGAGCCATTAATTCTGGATTGCAGGGCAACGAGCGCCCCAATAAAGATTGTAAGTAGTCCCAGCAAAGTCTTCTCTATTCTTTAATTGAGCTAGTTGACGCAAGGAATTGCTGAGCCATTTACGGAGGTTCCGTTAGCCATGTGTGCATAATTGAATTTCGTTGGCTTTGGCTTAGGTGTAGCCGAAGTAGTTGCTTTTGCCGAGCCGGAAATTGTTGGTTTAGGGGTTGGCTTGGGAGGAAAGAACAAGTCATGAGTGAACTTGCGAACAGTAGGGATATCGATCAAGTTAACGCTCTGGCTGTTGCGCATGACGTAACCCTCGATAGGCAAAGTATGGAAGGTGATGTGTCCGCCAGTAAGCGCTTTGGCTTGCGGCAAAAAGCCCAAGACATCCCAACCGCTGTCGATAGTGACATCCTTCTTTGCAACTTTCAGGAGCGCTGAAAGCTTGCCTAGATCTCCGAATATGCCCTGCGTGCGGAACTTAGTGATAACGCCAGTAATGAACGCCTGTTGTCTGTGGGTTCGATCCAGGTCACCATTGGGAAGACCATGACGTTGGCGTACGAATTTGAGGGCATCGACTCCAGTAATTGTCTGCAAGCCTGCAGGAAAAACCGCACCAGAATATTGCTTGTCATTTACCGCTTTGTTGAGACAAACTTGAATTCCACCGATGGCATTAGCAATGTCGTAGAAGCCCACGAGATTTACCTCGGCAAAGTGGTCAATTGGTATTCCCAATAATTCGGTAATGGTCGCGATAGTTGCCTTTCGGCCAGCATCACGACTGAGGCGCTCGCGCATGGGTTCTTTTACACCCAGCTTGTACAGGCGCGAATCTTCGGCATACTTTGCGTAGCCGTATGCTTCTTTGATTTTCTTCATACCTAAACCTGGAACGTTGACATAGTCATCGCGCGGAATGGAAATTGCCACCGCGCTCTTTCCATTCGCTGGAATGTGAATCACGATCATCGTATTGGTGTTGTAACCACCAATGGAGCTGCTGGACCCTACATGCATGAGGTCAAGTAATGCCCTAGGCAGATTTGCGCCGTCGTTATCGCGCCGGCTATCCAGACCAAGCAAGAGAATATTGGTATCGCCGTAAACAGATGTCTTCTGCCCTTTGAGGACATCGGATCTAGGAATGGCCGAGGTCGCGGTCTTACTAAAGAAAGCAAAGGCAGCAGAGGCCAGAACTATGGCGATAGACACTCCTGCTGTTATTTTTGAAAGGCGTCCACGCATATGCCGAATACTAACGCCCGCACGCGCTAAGCCTTTAAATCACAACCAATTTTCAGGATTGGCGAGCGTGAAAGCGATACAGTGAAGAGATGAGCGGGGCGCTGGCGTTAGTCGGATCGGGTGAATATCTGCCTGTCATGGAACCCGTGGAGAATGCGTTACTCAGCGCCGCTATCAATAAAGGCAAGAGCAATACCTTCGTTCAGCTGCCAACAGCCGCCGGCCGTGAAGGTGAAAAGAGTTTGGATTATTGGCGGAGTATCGGTGCCGAACAAGCCGAGCGACTTAAGACAACGGCAGTTTTTCTACCCATATTTAATGGTGAAGATGCCCAACGCCAGGACCTGGCCGATCTGATCGACAATGCCGGCCTGATCTATCTGTCCGGCGGTGACCCTGGCTATCTGGCCGATACTCTGCGCGGCACCGTGGTGTGGCAAGCAATAGAGCGCAACTGGCAGGCAGGCTCCTCTTTGGCCGGATGTAGCGCTGGGGCTATGGCGATGGGAAGCGACGTTCCCAATTTTATGAAGATGCGCAAGGCCGGAGTCGAGGGTCTAGCCGTCGTCGGGCACATTCGCACCATCCCCCACTACAACAAATTCTTTGGTTGGGTTCCAGATAGCGCAGCCAAGGTGCTGCTTCGAGCTCCCGAAGACACGATTGTTATCGGAATTGATGAATCCACCGCGCTCGTAACCGGGCTCCACGAAGGCGCAACTTTTGAAAATCGTCTCTGGGAGGTTCATGGCCTTGGTGGGGTCCATATCCTGGAGGGCGCACCAGCGGCGACGTATCACGAAGGCGATCGCGTTAGTCTGTAAATTAAAACACGAACTTGTCGTCAGCCACCATAGGTAGGCTCTACGGATGTCAACGAGGATGCCCACAAAGGTAAAGATTGTCTTGCTGGGTAACACCTTGTCAGCAATTGGCAATGGTCTAGTTCTGCCATACCTCTTTATTTACTTACACAATGTCCGCGGGATCTCTGCTGGTTATTCCGGAATGATCATCGGCTATGGCGCCCTTGCCTCCTTGATCTTTTCTCCACTAGTCGGCCATCAGATTGACCATTGGGGTCCCAAACCCGTTATTTTGGTCTCGCTCCTGATCCTTACCGTGGGATATGCATCGCTTTCATTGGTCCACTCCATACCAATGGCTTTGTTCACCACCACTATTTGCGCAATGGGCAACACCGGCATGTGGCCGGCGCAGAGCGCAATTTTGGCCGAACTCACGCCCGATCATTTGCGTGAAAAAGTTTTCGCATCCAGTTTTGCCGCGCTCAATGTTGGAATTGGAATTGGCGGACTCATCGCATCGACCTTTGTAACAATTTCTAAGCCCAAGACCTTCGAATGGTTGATGATTGGCGACGGCCTCACCTATCTCTTCTATTTCGTTGCAGTTCTGGTTCTGCGCGAGGCGGGTCACCGAACCAAAGTGCAGCGAGCAGCCAACAAGGAACTCGAAGGCGGCTGGAAAGATGTAATCGCCGACCGCGTCTTTGTGAAGTTTTGGATTATCGGCTTTCTTGCCATCCTTTTCGGGTATAGCCAACTTGAAGTTGGATTTGCTGCATTCGCAACTTCTGTCGGAAAAGTCTCCCCGTCGCACTTGGCATATGCATATGCCGCCAACACCGCCTTGATCGCTACCTGCCAACTTTGGATCGTAAAAAAGATCGAGAAGGTCAGGCGTGGCAAAGCCATGGCAATTGCCGCCTTCTTCTGGATGGGCGCGTGGGTAGCGCTCAGCTTTGCTGGGATATTGCCGGCTCAGGGTTTGATCTTCGTCATTCTCTGCCAGGTAATTTTTAGTTGGGGTGAAATGTTCTGGTCACCAGTTATCCCAGCTGTCATCAATCAATTGGCACCAGATCATTTGCGCGGTCGTTACAACGCAGCCGGCACTAACGCATGGCAGATCGCTTCCATCATTGGACCCAGCTTTGCTGGCGTGATGCTGGGGGCGCACCTGCATTGGCTCTGGATCGGGCTACTGGTAGGCGGGCTAGCGGTGGTTTCGTTAGGCGCGCTGAGACTTAAACTGCCGGAGCGCGAAGTGGCGGTTGATCCACGAGTTCCGGATGCAGTGGTGGATTCTCCGGAAGGTTTGAGTTCAATTTAGTTAGTTCTTCATCAGATAGTTTCAGCGACCAACCCGCCACGAGATCTGCAATCTGCTCTCGTCGCGATGCGCCCGGAATTGGAATTATGGTGCTGGACTGGCTTAACTGCCAGGCGATCGCTAATGAATAAGGTGAGCAGTCTTTTTCCTGACTCAACTCGTTAAAGAGTCCGAATTTTCCATCCGCAATTCCAGAGCTGCGACCAACTCCACCAAGTGGTGACCAAGGTAAGTAAGCGATTCCTTGGGATTGGCAGTACTCAATGACATCTGAACCGAGCCGATAGCGTGGACTGAACTCATTTTGAACGGAGATGACTCCGCCTTCAGATACGGACCCGCCGATTTCAACGGCGAATTTCAACTGTTCAAGATTTACGTTAGATAAGCCGATATGTTCGACTAAACCTCGTTCCAGCAAGACCATTACATTCTTAAATTGCGTTTCAAAAGGCATCTCGGGATTCATGCGGTGGTGTTGCCATAGTTGAATCTTTTCCACTCCCAGTCGCAGAGCCGATGCTTCGGCTGCGCGCAAGAAGTAATCCCGGCTGCTGGCTCGTCCCCAACTCTCATTAGGTCCGCGAGTGATGCCACCTTTTGTAGCAATAACGACCTTTGACTTTTGAGCCACGCTGCCACTCCAAGAACGCAACGCCTCGCCTACCAATTTTTCGTTATGTCCAAAATCCCGCCAGGAGGGTGCGTAAATATCTGCAGTATCTAGAAAATTGATGCCCGCATCCAAGGCAGCATGAATTACCGAGATGCTCAATGCTCGGTCGGTAAGGAGTTCTGGACGTGACTCGCGGTTTTGCGAAAGGGGCATACACCCAAGTCCGATTGGCGATACTTCCCAAGGTCCCAAGTTTCTCGTTTGCACCGTTTCTCCATTCAAATAAGCAGTAGGTACACGAAGTCTATTGACCACGGCTCTACTATGACCGCATGAGCAAAATGAATGAATTTAACGCTAAATTGGCGGCGAAAATAACATCAGGCGTCTCCACTATGTGGTGCGCGTACGCCTTTGCCCTCATCGCTCTCATCTCGCTTCCCTCGGCTCTCAAAACTGGAGATCCAATTATCATCGTCGCCTGGGTAGCTCAGACTTTTCTGCAATTAGTCTTGCTATCCATCATTATGGTTGGCCAGAACGCTGCCTCGTCTTCGGTCGAGCAAAAAATTACCGAAACTCACACCGCTAGCTTGGGAGAATTTGAATTGGCAAAAGAAGCTCGAGCATTAGCAAAAGAAGAACTCGTCGAGCTCAAGAAGATTGCCCTAGAAATGCATCAACTCTTGCGCGATGTCGAAGGAAAGAAGTAGTGGGCCAGTTCTCCTCTGCTCATGAAACTATTGAATTAATCGCGACGGGCAAAATCACCGCCGCTGCCGAAACAACCGAAACCCTAGAGCGAATTCACAGGATAGATCAAAGTGGTTACCAGCTTAACTCTGTCTTGGCGGTATCTGCAGATGCGCTCGATCGCGCGAGAGATATAGATAGCAAAAAGTTTTCGGGGCCTCTTGCCGGATTGCCTATCCTCATCAAAGACAATATTGAAGCGCGGGGATTACCAGCTACCGCTGGCTCTTTGGCTCTTGCCGGCAGAACGGTGGAGCGCGATTCGACCTTAGTTCGCAGGTTGCGTGAGGCAGGCGCGATCATCGTTGGTGCCACAAATCTTTCCGAGTGGGCGAATATTCGCTCCACAAAATCGACCAGTGGATGGTCAGCAGTAGGTGGACTGACCGCCAATCCTTGGATACACCAACATAGCGCTGGCGGATCCTCTTCCGGTTCCGGTGCTGCGGTCTCTGCCGGTTTGGTAGCGCTTGCGGTGGGAAGTGAAACCGATGGTTCGATCGTTTGCCCAGCCTCAGTAAATGGTTGCGTCGGAATCAAACCTACGGTGGGTTCAGTTCCTCGCGATGGCATGATCCCCATTAGTTCCAGCCAAGATTCGCCTGGCCCGATGGGACGTTCAGTTCGCGACGTCGCTCTGCTGTTGGAGGTTATGACCGCGACCGAGGGCTACCAAAAAGTGGCGGAAAATAACGACAATTTGCGTATTGGGGTGGTTCGGGAATGGATGACCCAGAGCGAGAAAACTAACCAACTCTTTGAAGACTCCCTTAAACTTTTGGAAAAGTTCGGAATATCGCTTGTTGATGTGGCCATACCTTCCCCAGAAGAAAGCGTTTCCGATGGCGAGTTCAATGTTTTGATGTATGAACTCCATGACGATCTGGCGCAATATCTTGAGACCAGGCCAGGTAACGGAGCGAAGACCTTGAAGGACGTTGTGGAATTTAATCTTGCTCATGGCGAGAGTGAAATGCAGTACTTTAAGCAGGAACTTTTCGATAAATCTCTCGAACTCGGTGGTCGTGGAGAAAAGTATCGTGAAGTTCGAACTCGGAATCTTTTCTGGGCAAACTCATTACTGAACTCGGCTCTCGATGGCGTGGATGTACTCATTGGGGCGGCCTACGCACCGGCTTGGGTTAGCGCTTTAGGCAAGGGCGATGACTATTCCTCGGCTAGTTGGATTTCGATGGCGCCCGCCATTGCCGGTACCCCAATCGGCGCTCTGCCAATGGGCTTAGTCGACGGATTGCCCGTTGCCATGGGAGTTGTCTCTCGTGCCAACGATGAAATGAACTTAGTACGAGCCATGTCGCGCATTGAGTCAGCTCTCGGCCTTGGAGTGCTTCTCCCTACCTTTAGAAAGTAACGACTATGGAATTGAAAGTTCTTTTGCGCCAGAGGTATGTAAAACGCCTCTTTATCGCGCGTTTCATTTCAAATTTAGGAAATGGGATCGGACCCATCGCCTTGGCATTTGGAATTTTGCATCTTCCACACGGCAATGCGACGCAGTTGGGTTGGGTATTGGGTGCGCTAACTATTTCGATGATTCTTATGAGTCCGTTCGGCGGTGTGATCGCTGATAAATATGGACGAGTAAAGATGGTCGGCCTCTGCGATACGTGGGGAGCTATTGGTTTATTGGTTCAGGTTGGCTTCTTCGCCACCGGAAATGTACCCATGTGGGTTTTGCTTGCCGCCAACATAAATTTTGGTCTGATGTGGGGCATTTGGTGGCCGGCCTTTTCTGGGGTGTTGCCAGCCATAGTCCCGGAAGATGCCTTACAGAAAGCCAATGCTGTCAATCAATTTGTCTCCAATATTGCCTATCTGACAGGTGCGGCCGCCGCTGGATTCTTAGTCAGCGCATATGGCAGCACATTGGCGTTGGCTATCGATGCCATCTCCTTTCTTATCGCCGGTTTGATGCTCTTGAGTTTTGCGCATGTGGTTCCCGCGCGCGCTGAAAACCAAGATTCGATGCTCGATGATCTCAAACATGGCTGGAAGGTATTTCTCTCCTTCCGATGGATCGTAGTTATCGTTTTTGGTTTTTCCTTCGTTGTGATGTGTTGGGCAGCTGGCGAAAATGTTCTGGGCCCGCTCATCGCCTTGAAACACTTTAACGGTCCTAAATCTTGGGGATTTGTACTCTCTGCTGAATCCGTTGGATATATTGTGGGATCGCTCTTGGCAATGAAAGTAAATTTCAAATACCCGATGCGCGCCTTGGTGATTATTTCTACATCTATGTCCTTTTATATGTGGTCACTTGCCAAACCTATGCCGCTGGCAATCATCGCCTTCACTGCTTTTCTCTGGGGAGTCACCCTAGATTTGTGGGGATCAATTTGGTCGACAGCCCTTCAACGAATGGTTCCCCGAGAAGCGTTATCTAGAGTCTCCTCTTTCGATGCATTGGGCACCATGCTCTTTCGGCCAGTTGGCCTAGCTGTTGCAGCGCCCCTGGCAGGTGTCATTGGAATTACTCGAACGATGGAGATTGCTGCAGGGGTAAGCTTCTTAGCAATTATTGTGATGCTTTGTGTGCCTGAAGTGCGCAACATGCAATTTGTTCCGCTTAAGCAAGATGTGAATGGTGACGATTCTTCATCGAATTAACCAGTGGAATGAAGAGAAAAGTTGCAATGATGAATACCGCACCCAGGATTAACCAGCCAACTTTATGTAGGTCTACGACTGCGGCCGTGATGAGCGCTGGTCCCGCGATGCCGCCTAAGCTCCAACTCATCTGCCATACGCCTTGATATTGTGCTTGGTAGCGCTCGTCGGCCAGTCCAAATCCCAGCCCCCAGCCGGCAGCTGATCCCAATAACTCGCCAGCCGTGTGCAGCCCCATTCCAAGAAAGAGAAGTCCGCAGGCCAGCCAAACATTGGCTCCCTGCGCAAGTGCATATAAAACGCAGGCGGCAGCCACGTAGAGACCGGATTTAAAGAAAACTTTCGATGCGACCACGACATTGCTAGTGCCTTTGCTGGCTCGCACCGAAAAGAGAACGCATGCGATCGTGTTAATGAGAAAGACAACAGAAATCGTCCAATGCGGGGCTTTGGTATACCTGATGATCCAGAGCGGCAAAGCAACACCTTGAATAATAAAGTGGCTGGAATAAATGGCGTTGAGCAACATAGCAGTCACATACTTTTTATCTTTTATCGCGATGAATCGTGATCCGGTACGTGGTTCCTCATCGATCTCTTCCGCACCCGTATACGGAACCTTGAGAAAGACCAGGGCGGCAACGATGAAGGTAATGCCGTTAAGAACAACGATGGTTGCATAACCTGCGTGAGTGTCGATGATCAGAGCGATACCGGCAAAAGCCGTACCCATTCCGATGCCTAAGTTGGTAACTGCTCGCTGATAAGCGCGAAAGCCAACACGTGCTTCTCCTGCACCTCCAACTTGATTAATCAAAACCATGCGAAATGTTTGAGTAAAAGAAACCAATATTTCGACTGAGATCGTGAGGAGTAAGAAGGCGGAGTAGCTGTGAATAAAAATAAATGAGGCGGCAGCCATTCCTTGAATTGTTTGTGAGATGGCAACAAACTTCCTGATGTTAATTCGATGTGCGAACTGTCCGGCCGGCACGCTCATTGGGAACGCGCAGAGCGCAGCGAGAGTAAAGCCGAATCCGACTTGATGAGGGGTAAGACCGACAGACCTCGTCAGAAAGATAATTTCTACAGTAAAAAAGAGACCATTGCCGAAGGTATTAATGAAGGTGCTGATCGACATCACTTTGAGGACTTGAGAATTAGGCAGGGCTTTGCGAATCCGCTCGCGCAGATTCAAGTTACTGAGCAACGTTGCCATTTCCGAATTTTAGTCGGTACCGGTCCGCGCTCATTTCGAATATATCTTCCGGGCCATCTTCTTCATCGATCTGTTGGCCGCGGTAGTCGAATCCCAATTTCTTGATGATTGCTTGTGAGGGCTCGTTAGTTGGGCTTACGGTGTATCGCAATACCCTCACATTCGGATCGGTGGTAACCCAATCCCACATCCCGTGCAGCATTTCTTGTGCAAACCCTTGACCCCGGAATTTCTCCTCAACGCCGAGTCCAATTTCGATCATCCCGTTTTCGTCGGGGGCATCGTGGAAACCGGTGCTTCCGATGATTTCACCGCTCTGTCGAAGTACTGCCATTCTCAGCAGATATTTGGCTTGTTCGGGATTATTGCGAATTCGTGGGATCCGAAAGGGCAGAGGCCCCGGGTCCTCCACAAGATGGCGATGAGGATTGCTAAAGCCGCGATCGACCCAAAGGGTGGGATCTGACCGATCTTGGGCCAACTTTTCGTAGTCCTCAGGGCGGACTGTGTGGAGTTCAAGGCGTGGGGTGGCTATCAGGAGGTCGAAATCTCTCATATTGGGACTCTAGCGCAATTGATTCTCAGGCAACTTAGAGTTTCTTCTCTTAGAATTTCGAAGTTATTCCTCTTATATAGGCAGTCAAGAGTCCAAGTATTTTTATGAACGGGGAGATGAATGCGCAGTACTGCAGCTAAGGTCATGATTGGGTTCGCTCTGGGAGCAACAACGATTGGTGGAGTTGCCACCGCCGTAACTTTTTCGAACCCCGTAGTGAAAGCCTGTGCCGACAACCGCACCGGCGCCCTTTACGCCTCTACCGATGGAAAGTGTCTGTCTACCAGAACTGCCGTCGATCTCGGCGGATCAGGTACGACCACCATTAAGTCCACCGTTCAAAAAGTTTCACCATCAGTTGTCTCAGTTAACGTGACCATTCCTGGTGGCGGAGATACCGGTTCTGGTTCTATCTACAAGACCGACGCCACCTCTAGTTACATCGTGACCAACAACCATGTTATCGATGCCGCAGCCACGGGTACCGGCACTATTACTGTTGAGCTCGACAACGGCGACACATATCCAGCGACACTTGTGGGCCGCGATCCCATTTATGACTTAGCGGTTCTCAAGATTGCTATCGGCAATGAACCGGTAATTGCACTTGGGGATTCTAATTCCATCAGCATTGGCGATTCTGCGATTGCATTTGGCTCACCTCTTGGACTTTCTCGCACCGTTACTTCCGGAATTATTTCATCCGTTAATCGCCCCGTGATTACTGGATCAACCGGCTCCGAGGCCTACATCGATGCTATCCAGACAGATGCTGCTATCAACCCAGGCAACTCTGGCGGACCGCTGACCGATGCTCAAGGTCGAATGATTGGTATCAACTCAGCAATAGCGTCGCTTGGTTCAACCAGCTCTACTTCTGGCAGCATTGGATTGGGTTTTGCAATTCCCATCAGTGAAGCGCAGCGCGTGATCAATGAAATTATTACCACCGGCAAATCTACTCGCCCAGTTTTGGGAGTCTCTTTCGATTCCAATTACACCGGCAAGGGTGCCAAGGTTGGAGCTATTACTACTGGTTTTGGTGCCGAGAAAGCAGGCCTACCAGTGGGAGCAATTATCACCAGCATTGATACCTACAAGATTGCCGATTACGTCGAGGCAATTGTTCGAATTCGTGCATACAAGCCCGGCGCTACTGTTTCCGTTACGGCGACCCTACCCGCAGGTGGAACCAAGGTCTTCACGATCGTCCTCGGCTCGGCACCTTCCAATTAATTAAGTACAAATTACCTACCTGCTCTAGTATCGCCACCATGAGTACTCCATGGTGGCGAGACGCAGCGATTTACCAGATCTATCCACGCTCTTTTCGCGATACCAATGCCGATGGTGAAGGTGATCTTGCGGGCATTATCGAAGGTCTGCCTTATCTTCAGCGCCTAGGCGTTGATGCCATTTGGCTCAGCCCCTTTTTCAAATCTCCGAACCGAGACGGTGGCTATGACGTAGCTGATCCACGATTGGTTGATCCACGCTTCGGAGATAATGCTGCGGCAGAGCGACTCATTGCAGCCTCCCACAGCCATGGATTGAAAATAATTTTCGATGTAGTCCCCAATCATTTCTCTTGCGATCATCTTTGGTTTCAGGCAGCTCTTGCGGCAAGCCCTGGTTCACCAGAGCGCGCTCGCTTTCATTTCTATGAAGGCAAGGGCGAAGATGGCAGCATCCCACCCAACAACTGGAACTCCGTCTTCGGAGGTTCATGTTGGACGCGCATTACCGAAGCAGATGGTTCGGCTGGCCAGTGGTATCTGCATCTTTTTGATACTTCTCAACCTGATCTCAATTGGGAGAACCCCGAAGTCGCAGCAGATTTTGAAAAAACTTTGCGCTTTTGGTTAGACCGAGGAGTCGATGGTTTCCGAGTTGATGTTGCGCATGGCCTGGTTAAAGAAGGTATTTCAGTTGATCATCCAGATCCCGAAGGTTTAACTCGCGCACTGCGTTTTGATGCCGAGTTTGAAGATAAGGAATACCGAGCGCATCTGCTCTCCAATATGCCGTTCTTTGATCGTGAAGGCGTGCATGAGATTTACCGATCGTGGCGCAAGATCTTAGATTCCTACGCAGGTGATCGCATGGCAGTTGCCGAGGCATTCATTAGCCCCTCTTCGCGTATTGCTCGTTACGTTCGTCCCGATGAACTTCACCAATCATTTAATTTTGATTTCATGTTGGCTGATTGGAACGCAGCAGAGATGCGCGTGGCGATTCAACAGACATCTTCTGAACTCGCTGACGTCGGTGCCGTCCCCACTTGGGTTCTCAACAATCATGATTCATCTCGAGTGGTCTCCCGGCTTGGTGATGAAGGAAAGGCACGCGCACTTGCGTTGTTGACTCATGCACTTCCTGGTGGTCTTTATGTTTACCAAGGCGAAGAACTAGGTCTTCCAGATGGCCTCATTCCAGATTCTGCTCGCCAAGATCCGGTCTTCTTCCGCACTAATGGCGCCGATAAAGGTCGCGATGGTGCACGAGTACCCTTGCCTTGGAAGTCTGCCGAAGCAAATTTTGGTTTCTCCTCCGGTAAACCGTGGCTGCCTCTGCCTTCTGAATACGGACTACATTCAGTTGATATTGAAGAGCTCAACCCCCACAGCATGCTTAATTTCTATCGAAAGAGTCTGGGTCTTCGTAAGAGCCATCCAGATTTGGGTGCACGCAGCGAGTTAACGTGGCTTTATTCGCACGAGGGAGTGCTCAGCTTTAAGCGCGGCGAATCTCTCACAGTTGTTGCAAACACAACCGGAGAGCAACTCTCACTCCCTGAACACGCCACGCAGATCTTGCTGGCTTCCAATGGTGACACGACTCTGGAAAATGGGCTTTTAACTATCCCACCACACTCGACTGTTTGGTTGTCTAACTAGTCTTTAGTTCGGTTTGCCAAAATTTCTTTTATGAATTCAGCACTCGCTTTTGGGGTACGCGCCTGAGTGTATTGATCAACATAAATAAGTCCGAAGCGTTTAGTCCAACCTTCGGCCCATTCAATATTATCTAAGAGCGACCAAGCGTAATAACCCCGAAGGTCAACGCCTTGGTCCATTGCGTCCAACGCAGCATTTATATGGTTGTAGTAATAATCGATTCGATCGTTATCAACTATCTTGCCATTTACGATCTGATCTGGGAAAGCCGCGCCATTCTCGGTTAAATAGAGTGGAACACCGGGCAGCCGCTCTGCAGTCTGCTTTAACGTCGTAGTTAAGCTGCTGGCATCAATCTCCCAACCCATTTCGGTACGTGGTTCCCGTGCGATATAACTAGCGGGGGGAGTTCCTGGATTAACATCGCCGGATTGACCAACAATTTTTCCACTGTCGGCTTTTGAGGGCTTTGCGATTCTGGTTGGGGTGTAGTAATTAATTCCCAACCAATCGATAGGCTGCGAAATTTCTTTTAGCTCTGACTGTTTTACGAAAGACCAATCCACAAAATTTGAAGTTCGAGCAACCATATCTTGCGGAATCCCTCGTCCCGCCAATTGATCCAGCCAATATCGATTTTGCAAGCCATCCAAATGTTCAACTGCTTCCGCAACTTCTGGATCGTCACCAATGATGTTAGTTAAATTCAAGGCAATTCCAAGATTCTTGGCGCTATTTGAACGTAAAACATTGATAGCTCTGCCATGTGCCAACATCAACCGGTAGCCAGCTTCAAATCCTTGAGCGGGCTTTCCAGCACCAGGAGCATGAACTTTAGAGGCATAACCAAGAAAGGCAGAGCACCAAGGTTCATTTAGAGTGATCCATCGTTCAACGCGGTCGGCATATTTCTTAGCAACGATTTCCGCATAGTCGGCAAAGATGTCGGAGATGCCTTCCCAGACCCAGCCACCTTTCGCCTGCAAGGGACTTGGCAAGTCCCAGTGGTAAAGGGTAAGAACCGGCTTAATGTTTCGCAGAAGTAGCTCGTCAATCAATTGATCATAAAAAGCCAGCCCTGATTCTAAAACTTTTCCGGTGCCCTCTGGCTGTACTCGTGGCCAAGAGACCGAGAAGCGGTAGGCATCAACCCCGAGCCAGGACAATATGTCTAGATCTTTTCTCCAGTTATGGATGTGATCGCATGCTGGGTCGGCAGTAGTGCCGTCAATAATATTTCCGGGAATCTTTGCAAAATCATCCCACATGGAATTCCCTCGGCCTTTGCTATCTCCTTCTATCTGCCACGAAGAGGTTGCGGTTCCGAAAACGAAATCGTTCGGAAGCCGTCTTGCAATTTCAAGTGCCGAGCGTTCCATGTTGAACCTTCTTTCCAAGGTCGAGAATTATTTAACAGAACCGGCCAACAAACCTCGAACAAAATATCGTTGGAGTGAAAAGAATACGATCAGCGGGATGATGATTGAGAAGAGTGCCGCCGGTGCAACATTCTCCCAATGTGAACCAAGGTTTCCACCCAAATTGGAGAGATGAAGTGTAAGTGGCGCGACTTTATCGGTGCCGCCAGCGAAGACCAAAGCGACGAGTAAATCGTTCCAAATCCAAAGGAACTGGAAAATCGCAATTGAGGCGATGGCTGGAGTAGAAAGAGGAAGGACGATGCGACGGAAGGTTTCAAAGTGATTGGCACCGTCAACGCGTGCCGCCTCCATAATCTCTCGCGGCAAAGTAGAAACGAAATTGTGCAATAGATAGGTAACCAGCGGAAGACCAAACATTACGTGCGGCAGCCAGACCGAGGCGAGGGTTCCAACGATATGTAACTGCGGGAAGATCGTATGACCGAATAATTTAACTCCGGTGGCAAAGAAAGTTAGAAGTGGTAGTAAAGAAAGCTGGAGCGGCACGCCTTGAAGCGCAAAAAGCCCGTAAAAAATGTGATCGCTATATCGGAATGGAATCCAAGAGAGAGCGTAGGCTGCCATCAACCCAATTCCGACAGAAAGTACAACCGCTGGGATCGTAATGGCCAATGAGTTCATGGCGAAAGGAATTAACCCCTGTGCACCAATTGAACCGCTAGCGCTAAACAGCACCGCATGAAAATTATCGAAAGTGAAGTGGGGGTGAAGAAAAGCGTTCCACCACCCGTCAGTCAAAATGTCTTCTTTCTTTCGGAATGAAGTAACTACTAAGCCGAAAGTGGGAATCGTCCAAAGTAATGCGATCACGGTCACAACTATTGACGAGATGGGCGAGGTAAATGCTCGTTCGGCGCCATGAGAGGTAACGGGCTTCGGGCTCTTTTTGCGGGAAGCGGAAAGGAGGCTCATGAGTGGGTCCGTTCTTTACGGATTGCGCGAATGTTGTAATAAGTAATTGGGATAACCCCAAGGAAGATTAGGACGGCCAGCGCAGAACCCCGGCCATAATTAAGGTAGACGAAGTTTTCGTCGAACATTCGATTCGATAAAACGTCAGTCTTGAAGTTTCCACCGGTCATCGTGTGAATAACATCGAAGAGTTTTAATGTGCCGACCATGGCGGTGGTTAACACCACGATTATCGTGGTGCGAACCATCGGAATAGTAATTAACCGGAACATTTTGAATCCGACAGCGCCGTCAAGCTGGGCAGCTTCTTCGATTTCGGTCGGAATCGCTTTAATGGCTGCGGAAAGAATGACCATGGCGAATCCAGTGAAACCCCAAATATAGACAGCCATAATTAAAAAGTTATTAAGCGGGTAAGTCAAAAGCAAATGAGGCGGAGTGACGTGAATCCAGGTCAAAAGTTGAGCTACTAAGCCGGTTTGAGGTTGGCCAGGATCTTGGTAGGCATACATTAAATTCCAAATGAGTGAACCACCAACGAAAGAAATTGCCATTGGCATAAAGATCAGTGCTTTGGCAAAAGCCTCGCGCTTCATCTTGTTAAGCATTACCGAGAGCGTCAACCCGAGGGATGTGACGACTATTGGACAAATCACAATCCACTGAACCGTATTGAATAAAGCTAGTCGAACTTCGGAATCTGAAAATGCGACGCGGTAGTTTCGAAGGCCCACCCAGTGTGAAGAATCGGCATTTTTGAAAGATTCCATAATTGTTTGGATTGCGGGGACGCCTAGGCCCGTCATTACCAAAATTAGAGCTGGAACGAGAAATACAATTAACGCAACCCGCGATTGTTTCTTGCCTTTGATCCTTGCTCCAGCAGCAAATGCAGCGTAATAAATCCCGAAAAAGACCACAAGGACTTGGGTAATTTGCCAAATCTTTGGCCACGAACTGTGGAACAAACTAGACCAAGTAACGGACAAAGTGTTTCTCACTTCCTTTAGATTTGAACATGGGGCTCACCGAACGGCGAGCCCCATGCATTTGAACCTGCGAAACTAGCTGTGAGTTACCAGTTAGCGTCGATAGCCGCAGCAACAGCCTTCATTGACTTACCTTCTGCGTAGAACTTTGTGATTTCCTTCCAGAAAGCACCGTTTACTGCAGTAGGCATCAAGTCAGAAGCATCGAAGACGATAGCGCCGGACTTGGCTTGAAGGGATTTCGCAACGACCTTAAGGACTGGATCGGTGTATGCATCCAATGGGATTCCGTTATTAGCGGAGGTCCAGCCACCTTCTTTGGCTCGCTCTGTTCCATATAGTGGAGATGAGAAGTAAGCCTGTACTAACCCAACTTCTGGTGCAGTACTGAAAGCTACTGGGAATTCGCCAGCACCTTCGATTGGCTTGCCAAACTTGGTGTTGGTAGGTGGAAGGTAGAAAGCGTTTGCATCGCCCTTAGGACCGAAAGTAGTTCCTGCTGGGAACATTGAGGAGTAGAAGGAAGCTTGCTGCAACATTCCGCAGGTCTGCTTCTTCAATCCTGGAACACCAGCATCTTGGAACTTACGGGTAGCGACTGACTTTAGATCGCCAACCTGTGCTTTGGTACCTAACCATGATGCGACAGCATTCAACTCACCGAGGATCTGAGGTGAAGAGAACTTGAGCTTGCCTTGCCACCATTGGTTGTAAGCATCTGGGCCAAGATCGCGAAGTACACGCTCTTCGATCCAGTCTGTTGCTGGCCAGCCAGTAGCTGCACCAGATTCGATACCAGCACACCAAGGGGTTACTTTTGCTGCTGCGATCTTCTTCGCAACGGCATCCATTTGCGCCCAAGTTGTTGGAATTGTTAACTTCAACTTTGTAAATAGTGCTGGCGAATACCAGACCAAAGACTTAGATGAAGCACCAAATGGTGCGCCGTAAACCTGACCGCCTACAGTGGTGAAGGTTTTCCATGCTGGGTTGTAGTACTTATCAATATTTGACAGCACGGCTGCAGTTACGGGAACTGCCTTGCCTGTTGCAACCATGGTGGCAACAAGTCCTGGCTGAGGGATGATCGCGATATCTGGTGCATTTCCACCCTTAACGCGCACAGGGAGGAGAGTTTCGAACTGATCAGTGCCTTCATAGTTGATCGTGATGCCCGTGCAAGCAGTAAAGTGAGCGAAAATCTTTTGCATCACAGTAGCTTCAGGATCGCGGATACCGGCAAAGACGTTTACAGAAGTGCCTGAATGACCCTTGTACGCGTCATAACCCGCGCAGTCCCAGGCTTTCGCAGTTGTGGCGGTAAACAACGTTGCAGTTAAGGCAACGAGGCTCGCAACAACCGTAAGTTTCATGGTTTTTTTCATGTGACCTTACCTTGTTGTTTTGGTCCGAGCTCGGGGGGTGGCTCGCGTCCCGCGCAAAATGTACCTAAACCACCAGTTCCTTGGAATAGCGTGAGAATTTAACTTTGTAACGATTTAATAACGTAAGTCACATACAAAAATGGGAATTATCCATATTTTACGCGGGTTTAGTAGATATGGAAAAGAGTGCATCTTCATTAGTCGAACTACACCCGATCGTGGCCCAGCGATGGAGCCCACGATCATTTGATGAGGGCGTAGCGCTTTCTGATGAAGATCTAACGGGCTTACTAGAAGCCGCCCGTTGGTCGCCTTCAGCCGGCAACGGCCAACCCTGGCGCTATGTTGTGGGACGAAAGGGCGACGCTCTTTTTCAGCATATATCCAATAGTTTGGTGCCAGCGAACAAGATTTGGGCCGAAAAATCATCAGCGCTCATCTTGGTTTCTGTTCTCAAATTTCGAGATGATGGGACCCCCCGCACAACCGCCCAATATGACGCGGGTCTAGCTTCATCTTTGTTAACAATTGAAGCGCATCACCGTGGTTTGGCAGTTCACCAAATTGGTGGCTTCGATCATGCGGGTATCGCGTTGTCACTCAATCTTGATGAAGGTCTTCAAACCATAGTCGTACTTGCTATAGGAAAAGCTGCTCACGCCGATCTCTTACCCAATGAAACTTTGCGCCAACGTGAAGTGGCAGAGCGAACTCGGCTTCCCTTAACTGACATTGTTTTGGCTGGAGCACCGCTTGCCGAGTTCTCAGTGAATTAAAGCTGGTGTTTGAACGCTCGTTCTATTTGGCTGGCATGGTCAAAGGGATGCGCAAGATAACTGCTGAACCAACTTTCGACCGAATAATGACCAGCCTCTGAATGCACTCCAGATTTATTGAGATCTGCATCGCTGAGGCGCCGCACTATTACTAGGGATGCCGCGCGCACCGCTACAAAAAGTGCCAGCGAAGGTTCGATCGGCAATTCTTCGTAGCCCAAAGTGGGATTCTTAGCCCAAGCACCTTCGTCATATCCTGACAAGAGAGTGCCTTCTTCTTCTCCAACTAGTCGGCGTAACCGTATATAAGAATTAGTTTCGCTATCTGCCAAGTGGTGAACGACTTGGCGGGCACTCCAACCTTCCGGATGCTTGGCATCCAAATTTTTCTCCTTAAAGTCGCCAAGGGCATCGAGCACGGCTTGTGTGCCGGATTCGTAACGCGCTGCAAGTTCACTCAAGTGCATGGTGGTCCCTTCTAGAAGCGGTCTCGGATTGCCCAAAGATCAGGAAAAGTGGGATGAAATAACGTCGAGCTTAAGTATCCAACACCAGAGGAACCTCCTGTGCCGGATTTGCGGCCAATAGTTCTCTCCACCATTTTTACGTGGCGATATCGCCATTCCTGGAGTCCTTCGTCGATGTCGAGAAGTCGTTCGCAAACCATGGCACTTTCGGGGTCCTGACGGTGCACTTCAAGGAGGAGGTTCTGGACTTCTTCGTTCGGTACATACGCAACTCCGAAGTCCCGATGCAAATATGTATCTGAGACTTTGTGGCCTCGCTCTGAAAGGTATGCCAATAAGGAGTCCCAAAGAGACCGACCACTAGTGATCGAGGCGATTTCGCTCTGTTCTTTTGCCGGTAAGTGGCTGGCCATTCGTAGATCGCGTCGGCCAAAGAGAGCTTCGACTTTGCGGAATTGTGCCGATTGAAATCCGCTGGATGATTCCAATCGACCGCGAAAGGCATTGAATTGCAATGGCGTCATTGTTTCCAAGATATCCACCTGAGACACACAAATCTTCAATATTGTTCGTATTCGCCCAAGAATTGCCAGCGAAATAAAACTGTCACCGCTTTCGAGTGATTCTTGTGCGCCTACAATTTCATGGATCAGCTGCTTGAACCAAAGCTCATACGTTTGATGAATAACAATAAAGAGCAGTTCATCATGTTCGGGTCCTTCTGAGAGCGGTTCTTGCAATTGCAGAAGTTCATTGACCTTCAAGTAAGAGGTATAGGTCAGAGCAGAGTCAAATTCGCTCATGTGACGTTGGTTCCTTCGATCTCGACCTTCTCGTATTGACGGGTGGAGACTAAATCTCGCAACCTCTGGAAGCCATCCCAAACTTCCACATAACTCGTCGGCAACGGAGATATTGCTAGGCGAATCGAATTTGGAACCCGATAATCCGGCACCACATCGGCAAATTTACGTAATGCGATCGAGATTTTCAGCGCATCTGGGTGAATCAGCGAGACATGTCCGCCGCGCTCTGATGGATGGCGTGACGTATTCAAAGTAAAACCTAGATCAGCTAACCACGCATCGAAAAGTTCGATCATCATCTCAGTACCAGTTGCGCACTTTAGGGCGATGGCTTCGATGCTGGCTTCTTCAATCATAGAAAACGCAGATTGAATACAACGCAGACCGATGAGAGATGGACTGGCAATTTGAAAGCCACGGATTGTTGGGTTCTTCTGAAAATCTGGGCCCATTTCGAATTGATTTGCTTGCGCAAACCACCCTTGAATCGGTACTTGTAATTCGTTCTGAACTCGCTTGTTGACGTAAAGCCAAGCGGGTGAACCGGGTCCGGAGTTTCCATATTTATACGTGCAACCGACTGCCAAATCCACGCCGTTGTCATCAAAGTTCATATCGATGGCGCCGACAGCATGACTAGCGTCCCATATGGTGAATGCGCCGTACTTTCTTACTAAATCGGTGATTGCTTTGATATCACTTCGAGCTCCGGATCGGTATTGAATGACCTCGAGCGTTACGAAGGCAACATCATCTGACAGATACCGTTCGAGGATTTCCGGCGTGATGCGCTCGTATTCCGCGCTGCCTTCAGATTCGTTATCGATAATGATGAGTTTCATGCCATGGCGATCAGCGATGCCTTGCAAGATATATCGATCCGTTGGAAAGTTGGCGGCATCAATAATCATGGTTTTGCGACCGGGTCGTGCTGCAATAGCCGCGCCAACCAACTGAAAGAAATTTACTGATGTGGTGTCACATGCCAACACCTGTCCAGCGGCGGCTCCTAATGTGGCACGACCGATTAAGTCACCTGTGCTCTGAGCTTCATCAATCCAATGTGCCCAACCCTCAACAGCTTGGGTGCCCCATTCATCCACCAAATATTTGTTGACAATATCAATGGTCTGCTTTGGAAGACGTCCCAATGAATTGCCATCCAAATAGCAAATATTGGGATCGGTAATTACAAATTGCTCGCGGAAGGCTTTTAATGGGTCTTTTTCATCCAGGGCAAGTGCATAAGAGCGGTCGGTCACGGTCATTAACCCACTCTAGCAATAGTGAAATACGCTTACTCCTATGGCTGCTAAGAATTTATTGAATCTGGAAGCAGTCTCTAAGGCTTTCGACATACGTCCGCTTTTGGCCTCTGTCTCATTAGGCATCAATGAAGGTGAACGGATTGGGATCGTTGGACGAAATGGTGGCGGTAAATCCACGCTTTTAAAGGTAATGGCTGGAATAGAGACGCCGGATGCTGGACGGGTCGCCAAGGCGGGTTCAGTTCGCATCGGAATTCTTAGCCAAGTCGACAACGCCCGTCCAGGCGCCTTGATACGCGAAGTAGTTTTGGGAGATCGCGAAGTCCACGAATGGGCCCGCGACTCAGCTGTTCGGGAAATCTTTACGGGTCTTTTTGGAGGTTTTACCGACGATCTCTTAGATCGACCTTTCGCCTCCTTATCTGGCGGTGAACGACGCCGCGTAAACCTGGCGAAATTATTAATCGATGAATTAGATCTGCTCTTGCTGGATGAGCCAACCAACCATCTCGATGTCGAGGGCGTTGCTTGGTTGGCAGCGCATCTGAAATCTCGAACGAAATTATCTGTCGTTGTTATCACCCATGATCGTTGGTTTTTGGACGAAGTCTCGGATCAGATTTGGGAAGTTGTAGACGGAGATGTTCTCTCTTATGAGGGAGGTTATTCCGCATACGTGCTGTCGAAAGCTGAACGAAGTCGCCAGCAATCGGTTGAAGATGGCAAACGCAATATGTTGATTCGGAAGGAATTGGCATGGTTGCGGCGTGGGGCACCTGCCCGAACTGCCAAACCGAAATTCCGTATCGAAGCGGCTAATACTTTGATTGCCAATGAACCTCCGCCACGCAATCAAACCGAACTTCTTAACTTCGCTGCAAACCGTCTGGGCAACACTGTTTACGAAATGCACCAAGCCTCTATCAAGGCTGGGGACAAACCAATTTTGGATGATGTGTATTGGAATATTGGCCCCGGTGATCGCATCGGAATTGTCGGTGTCAATGGTGCTGGGAAAACCACTTTAATTCGGGCACTTTTGGGCTACATCAAGCCCACCGCTGGGAAAATTGTTACAGGTGTGACTGTGAAACCTGCTTTCCTTTCCCAGCATTTGGAAGAGCTAGATCCCGAGTGGCGAGTACTTGAAGCGGTTGAACATGTTGCTAACCACGTTCAACTAGGTAATGGCAAGGAACTCTCTGCCAGTCAATTATGCGAGAAATTAGGTTTTAATACCGATTCACAATGGACTCCCGTAGGAGATCTATCTGGTGGAGAGCGACGTAGGTTGCAGTTGACCAGGCTGTTGATGGATAGCCCCAATGTTCTCTTGTTGGATGAGCCAACAAACGATTTCGATGTTGAAACTCTTACGGCGCTAGAGGATTTATTGGACTCTTATGGTGGAACAATGCTGGTCATTTCGCATGATCGATATTTCCTCGAGCGTGTTTGCGATCGTTTTGTAGGGTTGCTGGGAGATCAAAAGTTGCAGGATCTGCCCGGTGGCATTGACCAATTCTTAAATCTGCGCAGGGCATCTTTAGCCAACCAAGTCACTACGGCGACGGCATCAAATAAATCGAATGCTGCAGAAGCACGGCTTGTAAAGAAAGATCTTGCCCGGTTGGAGAAGCAGATGGAGAAGGCGGCGGCCGAAGAGAGCACGCTACGCGAAGACCAAATTACCTTTGCGGCCGACCATCAGCGATTGATAAATATTATGAAAGAATTAGCCGAAATTCATATTCGCATTGCAGATTATGAAGAAGCCTGGCTCAAAGCAACATCCAAACTTGAAGAGTTTGGAGGGCAATAAAATTAGCCATAAAACTTCCGTCGCGCGCCTGGAGCTTTTGGCTGCAATATCGGGACTACTGATTGCGATTCAGGCACGTGCGAATGGTCAACTTTCTCGTCTTGTTCACAATTCAGTGGAAGCTGCACTTATATCTTTTAGCTCAGGATTACTTATTGTCAGCGTTGCTGCACTCTTCTCCAAGTCGATGCAACAAGGAATTCGAGAGATGAGGCGGTCCGTTAGGGCCAAAAACCTACCTAAATATGCGCTATTTGCTGGCGCCTTGGGTGGAATCGTGATTGGAATGCAAACTCATTTCATCCCAGCTATTGGCGTTGCGATCTACTCGGTAGCAGCAATATCCGGACAGACCGCGGTCTCATTGGTAATTGATCGGCTGGGAATCACTGGCGGTGGGAAGAAACATATTTCACCGAGACGTGTGATCGCCGCTGCGATCACAATCCTGGCAGTTCTACTTTCGGTCCTAGACAAACTTTCAGTCAAAAACTTCGCCATTGGCGGTGTGGTTGCCACCGTACTTGCAGGTGCCCTGATTGGTATTCAAAGATCATTTAATGGATTGATAAACGAACATTCACATCAACAATTTGCGACTTCATTACTTAACTTCATTATGGGAACGACGTTACTGGCTCTCCTTCTCTCCTACCTCGTGATATTTCGACACGGGCACCTTTACGCCTTGCCTCGTGGCCCGTGGTGGATTTATCTAGGTGGCGTTACTGGGGTTATTTACATTGCTTTTGCCTCGACCATTGTTCAACACTTAGGTGTCTTAACTTTCACACTATTTAGTGTTGGCGGACAATTGCTTGGGTCGCTATTGATTGATCTGGTGTCCCCCACAAATGGCGGACATGTGACCGGATATTTGCTTGCGGGAATTGCCATGACTTATGTTGGCGTTGTGGTGGGTGGTCAGTCTCGCTTATTTCGACGGTAGCGTAAAAACCCCGAGACAAATGATCCGCAAATGAAGAAAGCGGCCAACCCATATGAAATATTTTTAACCCAAGGAAGAGTTGCCGAATAAAATCCTGCAAGAGTGATTCCACTTCCCCACAAGAGCGCACCTAAGGAATTTGCCCAGAGAAATTTGTAGTAGTTCATCTTTGCGATGCCCGCAATAGGTGGCACGAAAGTTCGAATCCATGGGAAAAACCTGGCTGCAACCACTGACCACCAGCCGTAATTCTCATAAAAGGTTTCCGAGCGAGTCACTAACTTCACATACTTAGGATTTTTGGCCAGGTACGGTCTACCGAACTTTCTGCCAATCACGTATCCCACCTGATCGCCCATAAATGCGGCAAAAAAAACTACGAAAAGCAGAATAACTACGTTGAAATTATGGCTTTTAGCAGCCACTAGCCCGGCGCTAAATAACAAGGAGTCCCCAGGGAAGAAAAAACCGATCAGCAGGCCGGTCTCAACAAAAATAACAAGTCCAGCAACGAAATAGAAAAGAAAAGGTGCCAGTGGCGTCAGTTGGTGGCTAAAAGATGCCGCCAATACTTGATAGTGCGTCACGAGCGGTTAGACAGATCTCTTCACGGCTAGAGCCACACTGGCAACCACACGAGCATCGAAAACGCTTGGGACGATGAAGTTGGCATTTAACTGCTCGCTGGAAACGCAGTTGGCAATTGCGTTGGCCGCAGCTACCAGCATTTTGTCATCGATCTTGGTTATGTTTCCATCTAGTAGTCCACGGAAGATCCCGGGGAAAGCCAGCACATTGTTGATTTGATTCGGATGATCGCTTCGGCCCGTTGCTACTACGGCCGCGTATTTGCGGGCAATCACCGGATCAATTTCGGGGTCGGGATTAGCCAAAGCGAAGATGATCGAACCTGCAGCCATGCTGGCAACATCGGATTCTTTCAATACGTTTGGAGCGCTGACGCCAATAAAGACATCAGCACCGTGCATTGCTGCGGAGATATCTCCATCGAAATCGGCTGGATTGCAATTATCTACAAACCAAGTACGCATGGGGTCATCGCCTTCTTTGTGGGCGTTGACCAAACCATCTTTATCAAATCCGATGATGTGTCCCGCACCGCTGGCAACAAGCAATCGTGCGATGGCGGTTCCGGCAGCGCCAGCGCCACTCATGACGATCTTGGCATCTTCTAAAGTCTTGTCGACCAGCTTGAGTGCGTTCTTCAAAGCAGCTAAAACTACGATGGCAGTTCCATGTTGATCGTCGTGGAAAACTGGGATATCCAAGAGTTCGCGCAGGCGACGTTCGACTTCAAAACAACGTGGCGCCGAAATATCTTCGAGGTTAATTCCGCCATATACAGGAGCAATAATTTGAACGGTACGAACGATCTCGTCTACATCTTGAGTGTCAAGACATACGGGCCAAGCGTCCACATCGGCAAAGCGCTTGAATAACGCTGCTTTTCCTTCCATAACAGGCAGGGCGGCAGCAGGGCCAATATTTCCCAAACCTAAGACTGCAGATCCATCGGTAACCACAGCGACAGTGTTGCGCTTGATTGTTAGGCGACGGGCATCAGAAGGATCGGCCGCAATCGCCATACTGATACGAGCTACTCCGGGTGTGTAAGCACGTGATAGATCATCGCGGGTCTTCAAGGGGACCTTGGAATGTATTTCAATCTTTCCGCCAAGGTGCAATAAAAAGGTGCGATCGCTGACTTTGCGAACATGAAGATTTGGATTTTGCGCAATGGCTTCAGTGATGGCTTCGGCATGCTCGGCATCAATCGCATCGCAAGTTACATCGATGACTACATGTTCGAGAGATGACTCGACAACATCCAGCGCAGTGATACTGGCACCAGCTGCAGTAATTGCATTGGTGACTTCTGCTACAGGTTGGGCCGATGGTGGACCATCAACACGAATTGTTATTGCATAGCCGGGGCTAGTTGATGCCATCTATTTCACACAACTCCATATAAACGATCGCCTGCGTCACCCAGTCCGGGAACGATATATCCGTGTTCATTTAATTTTTCGTCGAGTGCGCCCGTAACAATAGTTATAGGGGCGTTGCTACCTTCGAAGGCTTTCTTAACTGCTTCGATACCTTCAGGTGCGGCAAGAATCGTGATCGCCGTGATGTCGCGGGCACCGCGCTCGAAGAGATAGTTAATGGCTGCAATCAGAGTGCCGCCCGTGGCAAGCATGGGATCCAAGATGTAGCACTGGCGACCAGTGAGATCTTCCGGAAGTCGATTGGCATAAGTCGAAGCTTGAAGCGTCTTCTCATCTCGAACCATTCCAAGAAAGCCAACTTCGGCTGTGGGAATAAGGCGAGTCATACCTTCGAGCATTCCCAGACCCGCACGCAGAATTGGAACAACGACCGGGCGAGGCTTGGCCAGGACTTTGCCCTGGGTCGTGGTGACTGGCGTCTTGATAGTCACAGGCGTGACATGTACGTCTCGAGTTGCCTCGTAGGCAAGCAAAGTCACAATTTCCTCAGTAAGCCTTCGAAAGTTGGGCGAATCGGTTCTTTCATCGCGCAAAACCGTCAATTTGTGGGTCAACAGTGGATGGTCAACAACATGAATTTTCACCTTCCCACCTTACTCACCCTTTGGAGGCTTGTCGCACAGCCCCTTTCGATGTCACTATGAACGCCTTAAGGAGGACTTAAGGGGACGACCGGATCGCAAAGTGAGGCTCGCCATGCTTGCAGATTTTGGAGTTATCGCCTGGCACGAAGATGGCCGCTGGACGCTTTCAGTTCTCGACGAAACCAGAGATATTGGTTTCCTTATTGATCAACTCAAGTCCCACCAAACTAATGGTGGCGCTGTCGCTTTAATTGCCATTGAAGATGAATTTTTTATAGTTGCACGATCATTGGGCACCAGTATGCAGATGATGATTAGCGATGTCACTTACGCCACAGATTACGAAGTCGCCGCCGAACTTGTTGAAATTATCGACCTCCCTTTTCCGGAAGATGACGACGAATCTCAACCAGGCGGAGATATTGATTTGCTAGCGGATCTTGGGATGAGCGCGATGGAATTGGAAGCACTCTGCGATGACTCCGAACTTTTTCCTGATGAACAAATCGATGCGATCGCAGCTCGTCTAGGATTCGGCGATGAATTCGTTGAACTCTATGAACTGCCCTAAGGCGTAACGATTGAGTACTTTCAACGAAATCGCCATGCGCAAGGCGATTCTGATTGCTCGTGAAGCAACCTCAACTGGGGATGTTCCAGTTGGTGCCGTGGTTATGAATTCACTCGGTGAAATTGTTGGCACCGGCAATAATCGTCGCGAAGTGGATAACGATCCCACCGCCCACGCTGAAATAGTGGCGCTTCGTGCGGCAGCAAAATCGGTTGGCAATTGGCGTCTTGATAACCACACGTTGGTTGTCACCCTAGAACCGTGTGCAATGTGTGCAGGGGCCATATCTCAATCTCGAATAAAGACAGTCGTCTTCGGGGCGTGGGATGAGAAAGCCGGAGCCGTAGGTTCGGTTTGGGATGTCTTGCGTGATCCCAGGTCGCCATTCCGCGTAGAAGTCGTTGCTGGCGTCATGGCTGAAGAATGCGCCGGTCTTTTAACTGAGTTCTTTGAACAGTTTCGCAAGTAAATAACTGCTGAGGTATCGTCACCCATGGTGGCGTGTCCGAGCGGCCTAAGGAGCACGCCTCGAAAGCGTGTGTGGGGGAAACTCCACCGTGGGTTCAAATCCCACCGCCACCGCCATTTGTTGAATTTCTACGGCTGAAAGGCCGAACGTCACTTTGCCTGTACGTTCCTTATCGTCCTTCAGCCTTTGAAATTCAAGGTGATGGCGGGTTTGCGGCGTGCTAACTAAATTACGAGTTCGTATGAAGGATTCAGGATCGTCAGAGCACCATTTTGCTCGCCGACCATGCCTTCGGCACAGATGGTTGATCCAACTTCAAGACCAACAATTTCGCGACGACCGAGGAATTGCAAAGTGATTCCACCGGTTGCATCCCAAACCTCAACTTCGACCTTCGGCGCGCCACCAGAAGGTGCGGTACGAATAGAGGAAACGCGTCCGCGAACATGGGCACGCTTGCGCCAGACCGCTTTATCAATCGGATAAATACTTTCGGCATAATGAGAGATGCGCTCATCTGCGGCGGCAAGAATTGGCTCATCATCTGATGGCGACTTGGCTGGGAAAATAATTTCAGGAGCTACGGTAGCAATGCGTGAATGTTCGGAGTGAAGCTCGACTTCTTCGCCCGAAATAATCTTTTCAACATCAAAAGGAATAATCGTCGCGACAACTCGTGGAAGTTGAGAGATCGGACGAGCGATCTCTTCAGCAGTTTGATCATGAAGAAGGCGACCAAGGAACGCCGAATATGAACGACGCGGCAAGAGCAAAGTGAGTTCAACGTCGGGCGAAACTGTTGCGCGAATTGCATAGTCCAGCGCCGCATTTGGGATGCGACGATCAGGGCAATCGATAAGTTCGAGTGGAATATCAGCCAACGCTTTATTTTGAGCCCATTCATCTTTAATCATTTCGGATCTGCGATCATCAATGACAAAGTGAACGGCCGAGAGATTGCGCGGGCTGAGAGATCGCGCATATCGAATCGCACCAACCGTTGCAATGTCGACGCTATCAACGAGAACAGAAACATCGTGGCGCGTGATGGAAGTTGCGCGTGATTGTTCTTGCGTAACGCGCAAGGCGGCCTGTTCCTGACGATATTGGCGGTTGAGACGCAACAAGATCACAACAAGTATTGGTGTGATGACCAAGATAACCCATGCGCCTTCGGTGAATTTCACGATTGCGAAAATGATGATGATGATGAAGGAGACACATCCAGATAACAAGTTAATGCCAGCCTTCAAACGCCATCTTGCATCTTTCAATGTTCGGGCGCGCTTGGCCATTCCGAAACCAACCAGCGTAAATCCGGTGAAAACCCCCAGTGCGTAGAAAGCCACAAGGTGGTCAACCGAGGCTTTAGTGGCAATTACTAGGACCGTTGCACAGCCGGCCAACAAGATAATTCCATTAGAAAAGGCCAGGCGGTGACCGCGCTTGGTGAGCTGGCGAGGCAAGAAGCCGTCGTTGGCTACGAAGTTAACAAGATATGGGAAACCGCTATAGGCAGTGTTAGCGCCAGTGATGAGGATCAACATGGTTGCGCCTTGAACCACATAGAAGAAGACCGAACCGAATCCACCAGTTCCAAGCGCAGCTTTTGCGACTTGGGAGATAACCGTTGGCGAACCTTTGAGGTAGGGAGTCGCCCACGTTGAGTGTGCGAACCAAGAAACACCAAAAACCAAGGTTCCGAGAATTCCACTCATGATCATCAGCGTCTTTTTAGCATTAATACCTTCGGGAACTTTGAAAAGTGAAACGCCATCGGAGATTGCTTCCAATCCAGTCAAGGAAGAACCACCATTTGCGAAGGCGCGCAGCAAAATAAAGATGGCGGCGAAAGTAAGAAGCCCTTGGGAAGTTCCGACGTGAACGGCGCCTGCAACATTAGGGTCGTACTTAGGTAGGGTGCCATTAATCGTGCGATAGATACCCATTCCAAATACAACTGCGAGCGCACCAATAAAGAAGTATGTGGGAAGTGCGAATGCTGCACCGGCCTCTTTAACGCCGCGCAAGTTTCCGTAAGTAAGAATGGCGATGACAGCGACTGTCATTTGCAGCTTGTAAGGATGCAAGCTGCCAAAGGTGGAAAGAATTGCATCGATGCCGGCGGAGGATTGAATGGCCACAGTTACGATGTAATCCAGCATCAAAGCCACGGCAGCAATTTGTGCAATGACCGGTCCTAGGTTGTCGCGGGAAACAACGTAAGCGCCTCCGGATTTTGTGTAAATCTGAACGACTTCTCGGTAGGAGAACGTGATGATGACCAAGACGGCCAAAACGATCAACGTCATCGGCATCAAAATATTGAATGCGGCCAAACCAAAGGCGGGCAGAAGCGCGAGCAAGATCTGTTCCGAGCCGTAAGCCGATGAGGAGATGCAGTCTGAAGAAAGGATGCCGAGCGCGAAGCGCTTGCTGAGGCGTTGGTGAGAAAGGCTATGACGGTTGAGGGGGTTTCCGAGAAGCGCCTTTTTAATCTTGTAGGAAAGCGGGTCGCTTAGGTGGGCGTGCTCCTGTAGCGCCATCGGTTCTGGCGCGTCATCTGTCCAGGCTTTGGGCACTGTTCTCTCGCTCTTCTCTACTTGCGCTGCTGGTGCGGACCTGGCGGGCAGATCCTTTCGGCTATGTGAAATTGCTTTCACCGGCCGTTGCTGCGGATTTTACTTCCCACCCCAAGCGTATGCTTACTAAATGACACTAAAAACCGACCTTTACATCGATGGCGCCTGGGTAAAGGGCGATGGCAGCGTTGATGTTATTGACCCCAGCACCGGGGCCGTAATCACCTCTGTTGGCACCGCCAGCGAAGCTCAATGTGACGCTGCGGTCGACGCTGCACACCGTGCTTTTCCCGCCTGGGCCAAGACCGCCCCTCGTGTTCGCGCTGAAATCTTGCGTAAAGCCTTCGAATTGATGATCGCTGAATCCGATGAGATCGCGAAGTTGATTTCGATGGAAAATGGCAAGGTCTTCTCTGATGCCAAAGGTGAAGTCGCCTATGCCGCCGAATTTTTCCGATGGTTCTCTGAAGAAGCCGTTCGCACACCTGGTGATTTCCGTATGGCGCCCTCTGGCGACAAGCGCATTCTCGTTACCCACCAACCAATTGGTGTCTCCTTACTTATAACCCCGTGGAATTTCCCAGCAGGTATGGCTACTCGCAAGATTGGTCCTGCGCTCGCTGCGGGTTGCACCGTGATCTTGAAACCGGCGACGGAAACTCCGTTAACTGCCCTGTACATCATCGACATTCTCGAACGTGCGGGTGTGCCTAAGGGCGTCGTTAACTTTGTACTTCCGCAAAAGACCGGCGCAATGATTTCCAAGATGTTGCACGATCCACGTGTTCGCAACCTTTCCTTCACTGGTTCGACTGAAGTCGGTCGCATTCTGTTGAAAGAAGCTGCAGACAATGTGGTTCGGACATCCATGGAACTTGGTGGCAACGCTCCGTTCGTGGTCCTGGATGATGCAAATGTTGATGAAGCTGTTAAAGGCGCAATGCTGGCAAAGATGCGTAACGGTGGCGCTGCCTGCACCGCTGCTAATCGCATTTTTGTTGCCCGCAAAGTTGCCGACGAATTCATCACCAAGTTCAGCGCTGCAATGGGCGGTTTGAAGTTGGCTCCAGGTCTTGAGGCCGGCGCCCAACTTGGGGCCAGCGTTTCCATGAAAGAGCGCAACAAGATTGCTGAATTAGTCGATGCATCTGTCGCAGATGGTGCAAAAGTTCATCTCGGCGGTGTTGTTCCAGAAGGTGAGGGTGCCTTCTATCCGGCAACTGTTCTCACTGTTAATTACGACAACATGATTTTGGGTCAAGAAATCTTTGGACCAGTTGCCCCAGTCGTTATCTTTGATACCGATGAAGAAGCAATCAAGATGGCCAACGACACTGAATTTGGATTGATCGCTTACGTCTATTCTGGCGAACTAGGTCGTGCCGTCCGCACCGCCGAAGCGCTGGAAGCCGGAATGGTTGCCATCAACCGAGGATTGGTATCCGACCCAGCCGCGCCGTTCGGTGGCGTCAAGCAATCTGGCCTTGGTCGAGAAGGTGGATTCGATGGAATTCATGAATTCCTTCAAACGAAGTACATCGGGGTTGAGATTTAGTTCTAACCACACGGAGAGAAATAGGAAGGCCCTGGTCGAATTCGACCGGGGCTTCTCTGTTTTTAGTGTGGCAAAAGCGAGCCAAAAAAGCAGGTCCGATAGGTACTATCCACGCAAGAATTTTCTAGATTGGGGACACATGCGATCTCGAAAGACCAAGAATTTTATAGCCCTTGTTCTTTCCACGGGTCTGATCGCTTTCAGTTTTACTTCTCCAACTCTTGCAGCTGACGGGAATCAGCAGGCAGGGTCGAATAATTCCAACACCTATCCGCTAGGTCCTCTTGGATCTAAATGTACGAAGAATGGTCTGATCGCTTTCAATGGCCAGATGACGGCAGTTTGTAAAAAAGGAAAAGTTTCATTCGTACTAGCAACCGACGTTCCGAAGACTCCAGTCGGTGGCTATAAGACAAGACCAAGCTGGTATCCAAAACTTTCAGAAGTTTTTTCCAATGGACGCGGCCCCGCCAACATCACCTGTAAACCGCTCTCCGTTAAATTCACTTCGCCCGTTATTCCACTAGACCAACTTGCGCCGATCATTCCTTACGGCATGACGATCGGTGGTCACGTGACTCCAATAGATCACGGTTACATCGGAATTAAAACACTTGCATTACCTTCGGCTGAACGAAGTAACGCCGCATACGTTCCCATTACAGCACCAGCGGATGGCACAATCATCGAAGTTGGAAGTTTAGGATCAACAACTTCACACCGTGTGTTGATAGACCACGGATGTAATCTCATCAGTGTCTATATGGTTATAAATAAATTAACTGGCGTTCTTGCGCCCTACGCGAAAGATGTGGATGCAAAGGGTTATGTAAGCCTGCGTTTAAAGATTAAAGCTGGACAAGAATTTGGTCGACAACGTGACAATCCGTTGGATTTCAATGTTTTCGATGGAACGTCATGGTTGTCGGGATTTCAAAATCCGCAGGCATATTTGTATGCGGAAAATTGGAAACCGTATACGGCTGATTACCTTCCGTTCTTTACGACACAAATTAGAAGTGCCATGGAAGCACAGTTGCAAAAAACTACTTCTCCACGAGTCGGCAAAATTGACTACGACGTAGCAGGAAGCGCATCCGGAAATTGGTTTTTGCAAGGAACCAATGGCTACACCGGTCGTCCTAATAGTGATTACGCCACGGCTACTTCAATGGTTCAGGGACCTCCCGCAGGTAAGAACGACTATTCGTGGAGCCACTTGTCTATTGCTCCTCATCAAGTGGACACTTCTCAGTGGATCTTCTCTTCCGGTTGGTGGGAAGATCCACGAGGAGACGCAAACCAAGCCCTTTTAGTAGTCGGTAGCGGTCAGGTTGCACCAGATCGACTTACGGCTGCCTCTGGCATGGTTGTCTATAAATTGGAACAAATCTCGATCCAAGACCCCACAAACGCGCCGGCTCGGGAACCAGGCTCGATGGCGCCATTTGCCGTGGGTTACACCTTAATTCCGGGAGGTTCCGTCAAAGGGATCGTTGCTTTGCAGGTAAATAGTCAGGGGACACTCAGCGTCGAATTAAACACGACGATGAAGTCTCCATCGGAATTTACTTCATTCACATCAGCGAAGCGCACCTACACTCGGTAGAAAGTCCAAAGTTACTTAACAAGCGTTGAGGCAAATATCTGCCAGGCCAAAGCGGATTTAGCAACAAGCGAAAGCGTTATGTAAGTCTTTTCGCCACGCAAATAATCTGACCAATTTCCAATTTGCCGATATTGAAGAAACTGCACGATTGCAAAAGTATTGAAGAGGACAAAGAGCGAGAAGACAATTCCGTATACGAATGCTGGTGCCTTCGTATCACCAGGTCCACCAATTGAAAGTACATAAAAGGCGATGGCGATCCAAGGAACGATTCCTGCAATGCATCCGAATATAAATGGGAGCCAACCGCGGCTGCCTGGGTTTTCATACTTTTCCTGTAACCAACCGAAAAGAATCATTGATGCATTCACTCCGAAAAGCGCGATGAGCGCGACCACATCTGAAACACCACAAATTTGAGCTATCAAAACAATCATGACTGATGAACTGATCGAGTACTCAACCCAACGGAAGTAGTTATGCCCGGCAACTAAACCGGTTTGGTATCTGGCGAAAAATTGTGGGCTGGCAACTAGGAAGTGAAAGAAGGCCGAAAGTCCAAGGAATATTGCAACGGTAATTCCCACAGGAGTCTTGAGGAGCGTGACCGGTTCTGCAAAGGAGCTTCCCGGTGGGCCGGCCATGTAACGAGCCACAATGGGGAGAGAGAAATCATTGGCCAAGGCCAGAACCACTCCCATTTGCATCAAATGGGCAAACCCTGCGATCAGGTTGTACCGACGGATTCTCTGGGTTGAAACTAGAGTGGCCATGAGTGGAGGTTACTAAATATGGTCGATAAATTTAATTTGAATTTCCTAGCTAAGCCACGAACTTTCATGAAGAAGAAATCGGCGAAAGTCCAGAGGTGAATATGTCCTATTTCCACTAGATCTATTAGTGTGCCCATGTGCGATCACGTCTGCAGCCCATTCGGATCTGGTGCAACGCTGTGATTTTGCTGTTTGGCGCACTTCTCTCGCACGGTGCGGCCGGTGGAAGTTTCGTCACTGTCACTCGATTGAGTGCTGAAATCGCTGTGATCATTCCAGTTTTGGTTTTTCTTAGTAATCGCCTCATCGAAGGTCCCAAACTTGCGTTGCTAGTTCTCTTTGCACAAAGTAACGGTCACTTGTTGCTTGGTGCCGGAAATTCAAACAATCTAGTCATGATGTTCTCGCATCTTATTGGCGGCATTGCGACATATATTTTAATTTCTAAATTTGAGGCGATCTGGGAAACCTCCTTAAAGTTCGTTGAGATTTTAATAGTTCCATTTCGCGTTTTCAGATTCAATAAAACTGCGAATTTCAATTTCATTTACGTTGTCGAACCTTCATCCTTTCAAAGTTTTCTAGAACTTGACTCTCTAAGTAGACGAGGTCCCCCTGCGCCTTTATTTGGATTTAAATCATGAACGGCATGCCTATGCACGAAAACATATTCGTTCATCATGCATTTCACATCTTCTTAACCTTGGCTGCTCTTGCCGCCATCGGTGCTTGGTGGCTCTACCAGAAAAGGAGCGATAAGTAATCAATTCTCATTGAGAGGTTTTCGTGAAAAAACAATACAAATCAATTTTTGTCATCTTGATTGTGACACTTCTAGCAGTACCAACAGTTGCATCTGCACATGTTGGCGTTCAACTTCGAGGAAATACATTGGTCGCTGGTCAATCCAGTCGTATCTATTTAAGCCTTGGGCATGGATGCACCTACAAGAGCGTTCAATACGGTACTCGGGTATTTTCGACAGATGTGCCTGCCTCAGCTGGAAAACCAACTCCGGAGTTTCGTCAAGGATTCAAAGCGACTGTTGTGGCTTCTACTGAAGTTGATGCCAAAAACGTGCCGGCTTATTACACAGTTACGTGGACCGCAAAATCTAATTACTGGGTGATCGATCCGTACACATTTTCGGACTTTGGAATTAAAGTGACGTGGAACGCCACGCCACAGAAAATATTCTTCAAAACCACCCAGACTTGTTATGCGCCTACTTCAACATCCGGCGTCAAGAAACCGTTGTATTTGAAGTGGATCCAAACTGATGGAACTACTCCAGCCGCTACCGAAGATACCGAATTCGGCCCAGCGCCATCGGTTACGACTGTTGCCGCGTAAGTGAAAAAGGCGATTTCAATGCTGACATTGGGGGTCCTGATTTTCGGGGCTCCCAATGCCAACGCACATGCCATTTTGACTGACGCATACCCAAAACCAAAAAGCGTCGTATCCGCCATGCCGCAAAAAATTTGGGTGGAATTCGATGGGAATCTCATCGTATTGACCGGGAAGAAGACCAATTACCTCCAATTGACAGACTCAAAAGGTCGAGCGATTCCAGTTCTTAATTCTTATGTAGGAGGAGCGAGATTGACTATCGAAATCGCTCCGAATGCTTCGCTTGGGAAAGTAACTGAAACGTGGAGAGTTGTCTCTGAGGATGGTCACCCAGTTACGGGATCAACTTATTTCATAATTAATCCAAAGAATTCAAGAAAGTAGCCACAAATGAAACGTTCAAAATTATGTCTACTCATATTAACTGTTCTTCTCTTGGCTGGCTGTGGAGGAAGCGAATCGAAGAGTTCCATGGCGGGAATGCATATGAGTAAGAACAGCTCACCATCGTCTGCACACGGTCAGGCAAGTGCCGCTCCCGGTGGAGGGTCCTTCCTTCATGAACCGATTAGTGATGCGGTTCTTAATACTGAACTCTTTGATGCCAGCGGAAAGACCTTCACTCTCGCAAGCCTCAAAGGGAAAGTTTTAGTGGTGAGCGATTTCTTGACTTCGTGCCAAGAAATTTGTCCGATGACATCGGCAAATATGCGTGCCATCGGGGATGCAGTCTCCAAGGCTAATTTGAAAGACAAGATAAAAGTATTGGAAATTTCCGTCGATTCCGGACGAGACAGCGCAGGTCGCCTAGCTGCTTACCAGGAGTTGTTTCAAGATTACAATTGGGTTCTTGCTTCAGGTAAAGAAAAAAGCCTAAAAACTCTCTGGGATTTTTTCGGTGCAGCTGTGATGAAGTCCAATTACACGGCGGAGGATATGAAGACTTTGCCAGTAGATTGGCAAACTGGAAAACCCAATACCTACGATGTTGCGCATGCTGACGAGGTTCTTATTATCGATGCTTCTGGGAATTGGGCGTGGGTAGATCTTGGTAACCCCAATCCACAAGGGGCCACAATTCCGGCGAAACTGAACAAGTTCTTGAGCGCCGATGGTTTGGCAAACCTAGCTAAGCCACAGGAACCAAGCTGGACGCCCGAGGCGGTCCTTTCCGCCTTGAGTTCAATTGTCGGAATCGACATCAAGCCATAGCTCCATTGGTGATTCGGCCGGAGCCAGTGAAACTGGCGGAGGATGAGGGATTTATCCTCTTCAGCCTGGGTAATTCCCCGATTTTTA